>DBKX01000183.1:10157-13608 GCA_002297865.1 Lachnoclostridium sp. UBA739
AGCCAAATCATCAAACGTTCATGTGGATCTGTGGAAATATTTAAAATCATATAAACCGTTCCAACGATTCCGATTACTGGAATTACTGGACCACCAGGCAGCTTAAAGGCTCTTGGTGCCTTCGGAAGTCGTTTTCGGAATCTTAATACATCTACATGGGCCAATATGTAAGAAACCATCCGAGATACGGAGCCTACTAAAATTAAGAAACTGATTCCTTCTGAAGAGTTGTTACTTGCAACTGCAAAACCAAAAATTGCAGCACTGACAAATACCTGTCCAAACCAAGGCACATTATGTTTATTGGTTTTAGCGAAAATCTGAGGCATCATGTTCATCTTTGCCATTCCCTGGCAGATAGCTGCCAGACTATTTACCGTTGAATTCTGGGTACTGATAACTGCAAGTGCTCCAACTAACGTCATCCACACCTTACCGAAGTTTCCAAGCAAATTATATCCATATAATAAATGTGGTGCTGGAGAATCGGCCAAATCCCCCCATTCTGTATAGTTGTGAAAACCTAGTATCATAATTGCCTGCATCAGACAAATGAGTGCTAGCCCTAAAATCATACCTAACGGCACGTTACGCTTTGCATTTTTTACGTCCTTTGAAACTGGAATGGCATATTCTGCTCCAATAAAGAGCCAGAAAGCAACAGCTGTCATAGATACCACATCTTTAAAACTGCTGTTTAGGGCATATGGCTGACTTATCTTTTGTCCTGTACCAAGACCAAGCATACCAATGATACCCAAGCCTACTAAAGAACCAATTAGCAAAAATGCCACTACATTTTGAATTTTGGCAAACATATCCACACCATACAGATTTGCAATCAACAGTACAACTACAATTACCAAAGTATAAAATATACTTGGAATTTTCAGCCCTGTTGTGTCTGCCACAGCGAATGAAAAAATGGATGCTTCCACTCCACAGGACATGGTATTACATACAAGATATCCACCAACCATAGAAAGCAGGGTTGGAAATGGTCCTAGCGCTGCTAAGGTGTATTGAGCCAATCCTCCCGTTATATTGGGCATTAATGCATTCAGTTCCGATAAGGATGCTACTGTTGTCATGTTAAGAAGCATCGCAACGACCATAGCACCAATAAAGGGAACTCCAAGGCTTCCTGCTCCCTGTCCTAATGAGACTAGACAGCTGGTCGCAATAACCAGCCCAACGGATATGGATACGACACTTCCTAAACCTAATTTTTTCTCACCCATAAGCTATTCTCCTCTCGTTTGTATGTTACAGTGCATCTATCCCTTCATCACCTGTACGAACACGAATTACATTTTCAATATCATAGACAAAAATCTTACCATCACCAATATGACCTGTGTACAATTCCTGTTTGACTAACTCTACGATTTTATTAACTTTTGATTTTTCCACTACAAGGTTAATCTGCTGCTTTGGAAGAAGTTCCATCACTTCATTCTCATCCACTTCAAATTCCTGGTTGCCTTTTTCTACGCCGCATCCAAGTACCTGCATAACCGTAATTCCTCGAACACCAACCTTACTTAATGCTTTCTTCAGATTACTTAACTTTGACATTCCTGTTATAATTTCAATCTTTGCTAACTCACTCATAAAATCCGCCTCCTATATTAAATTTTTCTTGTCCTCTATCATGCTGCTATAATGTTCTAGGGTTACACCTGTATAGCATTTAAAATCTTTCATCATGTGTGGTTCATCATAGTATCCACACTCTAAAGCAATCTGCTCATATGAGATCTTATTCTCCTTAATAATTTGAAGCAGATTCTGAAAACGAATAAACTCCGCAAACTGTTTTGGAGAAATTCCATGAAACTCCTTAAACACCCTTCTCACATAACAGGAAGAATATCCTGTTTCTGCTGCTAAATCTTCAATGGATACATTTCCTTTCCTTTGGCAAATACGGTTTCTCACATAGGCATCAATATTCTGCTTTAAGCTGATTTTCTCATTCTTTTTCATCAGTTTCTGATAGGCTTCCTTAAAAATAGTAACCCTCTCCTGCATATTCTTTGCCAACGCAATTCGCTCTGCCAAACGATCCCCGAATAGATTTCCATCTATTTTTAAGTCCTGATCCACAAGCATATCCATGGATATTTCTTTTGGGAGAATTCCCTCTCCTGCCTGAAACCGAACTCCAATCCAAGTTTTGTCTTCCCCCATTTCCCAAGGTTTTGCACGAAATACCGTGCCGCTTAAATAAGTATGTACTTCATTTTTTCCAATGTTAAAAAGCAAATCAATACTTCCATCTGGTACCGAATAGACGGAATGCTGATTTCCCTCTTCTAAGGTAAATTCATAAAAATGGGATATTCCCAAATCCAAATCTTCCATACGCTTATATGTATTCGACTGCAATACTAGATAAGGCTGTAATGGCATAATGGTTCTCTGATTGTTCTGCATCCTAATACCCTCCTGTAAATGCCGAACGTTAACCTTGCCAATTCCTTATCTTTTAATTGCTATGCTAATTCTGGCTTGTCCCACAAAGGTAGTTTTATTCCAATTCCAAGCTTTAACGCATTGCGATACACTGTTTCGCCCCATGCGATATCTTCCACTGGCATACCACCTACGGAATAAATAATGCGTTCCTCTTCACTTTCGCGACCTTTGTGTACACCGGTTATGACGTCGGCTACATCAATAATCTCTTCCCTTTTAATCTTATTATCATGAAGCAGATCCATAAACTTTGTGCCTACAATCTGAACGGAATCGTAGCTTGGATATGGATATTCGTCTGCCCATGCTTCATATAATTTATAGTTATCCACTACAAGCTTCGTGTCTTTGTCTAAGTAAAAGCTTTCGTTGAAACGTGCCGCAGAAGGCATACAGATTAATGCTCCCTTCTTAATCCACGCTTCGTCAATATACGGAAAGTCTTTTTCCTTATTTCCAACACTTGTTGTAGTACTGATAATATCACTGTCTCGAACGGCTTCTTCCATGGTCTCACATACCATTATTTCTTGAATCTGTGGGCACTCCTTCTTCACAAATTCTACAAAAGAATCAATCGAGCGTTTGGAACGTCCTTTGATTTTAACAGTCTTTAAGTTCGGACAAACACTGACAAAGGCACTAAGTGAAGTTTTGCCCATCACACCAGGTCCGATGATTGCTACGGCTGTTGAATCTTTTCGTGCTAAATATTTCGCTCCTACACCTGGTATTGCTCCTGTACGGTACGCACTCAACAGATTGGCTGACATTAATGCAAGAGGTGCTCCTGTGTCCTTGTCATTGAGCATCATCATCAAGATGGAACGTGGTAACCCTTCCTTTTTGTTCTCAATGTTAGAACCATACCACTTCATTCCTGCCATTTTGAAGTTACCGCCAAGGTATGCTGGCATTGCCATGAAACGTCTATCCTCACCGTTTTTAGGCATACCCTCAAATGCTGGAT
>DBKX01000384.1 GCA_002297865.1 Lachnoclostridium sp. UBA739
TCCTCTGAAACCCTTGCTATTACTGGGCTAAAAACACACTTTGCGGGGCGGATTGATTCTTTACTTTTCTAAACCAGTTTTATCCTGTCAAACTACACTCAATCCCGCTATTCATCACATACGGGGCGGATTTACCATAATATCTCATTTATTCATTTTGCTAAACAATAAAATTCACCAAAAACAATCTTATCCTTAATCATTTTAGCACACAATATCTCGCACTGCAATATCAAAACTGGTATTTTCTTCCTCACCCTCATTCCAAACACATTCCCTTACAGACTTTTTCATGCTCCCACTCCTTATCCAATCATTTTTCCTATACTAAAAACGAGATGTTATTTTAGTAAAGCCCCTCTCTTTCGAAAGGGGCTTACTGCATTTTTATATTCCAGAGAGCTGACTTACTACTCCCCTTCCGCCAAACTAAGATACCTTCCCTTATCAATATGCATCATCGAAATCTGGTTCTTCTCCCTCTTAAATCCATACACACAATCCACATTTCGAATTAACGATTGCAATCTCTCATCCGGTACGCAGACAATCAGCTGCAAATCCAGTTTTCTCGCATATTTCAGACAAACCTCACTACGTCTCTGGTCCATCTTAGAAAATGCTTCATCCAGCAGCACAAGCTTAATCTTAGAATCTCGATTGCTCTGGTTCATATAAAGCATTGCAAATCCCGCCAACAACGCAACGTACTTCGGATTCTGACCTTCACCACCAGAATCCCTACCAGCCATATCATCCACGTAATTCTCACGTATAATATTGCCCTCTTCATCCGTAACCTGCTCATACATATTGAACTGCAGATACGTTCTGTAATCCACGTATTTCTCCATCTCCATGCGGCACTGGCTTAAAGAACGCTCGTCATTTTCTACCGGAGGCATAAACTTATCGGTCAGAAGTTTAATCTTGCTCTCGTATTTCTGATAGAACATATCATCTCCGAAGCTCATCTGACCATCCAGCGCATCAAACTCTGGATTCTTGCTGTCAAGCTCAGAAGCCATTAGCATTTCATAAAACTGCCCATCGGAATTTTTAGCTGCTTCAATCTTAATCTGATACGTACTGTCAGCGAAATTGGTATCACGAAGCATTCGGTTAATCTCGTTCTTGTGTCTTTGGGCCGCTTTAATATCACCATGGATTTTGGCAATGACATTATCACGGAGCATTTTATATACTAATCCATACTGTTTAGCAAACTCTTCCTCATAGCCTGGTTTGTAGTTTTTCTCATAATCCAGAAGCTGATTGAGATATACGTCATTGGACTTTTCGGCGCCTGTGAAACCGCAGGAAGGATAACGACGAATATATTCGTTTCGGGACTGGTATAACTGTTCCTGCTGGGTCTGTTCCTTCTCCGTAAGATCATTTAGCTGGCCTTCCAGCTTATTTTTCAGTGTAAGTCCAGACACTTTCTCAAGCATTTTACGAACCTTCTGCTCTAGCTCTTCATTTGCCACATAACCTGCTAAACAAGCATTCAGATAATTTTTCTTATTATTCAGATCAGTTCCTAGACGAACGCTCACTTTTGTTTTTTCAAGCAAACGCTCTTGATTCTGGTCAAGTTCTTTTCTGTTTGCACGAACTCGGCTCTCAAGTTCTTTACGTCTTTCCTCTAACTGCTTAAACTCACCTTCCTCTAGGCTCTTAATCTCCTGTTTCACCTTCTCCATCTCTTCTACCACCAAAGAAAGTGTCTTTTGAGATTCTGAGAACTTCACAAGATGTTCGGACTGATACTGGCTAAGGTCTTCATATTTTAAGATGCTCTGTAACCCATTAACCGTACGGGACAGTTCATCTCGCTTGGATTCCAGTTTCTTAAGTTCTTCCTCATACGATGCTAGTTTTGCCTTAGACACCTTGCTTCCAATGCAGGCACCTGTTGTGTAATCTCTTTCTTTTAAATGTCTGAATATAAAGTTACTATACGAGTAACAGTCTGGTGTAACACCTTCTCTTACTTTCTCTAATTCTTCCACGGAACGGCATTTGATAATACGTCCAATATAATGCTTTAAGCAGGCATCCACATACTCTTCTTTCGCTGAAACGGCTTCATACAGCGCATTTTTCTCTACTTTGCTTTCCTTATTGGCGATTGCATAGGAGTTGATTAACTGCACATCTTCAAACTGTTTCATTTTCTTGAAAATGACGGCTGCGTTATGAGCGTATTGTGGCTCGGTAATTAAGCAAAGTTTCAGGCTTCCCATTCGGCCTTCTACAGCATCTTTCCATTCACTGTCCACGATGTCGAATAAGTCTGCAAATACGTGTACTGGAACTTTCTTTTTGTAAAGATTTGTGAGCTTCTGCTCTAACTGAGTACGTGCCTGGCGAATATGCTCGCTGTAGGATTTTCGGTTGTTCTTGATATCATCTATCATTTCCTTTTTGGCATTCAGCTCCTCAACCACCTTTTTGTGCTGGTCGCGGTAGTTGCTCCAAAGGTCTTCCACTTCTTCTTTCTCTTCTTTGATTTTCTCTTTCAGAGAGTCACATAATGCTACAGTTGTTTCTTTAAGGGAAAATACCTGAATCTCCTCTAGAATCGTGTTGCTGATGAAATCGTTGGCAATCTCGTCTTCGCCCCATCTACGAAGACCATGAAGGATACTTCTCCACATGGCGCTATTGTCGGCAAGAAGATGGGATTTGTCTTCTAAGTCCTTGTAGTGCTGTTTCTTGCTTCCTAAGTCACTGGCTTTAATGGCTGCTTTTACTTCTACCAGTTCCGTATCCAGTTCATCTCGCAAGGCTTCTAGCTTTGCTTTCTCTTCATTGATAAGCGCAAGTTCCTTTTCCAAGTCTTCCTGTTCCGATTCCCATGCGGCAATTTTATTGCGGGCATCCATAATATCAATGCACTTCATCTCTGCTCTTAATTCTATGGATTCGGTCTGAGTTTCCAGTAAATGAAGTCCATTTTCCTTAATCACAGTCAGCATGTCAATCTTCTGTTTTAATTCTTCAATTCTTAATTTTATATCACGATACGCACCTAGCTGCTCGCTTAACTTCTCGATGATAGTTCCTTCGCTCTTAGGAAACATGTAATCGCGGATAAACTGTCCTGTACCATTTGACATTTTTAATGCAATAGAGCTTTTCTGCATGGTACGGAAACGACTGCCATCAATATAGCCTAGAATCACTTCATTTAGGGTACTTTGGTATGCTTCTTGTGAGGCGTAGAAACGGTTTACATCGCCTCTTGTACGGTTGGAATAGGAATTTCTACGGTCGTCCATCAAGCGTTTTAGGTCTGCTCTTGTATAAGAACCCCCTGCTGCATTGATGTACTGGTCTTCTGGCATTTTGCCCGAATGACTGAAGAAGGAGTAACGCTTTAACTCGGTTTCGTTTTTATGCACCTCAAAGAAAGCACCGATACAAGTTACACTCTGGGTTCCTGTGTCTGTAATCTCCAACGTGATTAAGGAATGGAAATCCTGATTCTCACGGTTGGCACTTCCGTCCTTTTGCTCTCCACGAAGATAACTCATGACGCTTCGTTTGTTCTTGGCATCGTCTGCGGCTTTGTTAAGAAAGTTTGAGGACAGGCTTCCGTATAAAATTACCTGAATGGCATCCATAACTGTGGATTTTCCAGAACCACTCATTCCACTAAACAGGTTCACGTACTCGTTAAATTCCAGAACCTTGTGTGAGATTCCTCCCCAGTTATTCAGGCACATCTTAGTAAATATTTTCTTCATCCGTATCCTCCTTTGTTTCTGTCGTGTATTCCTCTTCACTAAGTCTTTGCTGGGAATCATCCGTCTCCCCTGCGTATTCCTTTACCAGTACATTAATCTCTGCCGTTGGGCAGAGGATGTTAATGGTGCTGTACAGATAGATTGGTGAATTGTCCTCTAGGTTGCCGATGGCAGATGGAAGTTCAATCATCTGATGACGCTTTAAAAGACTAAGGGATTCGTGAAGCTGGCTGGATAATATTTTTTCACTAATTAAGTTAGTCTCAACTCCATATCTACGAATCTCCGCCAGTGTAGTTACGGTAGCATTTAACCCTTCTCCCATAATCTTGTCGCGGTAAATTACTTTTAGCAAAAGCATGAGCTTTGTTGTAAGCAGATTTAGTTTTTCAGTTAGAACCCCTTCTCCGGTAATTCTAAAAATGTTGTCCTGGGTGTCGTGGATTAGGTCGCAGCCTAGCACCGCAAGATAATCGGATAGGAACTCTCTATGATTCATGCACACCTGATATCTTGGATTGTCTCGTTGTATAAGGGTTACAGGGTCGCATTTGACCTGTAGGATACAGGTCTGCTTTAGAAGATCCTGTATGGTTTTTTTCACATTTTCTGCCTCTGTGACAGAAAGATTTTCGATGTACGTAAGCATGTATATTCAACCTTTCTATTCTTCGATAATTAGCTTCGTATAGGTAAATCCGTTCTCATTGCTGATTTCTTCTTCTATGGTAACTTTCTTCTCGTTTTCGTCGTTACATGTCTCATTCCAGATAAACATAAGTTTCTCCAGATCTTCAACAGACTGAATAGCTTCTTTATCTGCCTGGAATTTGCCGTTCTTCGTATTTCTGATACGGAAGGCATCTAACTCGTGCTTTGTGTACAATGGTTTTGGAACGTAATCGGCGATGTCTCCTGATTCCTCGCTTGTCAGCTTCACAGGCTCAAATTCTTCCTTTGATCTATCCTTTCGTCGGTAGAGACTTTCCTCTGTAATATTCTGGAACTGAGTTGTCAAGATGATTTTCTCGGATAAATGAGTTAGAATCTCTTCTTTTTTCTTACTCTTATCTAACATGGCAATCAGACGCAATGTGTTATCTTCGCTGTCACCGCCTTCGTGCATAATGTAGTGAATTCGTGCAAGGGCTCGTTTGGCAAAAATGGTTTTCTGTTCAATTAGTTTGTTGTATTTCTGCTCAATAATGGTAAATTCTCGTTCAATGCGGTAAGCAAGCTCTGCTGCCTCATCGCAGTATTCCATCATTCTAAGACTTCGGTAATACTGTCTGGTATCCTTTTCTAGGAAAGCATGCTTGCAAGATAAGTCTGCTTTTTTACAATCGTTATCACTAAGGATTCCTGCTAACAGTTCCTTCACTGCTTCTTTGTAACGATAAAAACTATCGGTTGTAGTAAGAATTGCGTAACGTCTGCTGTCACTATTATTTAACTCCTGTATCAGAACTTCCTGAATTCCAAGGAAATCCTTTCTGCTGGAAAGTTCGTCAAAATATGCCCGCATGCCATCCTGCATGTTGGAGAGTAACTGGCTTAAGCCCTTGGATGTTTTTAATGCATGCCTTAAGATATCGTTGTTCTTTTCCTGATCAATCTGATACGTAAAAAGGGCACTGTATACAGCTAAAATACTCTCTCGCTCTCGGTCGGAATCGTCACTGTTTAATTCTTTGAATAATTCAATATAAAGCTGGCTATACTCTGGAAATGAAATAATGTATTCATTTTGCTTTTCATCAAAATCACGTTTTATCCAGCCCCATGTAATCAGGCGGTTTACGATTTTAGATGGTGTGAAGGCGAATCCTTCACTTTCCTGTTCGGCAGACACATCTTGTCTGTCTTCCTGTGTCAGCTCGTGTTCGATTGCTTCTAACTGCCATTCCATCTGCACATGACTCATCTGTTCTAGGACGATTTGTTTTGCTTCTTCAATGGTAAGTCCTAGTGATGTATACATATCGTTGTTCTCGTCGTACAAAGCGACTAGGAAAAGCATGTAGTAGTCACGGTTCTTCGTCCGGAACAGTGCATAAAACTGTTCTGGAATTTTGTCTTTTAATGTCATATAGGTGATACACCTTCCTGTTCTATGTCCTTTCCATGCGTAAGAATAAGTTCAAGAAGTGCTTTTAGTTCTTCTGGACACTCACCGCTTGCATAGAGTTCTTCATATTTTATTTTCTTATCATTATCGTAATCAATACCATGTCCGTCCTTGATTGCGTTTAAGTAGTTTTCTGCGTTCATATTCATTGGCTGTAAGGCTGGAAATAGATTTTGCTTTAGGAATCGGTATATACGAATGCCACCAAGATCCATATCGCTCCAATGATAGAACTCGGTTCCTTCCTCTGCGATATCTGCAATATGTCTTAGGAAATTTCTTTCCTTTGGCGAAGGAAATCCATGCACGAAAACGTACAAGGTATGATCGTCGTACTTCATACCCTCATAGTTTGCCTGATTCTCAATGGTAATGACACGCCTGACTCCTTCTGCCACAATTGGCTTGCCATGCACTAACGTCTGGGCATTCAGTATTGTTCCATATGGCATGTTAGAAGTGTTCACAGCAAATGTATCATCAATGGAATATGTCAGGTTTCCCTTGATGGCAAGGGTCTGAGAATAGGTAAGGATTTTAAACTCGGCAAGGATTTCATAATCTTGCATTCCCTCAATAATTTGTGGGGCTTTTTTTAGTACGGTAATGACTCTTTTTTCATATTCCTTTTCCAATTTTTTTGAATCGTGGAATACCTTTTCGCTAAATTTCCGTTTAAATTGATATTCTTGTAATCTTGCCAGTTCATATACGCAGCGCAGGACTTGGGTTTCTTTCTCATCTAGTCGCTTCTTTCCTTCTGCTATCTGTTTTAATATAGAAGAATAATAGTTTGCAAGCCATTCTTCTCTTATGTCCTTTAGCCATTCTTCTAGCAAGGTCTTCTGTTGTTGAATCACTGTTTTTGGATTCGTGATTCCTTCGTATTCGTATAACCTGTCTAGATTTTCCATTTGGAAATGAATTATTGTAAAATCAGTACGAACCTGTGTCCATTTTACCTTGATTAATCCGGCGTCTTCCAATATTCTTGCCTCTCGGATTAACTGTTCCCGTCCTATTTTTTCTCTTAATTCTGGAGTATTCTTAGGATGTACGCTTCCTTTTGTAATTCCAGCTCTCCACTCACTGGCAGTTTTCGTTTTTTTCTCGCCATACTCTTCAATAAACCATTTTCCAAGTTTAGTACCCATATCGAGCCACCTCCTAACATATGCTTCTATTTTGAATCAAACCTATGTTCTATTGTACTTGATTTATTCCCATTTTTCAATAAACGAAACATGTCTTCTAATTTTCTCTAGTTCAAATTAAAAATAGCGTAAAACACAAAGTTCTACGCTATTTTGTAAATCAGTTTACTTAACCCTAACTTTTGTCTTCACCATTTTCTTTCTGCCATCCGCAAGTAACATGTTCGTTGTAATAATACAAGTTCCTTTCTTCTTACCTGTTATCTTACCACTGTTTTTTCCAACTGTTGCAATACTCTTATCACTTGACTGATACGTAATCACAACTTGCATATCTGCTCCATCTTTTCTGGTAATCTTCTTCACCTTACACAATGTAGATGGTAGTACAGGATTCATCGTAAAGGATTTACCTTTTTCTATTTGTTTGCTAGAAGCAATGCCCTTAATCTGATTTTGTAGTGGTGTTGCCACATCAGCAGAAAGCTTTTTATCTGTAAAAATGTAGTCGGAACAATGTTTCAGTTTTGCACTTAAAAAGCCATTCTTAACTTTCATTGGTTTGCATGGCATTTCCTCCAGCTTACTGGTTTTTGGATTCGCATAATACAGATAGTATGGAACATTTTGTTTTGCATAATCGTCCACATACATCTTAACTTCTGCCTCGCATCCTAATTCGCCATTATTGCCTAATGAACATACCACACTGTTCTTCATGATTTGTTCATAGGTCTTGCTGTCATCTGTCCTTAAAGAATTTAATATCTTTCCAAGGTCTGTATTCTTATTTGTCTCTGGTTTTTGAATGTTCATACTCAAATCTAGATCTTTAAAGTTCTTCGCATTCTTTAAGGCTTTCTTGGAAAATGTCCATTCACACACTTTCTTCTCACTATCATTTCCATCACCAATAGCAACCTTTAAATTGTTTCCAGATTTTTTGGCTTCTTTCAGAACATCCTTGTCAAGAATAACGTTACAGTCTTTTACCTTTTTATTGTCCTTGAGTTCTTTTGGAATTTCAATAAAGGCATTCACGTTTCCTGCTTTTGACTTCTTTAATTCCTTAAGAATCTTTTCACTGGAAATGTTGACCGAAAATTCTATCTTCGTCGTTTTGCTTATTCCACTAGTCAGCTCTAATACAGTTTCCATCTTAAACTGTAACACTATATCAATGTTTTTTCCATGCACTAAGGCTTCTGCTCCTGGTGTAATGATAGCTTCGGAACTGGTAACTTTACCTTTGCTATTCTTCTCTTCCTTTACTTCTATCTCCATGCCGGTCTTAACATCTACGATGGTATTAATGGAAACTGTGCTCGTCACCTTTCCTTTGCTATCCATTCTCTTAGTCTCTACTGAGGTTTTTGTGCTTCCATTCTCTAGTGTAGTCGTAACCGTAGTACTTTGTGTTGATCTCTTCGTCTTATTATTGGTTTCAACGACGATTTCTGTCTTAGTTACTTCTCCTGTCACTGGATTTTTCTCTACTGTTATTGTCGTAGTAATCGTCTTATTTCCTTTATTTTCTACAACTGTAACAGGCTCTTCTGCTGGTTCTGCCGTTGGTTCTGCTGTTGGAGTTCCTGTTACTTCTGGTCCTACAGGCCCATCTTCTCCAAGGTCTTACCTAGCATTCTTCTGATACTCAGAAACTGCCAAGATAAAGCTGCCCATTGCCTTGTAAACACCTGTATTGGAATCCCTTTCTGCATCATATTTCACATACTCCCATGTATCTTCTGAATTGGTCATATCCTCTTTAAATTGTTGGAACACCTTCTCAAGTAATAAATGATTCCAGCTAAATGTTACCTCTTCAAAATATGGTTCCTCTGTAATCTTAGTAGTCCATAGTCCAGAATCTTTTGCACTGTCACTAAAATCCAAGTAATAAAGTTTATCTCTACCATTTATACTTTCTAATGCAAGTGCTTCTAAAGCAGTTTTCATGTTGGATTCAAAGCTCTCCACATTATCACTCTTTTGAATGGCTGCCAATTTACCTTGCCATGACTTATAATTGTTCGTCATAAGAAGCACTCTGTCAAACCACCACATAAAGGAATCAAGACCATCCTGTTTTTCCTTGGCAGTAAATGTCTCACCTTTTTTCAGTTTCGTAAGATAGTCTTTTAGTTCACCATGGTACTCGTTATCTTCATTTTTCGTCAGAGTATCCTCAACTTCATCTGCTATTGCCTGAATCAGTTCTTCCTTGTCAAACGCATCATCCTTTAAGGCAACCAAAACACCTCTTTCAGTCTCGGAATATGTCCATACCTTATTGGAAAGACTGCTGCTCACAATGTTATCTGGTTCAAAAATATAGGAAAATTCATCGGTTTCTGCTAGTTCACTTATGATACCTTTTACCAAAGTTATTTTTTCAGTCTGATCCGTCTTTGTATTCAACAATGAATCTAACTTCTTAATTGCTTCAGAGATATGCTCTTCATCACCATTATCAATTTTACCTTTCCAAATCTCTCTATTTACATCAATGACTACTTCTTTCTTGTTGTATTTGAGGTTTCCAGTTCCTTCTGCGACATCCATACATAGAGTTGCATTCTCCTGTCCTCCAGTAACAATTGTAATACTATCCGTACCACCAAATTCAATGGATTTTCCTCTAAATGTCAGTTCTCCATTAACAGGAAAGAATTCATTTGCTGTATAGTAAAACTTCTGTTCCTGTGCTAATTCGCACAACTCTAATTCCAAACTATGATAGCTGCAGCCTGTTAACATAGCAAATGTAAGATTAGCTGTCTCTGGCTTTCTTATACGGACAGTATAATCTGTACTGCTATCAGTAACTTTTAGAAGTACCTGCTCCAATGTATCAAAGCGTTCAAAATGTTCACCGCTAGAATCTTTCACAACAAGTTCATATGGATGTGCAACAGCATCCACTCTCCATCCAATGCTTTCTACAATTAACTCAGCAACATCACGATACTCTTTGATTGTCCAAGTATCCTTATTCAAGACTTCATGATCATAATTCCAGTCAAAATATGCATATGGCACTGTTACATCATCAATTTTTTGATAAATACGCTGTACAATGTCCCATAAGTATGCCTTTACATTGTCTTTGGTCAGTCCTTCAGCTAAAGTCTCATTTACTCCCGAAACTGGGTAACGTTCTGTAATGTCTTCTCTTCCATTCCAATTCGTAACATACTCATCTCCACCAAAGATCTTTAATACCTTAGCAAAATCTTGGTTAAGTTTATTAAGCAAAGTCTCGTTTACTGGTCTGCTAATATCGATTTTTCCCCATTCCGATCCTTCCACTTCTGGAAGAATCTCTTTACAACATGCAATAAAATCCTGTATTGCATCTTTTTTCTGTCCTACAGACTCATATTGACTATATGCCCACTCTATGTTTCCTATCAGATCTTCCAGCGCTATGTCGGCACTTTCGTAATCATCTCCTTTTGGCAAACGATCTGAAAATCCTTCCTCTGCGTTCCATCCTACTACCATCTGTGCAAGATAAGTCGCAACCTCTGCTCCTGTGTCCTCATTTTCTAGCGCATTCTTGATATCCTGGGTTCTATGCTCATCCTGTCTATCCTCCTGAACCAAATTCAGCAAATTCGTATATGCATTGTATACTTCTTCTCTCGTTGCATCGGCAGACAGATGATAGAATGTCTTCACCGCATCCTGAATTTCACCAAGTTCTCCTTGGGCATAATTCATTCCGTGATACGCTTCATAACGATAATTGGCATCGATGATAGAACGAATCATAAGCTCTGCCGCTTTGTATACCCATCCAAGAGAACTTTTCTTATTACTTAGTATTGCATAATCTTTTTTATCTGCACGCTCTGGATAGTACATAGTTTCTCCAAGATACTTAGTTAAGTGTATCACGTTGTCTAATGTAAAGTTTTCTGGGAAAGAAACATCTTGATGCTGTTCATCTTTACAATAAGAAATATGGTTTATAGCAATTTTAGTATTAGCTAAACTTTTTATTTCTTTATTTAAAGTATTCAGATCCTCAGCACTAAATTTTATCTTGCTTCTATCCATGTCACCGTTCTCGTCTTTACTATTTTCGTATGCTGCGTGAATCACACTGTAATAGTTATGAACCACTTCTTTTAGAACCATTGCGTCTCTAGCAATATCTCCAAAATCTTTTACAGTCTCTACCACATTGGATAACGTATCAAACGTCTTAATTACACTAGCATCTTCATAGGAAAAGTCCTTGAATCTCCATTCGTTTTCAGGAGCGTCCTTGTATTCGGTGTAAATATCATAAATTCCTGCAAACGGAATATTTTCCAAATGAAGAGTAATTTCTTGACTCCAATCAGGTTCTTCCCCTTCTTTTGTCTCCCACATATCCGTATCAGCTCCATTAAAAATACCGAAGAATAGGCGCTCGTTTCCATTGATCGTATCACTTGCCATGTCATTCAGTAACACACTCAACGTACTTTTGAATTGAGCTTCCTCTTTACTTTCTAAGAAATCTTTTAATT
>DBKX01000293.1 GCA_002297865.1 Lachnoclostridium sp. UBA739
GCAAATGATTCCTTCCTTACGAGACGTTATTATCTCTGCCGTACGCCCCATGTTAGCAGTAGCCACAGGAGCACATCCCTGGCTCATCGCCTCTATCAACACCATCGGCAATCCCTCACTTCGACTACTCAACACGTAAATGGAAGCCTTTCCGTAGAGACTCAGCATATCCTTGCTATAAGCCAAGAAAACAGTATTTTCCTTTGCGACCTCATCCGTCAAGAAAGACTTCAAGCGATTCAGCGTATCCTCCGTCCCTTGCCCAGCCAGCATCAGTTTCCACTCAGGATGCTTGCGAGCTACCAAGTTCCAAGCCAGCATCAACACATCAAAACCTTTGCAATGCCAATCGTCCACACGCCCAGCTGCCAACAGCACCTTTTGCTTAGGCTCCATCTTCATGCAAGGACTAAAAGTCAAAGGATTCGGCATGACAGACAAGCGATGGGTAAACTTCTGGAGAATGTCATAGTCTATTTGGGTCAGCACCGTCGTATGACTATATAAAATAGGTGAAAGCCTATCCACCACCTTGGTTCGCCAAGAGATCTTGTATCCCCGGCTCGTCAGGGCATGATGAATGGTCAGCACCACCGGAATTCCCATACCCATCAAGGCTATCAAGGGTAAGAACGAAGCCAAGTGCATCATTCCGATCACCACATCCGGTTGGTATTGTCGAGCATACTTTCTGATGTTCCTAACTGAAGAAATATATTTCTCCAACTTGCCACAGCGTTCAGTCATCATAGGCAACACCTTCACTTTCTCATCCACAGGATAAGCAGCATCCTGAAATATATCCGTGACGATACACACCTCATGCCCATGATGGGCGAATCCATTGGCAAGGTTCACCCCCACACGCTCGGCGCCACCAGCACCAAGGGAGTTACAAACAATAAAGATTCTCATCTTTCAACATTCTTATAATTCAATGTTTCCATCAAATATGAGGACCAATAAGTCCTATCAACAGATTGGTTGGGTGTACTCTCACATCTCTGACACAAAAATAGATTCTATACCTAACTTTTCCATTATTATCCGATAGTCTATTACTATCTGCATGTTGTATCTTCAAATGGGGATCACAGCATACATTAACTACCCCAGCTACACTTTTACTTTTAAAAGGAAAAGTATAACTTTCTTTTTTTACAGAAGTTCTCTGAAGAGAACCTGCCGTATCTAAGAGATATTTTCCGGAAAAGCCTTCCAAAAGCTGATTCATATCAGAATGTGGATATTGCTTTCTGAAATCAAAGAAACAATCATTCAAGCATGACAAATAATAAACTATCTTGCGAGGAATTTCATCTAAATAAGGTTCTATTCTTTGCACACATACTTCACTAAAAGTCAAGTTATCAAAATATTGTCGGCATTGCTTCATAAAGTCTTCTCCTTTCCCAGGATGATTCCCTAAAATCTGCCTTCTTAAAGTAACCCAAGAACTTTTGCCATAAACAATACAATACTCATCAAATGTCATATACGGTTTATTGCTTAGCGTTCTCTTTTGATTGTCATCTAATATGTCCGCCTTTTCTTCATCTTTAGGGAATGAAGCATTAAATATCAATAATGAAGAGCACTCAGTCTCACTCTCCTTATATTTCATTGCTTCACGAATCACCTGTAAATTCATATCAGATTCGAAAGAAGCTGTATTTGCAAAAACAGCATAAAATATTCCTTTCTCTTCTCTCTCCAACTTTTCAGCTAAATCATAAATATTTTTACCAGGATATATTTCAACACCATAAAAATCAGAAGAAACAAAAATACCATTTTCCTCCTTATTTTCACAAATATACCCTAAGTCACGGACAAACGAAGCTAATTTTGCAACAACTTCCTTTTCAGTATCTGTCCCATTATATTTCAAGTAGTCATCATGTAAATATAATTTTGCTCGCATATCTATTGTATTTTGGAACCCAATCTAATAATTTCTGCTAAATCAGACTCAGCCTGATCAAAAAAGCCTATCGGCCAATTCTTAATTCGCCCATTTTTCTCTATATTCAAATGTTTCGCAGGTAAGTCTTTATCAAAGAAATATAAAGATAAATCCTCATTGGATAATTTGAAACTCTCCCTTAACGCTGTCAATCTAAAGCCATTCATAATATGCTCACTATGTGTTTCAACAAAGACTTGAACCCCTCTATCAGCCAACTTAGCAAGCAATTGGGTAATACGAGACTGTGCAGAAGGATGCAAATGAGCTTCAGGATTCTCCACAATGACTATCGTTCCAGGCTTAGCAATTAATGCTGTTACTATAATACCTAAAATATAGCTATAGCCAAAGCCTACATTATCAGGAATATAACAATATTTTCCATCAGAATATAGAATTGAAAGTATGTTACTTTTTCCATCTTTGTCATTATCAGGCACTATGACCTTACCCGCATTTTCTTCCATGATAAAAGACATCCACGAAGACACTTGATTGGCCAAAGAATGCTCATTTTTATCATCCACATTCAAGTTCATCTCTACAAATGTTGAATTACAAGAAGC
>DBKX01000038.1 GCA_002297865.1 Lachnoclostridium sp. UBA739
TAAAAAAGTGCCCTAAAAAACACTTTGTTCGTTATAGAAAATAACCGTATTCACATACGGATTACATAGATACTATTTTTTAGGGAAGAGGAAAAGAGATGGGAAAAACAGCATACGGTAAAAAACGTGTATTGGCTATCGTATTAGCATTGGCATTAGTGCTAACGGGTATTACACCAGTGCCAGTTATTCATGCTTCTGAGGGTGAGACAAAAGGTTACAAACTTGTCGACATGTCATTTACAGAAGCAAAAACATTACCTTATACAGATAACTCCACGGGGGTAGCAGCAGTTTTACAAAGGGATTGTCCAGTTACAACAGGATATGCAACAAAGTCTTTGAATTCGAATCAATGGGATGGCGAAGAAGCAGACAGATACTGGATGATTTCATTTTCAACCAAGAATTTTGAAAATCTGTCATTTAACGTTTCACTTCGCTCATCTGGTACTGGACCTAGAGATTTTAAGATTCAGTATAGTACAGACGGAGAAAACTTTATTGATTTATCCGAAATCATTACGTTAACAGATACAAAGAGCTTAAAACCAATTGATACCATTGCACTTCCAGCAGCTGCAGCGGATCAAGAGCAAGTCTACATTCGTGTGTTACGTGCCAGTACAAAAGCGATAAACAAAAAAGACGATGTAGAACAAGAAGTTGTAAGTGCTGGTGTTTCCAATATCAACAACATTGTAGTTTCAGGAGATTCCATTGATGGAACACTTCCAGAAGTGCCAGAAATACCAGTAACTAGTACACCTGTGACATCACAGCCAGCTGTAGAACCTCCAGTTTCAAGTGAACCAGCAGCATCACAGCCAGTAGTATCTGAAACACCATCCACACCGCAGCCAGAAGTTTATACAGATCCAATTGAATCCAATGAGATCCCAGAAGGTGACATTACCATCGACCAGGCTTATCAAGCGGCAGATGGAACAGAGATTACAGTTGTTGGACAGATTCAGTACAGATACGGCAAAAATGGTTCTGTCAATACTACAATAATTGAGGATATCATTGACGGAGAAATCTATGGTTTCCAAGTATACGATTCATTAAAAGACTATAACACAGGTGATGTAATTGCCATTACAGGTAAGGTTTCCAGTTACGGCAATGTAAAGCAGTTACAGAAACCAGACAGTGGAAACTATACCATTACGAAATTAAAAGAAGCAGATCCAATTGGCGCTCAAAAGGTTACTATTGCACAGCTTTTAGAAGGAAAAGATGCATATTTATCTGAATATGTAGTAATTAAAGAAGCAACATTAGGAACTTATGACAGCAAAAACACATCCATAACAGATAAATCAGGCAGCAGTCTTAATATTTACCAGAGTGCAGCATATCCAGAAGGAATAGTTGCAGGGGACCAGGCTCATGTGTATGGCGTATTCTCAAAATATAATACAACCTATCAGTTACGTAACGGCAATTCTGCAGAAAGTTTTAAAGGAACAGGTTATGAAGTAGAATCTTCTGTGACAACAGAACTTGCAAAATGGGCTGGAACAGCTAAATTTGAAGGCAATACTGTCTATGGAGATTTGTATGCAGATAATGATTTCTTAGATAAAGATGCAAGTATTACATTAAGTTCTGGTGCACAGCCACAGTACTCCAACACAGCTAATGGTGTTACAGAATATTGCATTGGTAATAATAAATTAGCATTGGGACAGTATTTTCAGATGAATTTATCCAGTGACAAATATGCGTCAATGGAACTTACATTTAAATTACGTTCCTCTAATTCCGCCGCAAAGTATTATCATGTGCTTTATAGTACAGATGGTGTGAACTACGAAAGAGCTACTAATATTTCATATGTATTAAATACTACAGATTACAGTGGTGGTACACCTGTAAGCACAGCAAAAACATATGAAAATATGAATTACTTAGAGGCAACGGCACAATGGCAGTCTTATACTGTGAAGTTACCTGATGCAGCGGCAAATGCCAAGGACTTATCCATCCGTTTACAAATTCCAGAAGAGAACAGTCGAATTGATGGTAAGGATTCTACAGTTGGAGCAACCTTCCCTTGCAGAATGACAAGTGTATCAGTAAAAGGTTCTCCAATTGTAACAAGTACGATTACTCGTCTTGTAGAGGCCACACCAGAAGCAGGTGCAGTTGCACTTGGAAGTGAAGTAACATTAAGTTCTTTAACAAAAGATGCAACAATTTATTATAGCTTCGATGGTGAACAGTTCAGGGTATACGATGAAGCAAACAAACCAGTATTAACAACACTTCCAACGGTCCTTACAACATATGCAAAAGCAGAAGGCAAAGAAGAAAGTGTTAAAATTACGTATGCATTTACACAGGCACAGGTAGCGACTGTAAAAGCTTCACCAAATGGTGGTTCTGTGAGATTAGGCGCAGAAGTGAAACTTAGTTGTGAAACAGAAGGCGCAAAAATCATGTATTCTATGGATGATGGGAAAACATACGAAGAATACATAGCAAAGATTAAATTAACATCCTTGCCACAGACAGTCAAAGTCTATGCAACGAAAGATGGCTATATCAATAGTGAAGAAAGAGTATTAAACTTCGCAGAACGTGCAAATGACAGCTACACACCTTATTTTGGACAAATCCACTCCCATACTAATTATTCCGATGGAGCAGGAACTCCAAAAGAAGCCTTTGAACATGCAAGTGAAAAAGTAGATAATTTAGATTTCTTAGCTATTACAGACCATTCCAACTACTTTGATAATGATACATCTTGTAATATTACAGATGGTTCTGCAAGTACAGAATGGCAGGAAGGTCATAAGCTGGCAGATGAATTTACAACGGATAAATTCGTAGGTCTTATGGGTTACGAAATGACATGGTCTGGTGGTGCCCCAGGACATATGAACACTTTTAATACTGCTGGTTTCCTAAGTAGAAATGACATTGGATATGGTAACGGAAGCAGTGCTTCTTTGGTGAATTATTATGCTGCACTTAAGACGGTACCAGATTCCATTAGCCAGTTTAACCATCCAGGTACTACATTTGGTGATTTCTATGACTTTGCTTACTATGATAGTGAGATTGACCAGTTAATCACAACAATAGAAGTTGGTAATGGTGAAGGAGCCATAAGAAGCGCAGGTTACTTCCCATCTTATGAATACTATACAAGAGCGCTAGATAAGGGATGGCACATTGCCCCTACCAACAATCAGGATAACCACAAAGGATTCTGGGGAGATGCTAACACAGCAAGAACTGTTATTTTAGCAGATTCCTTAACAAGAGATAACATTTACGATGCACTTCGTAATATGAGAGTGTACGCAACAGAAGATAGCAATTTATCCATTAACTATACATTAAATGATGAAGTAATGGGTACGATTCTTGACGAAACGCCAGATGAAGTAAATATCGAAGTATCCCTGAAAGATGCAGATAATGAAGCAATCGGTAAAGTAGAAGTAATTGTTAATGGTGGACTTTCCATCGCTTCTGAAAATATTACTTCCAATGAAGGTAAAGTAAACTTTAAGTTAAAACCAGATTACTCTTATTACTATATTCGAGTAACGCAGGCAGATAAAGATATCGCAGTAACAGCACCAGTTTGGATTGGTGAGGTAGATGCAGCAGGTGTTTCTTCTGTCACAACATCTACTTCTATGCAGATTCAAAATGAAGCAGCAGATGTCACAACAGAGATATTTAACAATAACGACAAAGACATGGAAATTAGCTCTATTGAATTCACAGTGGGAGACAAGACAGTGAAAACATTAGAGGGAGAAGCATTAAAAGAAGCAGGTCTAAACGTACTTCCATCTCAGACAACTAAGACATATACATTTGATTTGGTATACGACGGTTTAGGAAGTGCAATTGTCAATGTCAAAGTCAATGCAATCATGGATGGGGTTTCAAAGGTTTACTCAGGCAAATTAGAGTTAAATTATGTGCCTCGTTCTATGGTAAGTAAAGTAATCGTGGATGGTTCTCATTTTAATGATTACGTAAATGGATACTATGAAGGAAGTATCACTGAGTTAGGAGCCTTTGCTTCTAAATATTATGAAGAAGTAATTGTAAAGAAAGATAAGATTACAGCAGAAGATTTAAAAGACTGTTCTGTATTAATCGTGACTTCCCCTGCAAAACAGAGTGGAACAACGAAAGATGGTACTGCTTACAAACCAACATCTTTTGATGATGATTTTATTAATTTAGTAGCAGAATACGTGAAAAATGGTGGTAAAGTAGTACTTTGTGGTATCGCAGATTACAAAGACAGTCAAGCAGTTCAGACTTCAACTGAGATGAACAAACTGCTTACAGCAATAGGAGCTACAACTCGTTTCAACAGCGACGAGCTTGTGGATGATACGAACTTTAGCAATCAGAATTACCGTTTATACTTTGATGATTACAACAAATCTTCTAAGTATCTAGATGGATTAGTAGAGGGTATGACGTATAGCTGCTACAGTGGCTGTGGCATTCTGGTTGATAAAGATGCGGTTGCGAATGGAACAGTAGAACCAATCGTATACGGTCATGACACCACATATTCCATTGATTCTAAGAAAATGGATAACAACTATGTTGAAGTGGAAAAAGGTGATGTGGTAGCATGTGCATATGAAAAAGTTGGAGATAAGGGCGGAGCCATCTGGTTAGGTGGAACAGTATTCTTATCCAACTACGAAATTGATACAGAGATTAAGAATAATTCAGATGAACTATCCTATGCAAACACAGTCATTACAGCAAACATTTTAAAAGAGAGCCAGAAAGAACTTAATGTAACAGATATTGCAACTGTTAGAAAAGCAGCAGAAGGTGAAATCTTTACAGTAGAAGGTTATGTAACAGCAGGTACAACCAATGTTGCAACAACATTCTTCGATACCATTTATATTCAAGATGACACAGCAGGAATTGATATTTTCCCAATGGCACAGCAAGGTATCGAAATCGGTCAGAAGATTCGTATTACAGGTTATGTGGCAAGTTACCAAGGTGATAAAGAACTTATGGTAATGTCTTACGAACTGTTAGATGGCAAAAAGGTTTATGAACCTAAGAAACTTACAACAAAGGAAGCAACGGACTACGAAGCATTTGGCGGAAGTTTAGTTAAAGTAACTGGTAAGATTGTAAAAGTAGATTATGCGGAAAATGTATTAAACTACATTTATGTACAAGATGAAAGCGGCGTAACATGTAAAGCGTTAACAGACGGATACATTGGATCAACTTCTGGTAACGATAAAACAAATGACATTGTAAAAGTTGGGAATACCATCTCAGTAGCAGGTATTTTATACATGAATCCAGATGGAACCTGTATCCGTGTCCGTGACAGAGATGAAATTGTGTTGGTGAAGGAAGCAGAGGAAACACCAACTCCAGTAGAATCTGATATTAAATACGTATTAAATGGTGGTAAGAATGCAAAAACCAATCCTTCTAAGTATGTGGAGGGTGAAGGTGTGAGACTAGCTAATCCTACAAGAACAGGTTACACATTTGCTGGCTGGTACACAGATTCTAAGTTCACCAATAAGATTACAAGAATCTCTACGACACAAGAAGGTACAGTAACCCTTTATGCAAAATGGACAGCGAATGCTTACAAGATTGCGTTTAGTAGAAGTACGTACAGTGCATATGGTTCTATGAAGACAATCAGTACTTCGTATGACAAGACAGTAAAACTGCCTAAGAATACATTTAAAAGAAAAGGATATGTATTTGCAGGATGGTCTACCAATCGTCTTGGCAAGGTAATGTATCGTGATGGCGCATCCGTTAAGAAATTGACTGCGACGAAAGGTAAGACAGTTACCTTATATGCGATTTGGAATCAGGTTTCTGTTGGAGCAGTTAAGAATGTAAAAGTAACTTCTACAACAAGCAAAACAGCTAAGGTATCATGGAACGCAGTTAATAGTGCAACAGGTTACAGAATCACTTATGCAAGTAATAGATTATTCTTAGGAGCTAAGACTGTAATCGTAAGTGGTGACTCAAGTTCTAAGATTTTGACAGACTTAAAAGCTGGTAGGACTTACTATGTGAAAGTGACTGCTTTCAAGAAAGATTCTACTAATGGAAGAGTGTATGGACGTAGTTCATCAGTTCAAAAAGTTAAGGTAATGAAAAAGAAATAAGCGAATAAATCATAGTTGCCGGGCTTAGTCCCGGCATCTTTTTAAGGAGAAAGAAAATGCGAAAGTTACAAAGAAGAAATGTTGGGTGCAGACAATGGGATGGTAAGGCGGTAGGCATTCGCACGCTTGTTATTGTGGTGGCAGCACTGATCTTTGGTCTTACATACTGGTATGTACATGTACATTTGCAAGGAGAAAAAAGCAAAGCCGTTCAGCCTTCTAGCTATGCCAAAGCGGTTGTATTAGAGCTAATGAAAGATGATACCACAAAAGATAGCCAGTATGAAGGTGTACGAAAAGGCTCTCAAGAGATTTCCATAAAGATTACTTCTGGGGAACATAAAGGTGAGATACACCAGATTACCAATTATTTAAGTGCCTTATATAATATCGACTGCCAGAAGGATACTAAAATAGTAGTTCGAATGGATGAAAGAGCAGACGGTTCCCTAAATGTGGCAGTTTATAATTATGACAGAGAAGCTGTTTTGCTTGGTGCAATTGTAATTTTCGTGTTGCTTTTATGTATCATTGGCGGAAAAAAGGGCGTTATGTCTTTGTTAAGCCTTGGTTACACGCTCCTTATGTTATTCTTTGTATTAATTCCAGCCTTATATTATGGCGCACCGATGCTTCCAACTACCATTGGAGTGATTATTTTAACCAATGTTATAAGCTTTGCGCTGATTGATGGAATTAACAAAAAGACAGTCAGTGGATTCTTGGGAACAAGTGCAGGGGTATTATTTGCAGGATTATTTGCTTATGTAATGGGGAAAATGACGCATATTACTGGTTTTCAGACAACAGAAGCAGAGTCCTTATTAATTGAATGTTACGATTACGGTTTGCAAATCAGTAACATTTTTACAGCGGGAATTTTAGTGTCAGCTTTAGGAGCGGTAATGGATGTAGCGATGAGTATTGCTTCTTCTATCCATGAGTTATCTACATTGAATCCTGAACTGAAGGCAAGAGATTTATTCCGTTCTGGTATGAACATTGGACGTGATGCTATGGGAACCATGTCAAATACCTTAA
This sequence comes from Lachnoclostridium sp. UBA739, assembly GCA_002297865.1. Next base: position 7,212 of record DBKX01000038.1, read on the forward strand.
TATTGGCATTTGTAGGCTCTTCCTTGAGCTTAATTATTATGATATACTCATACCAGATTCCACTTACGCAGCTTTGGTCCACAGACCTTGTGGCAAGAGAAGTGATTCAAGGAATCTCAGGAAGCGTTGGTATTATTATGACAGTGCCACTAGTGACATTGTTTGCTTCCGTAATTATGAGAAAGAAAACAGTTTAAGAAGTTGAATTGGAGTTAAATATGAAGTTACATGGTGTGGAATCCATACCATCTAGTCTGGTAACTTGTTTTGTTCAGGACGTAGAAGTCTGTATTGTAGAACTGGCTTACGAAGGCTTTTCCTTTCGAGTGGCAGAAAAGCTAGGTGAAGTAAAAGACATTTCGTTACATTTTCTGCAGTTTGAACAAAGCAGTTACCACTCTTTGGTTTTGGAGAATTTTCATATAGAATGTGAAGAGCATCCCTTTTATATTTTATATACAGTGATGACCAATCAATTAGAGTATGTAACATACGCAAAAGAAAGCATTCAGCAATATGGGCAGTACATTTCTTTGAAATTATCTGGAGATGATGGATATCTGTCAGAAGTTATGGTGGGATATCCAGCCGAGGAAGATGAGAAGTATTACAAGACATGGGAAGAGCAGAAAAAGGACTGGTTTGGGAATTTGAATGCTACGGACATGTCTGCTAATGTGAAGAACCAGTGTGAACTGGCACTGAGTATAGACAATCCAAGACGATACAAAGAGTATCTGTCTATGGAGTTTTACAAGTTTCAGCAGAAATATCTAAAAGAAAATCATTTAGCAGACCATCCATTATTTTATAAGCCAGCAAATCGCCTGTATATTGGCAATCAGTTTTGTCACAATCTCTTGCCAGAAGAGGAGCAGTGTATCGCATTAATGAATAAGGCAAGAGAGGAAGGGGTAGAGATTACTCTTGTATTTACGTATCTTCGTGATGAGTTGGCAGAGCAGACAACGGACCTGTTAAAGTGCATTCTTAGATGGTGCCAGTTAAAGCAGCAGGCTATCGAAATTGTGGTAAATGACTGGGGCATGATACAGATTCTATGGGAAATAGGTGAACAGAAGCTGTGGAAGTATGTTCAACTAAATCTTGGAGTGCTATTAAATAAAAGAAGAAAAGATCCTCGTTATACTTATAAACGTGGCTTAAGGGAAAATGTGGATAAATTATCTAAAAATAATCTAGACGGTGCAATTTATCAAAATTATCTTCGTGAAAAATGGCATATTACAAGATTTGAGTACGAAGTGTGTCCGTTAACCAAGGTCTATGAAAATACGGAAAATGAAGTGGCTTCGTTTCAAGTGGCTGGAAACCATAACAGTCTGCATTTTCCATTTTATCAAACGAATACATCTCAGTATTGTACCCTATATGCCAAATGTGCCACTGGGGATAGAGGAAACCAGAAGCTAGTTCGGAATTGTCCAAGGTATTGTGAAGAAGAGGTGTTTTTGTATCCAAAGCATCTTCATATGGTGGGACGATATAATTCATTATTTGGATATGATGAAACTTTGTTAAAAGAACCTGAAAAACTTAGTCAGTACTTAGAACAGAAAATTGACCGTATTGTCTTAACGTTGCTTTAGAAGGGAGGCTTATTATGAAGATTGTATCAGGATTAGGTTCCATTGACGATTACATTACCTTTGTAAATGCAGGGGCAGATGAATTTTTCTGTGGATATGTTCCATTTTCCTGGAATGAGAAGTACGGCATTATAGCTCCCTTAAATCGGCGTGAAGTTCTATTTTAT
>DBKX01000274.1 GCA_002297865.1 Lachnoclostridium sp. UBA739
CTTTCCTATAAGTTAAAAAGCCTTCCATCTCATAATTACGTTCATATACATAATATAAGAGACGAAAGGCTAAACCTCACGCGGTACCACTCTCATTCAAGACGAATCCTGCACTTAATATTCTATAACGGGAATTCCCGCCAAAGCCTACTTAGGTTCAGCTTTAGTGTTCATAGACGAGTTCAAAGCTTCTCAGATTATCTTCCACCAACTGATAACTCTCTGTGACTGAGGTTGACTTTTACTACTTCTAATCATGACAGGTAAACTATAAAATTTCTCTGAATAATACAGTAACCTTTTATGAGCAATCTGTCAAGTAGAAAATCGCTTCGTTCCTATCAAATCTAAACTTACTTTTTCGGAACAACAGTACGTGGTTCACTCCACTCTGAATAAACTCTCCTTGGTTCGCCGCCTGTCATAACAACCTTATACGTTCGAATTCTTATATAGTTTCTAACTCTGGCTTTCACTCTTTTAATAGACTTGCTCGTTATGTTATGATTCCTTACTGATACTAAAACTCCATCCGTAAAGTCCTTATTGGTTGCAAACTCAATCTGATAACCTGTTGTTTCGTTTTCCTGTTTCTTCCAGTTCGCAATACAGCCTTTCGCACCTGGCACAACCTTAGTAATACTCGTTGCCTTTGGACGAATCACAAAGGATTTTGTTACCGTTCCTTTGTAGTTTCCTGAAAAAGTAATAACAACGCTATATCTTCCAGCTTTCTTACGTCCAGATTCATACCTTATCGTATAATCTATACCTTGTGACAAGGACTTTCCTGTTCTGTTTTTTACGATCACCTTTGGCGTTTTCACCATTCCATTATAAACGAATGCGTATGTAGCGAGAGAAACATTGCTAATTCTCGGAATTATTGCAGTTCTTTCCTTTTTGCATCCTGTACATGCATTTACAATTTTTCCATCTCTTTTCATGGTCGCAGGTGTAACTTTTTTCTTATACTTGTGGATATGCACAACTGGTGATGGCTGAACGCTTGGAGCTGGTTCTGGACTGCTCACTGTTGGCTCTGGGCTTACATTTGATGTAGCCTTTAATACTTCTGTTATCTCTTCACCAGCAACCTGATATTTCACATATCCGTCCTCTGTCTGGGTAGGTTCTTTTTTATCCAGTATAATGCGGATTCTTCCTTCCCCAAATGGGTTCGCATATTCACTGTCCGATTTAATCGTTCCACCTAATGTCTGTGTGATATACTCAATCAATACTTGATTATCCACTTTTACTTCATCCTGTAAAAGCTTGCTGCCAGCAAACATAGAATAGCCGTCTCCAGAATTCTTTAACATATAATTATGGGAGGCTAATGTATAGGTTTTCTTAAGGTCCAGTGGTTCTCCCCCGACCTTCACATTTCCAACACGATAAGCTCCATTTACAGAAACAAACATAGACTTGTCATCCAGTTTTACGGAAGACGGAATGGTACTATCTATGTCAAAGGTAATGCCAGAAACCTGAAGAAATCCCCCATTTTCGCTTACTCCTACTGCTCTTGCACCAAACTCCAGCGCATCTAAAATCTGCTGTCCTGTCACTTCAATGGCACAGGCTGAATTGCCAAATGGATGCACACTGATAATGTCTGAGTATGTAACATCTCCCTGTTTGATGTCAGCACGGATACCTCCACCATTTACAAATGCGATATCTGTTCCTAGCAGTTTACGGTAGGCATCTGCACAAAGATCCCCTAAATTGGTCTCACAAGAACGTACCATTCGTTTTCCTGTATCTGGATTATTTACTGTCAACGTAATGTCCGTATGGGCTATTTTGCTATTAGCAAGTGCATTAAATTTGTCCGTAATCGAATTAACATATGTTAATGTGTATGAATCCTGCATACTAATCTGATCAATCAGACTGCTTGACATACTGCCATCTGGGCGAATCCGAAGCATCCCCAGATTCTTAAGAGCTGTTCCAGTTGAACTGATGATAACTTGCTTTCCACTCTTGTCTTTACAGAATTCACTGGCAATTGTGCTATGGGAATGTCCGTCTAATAGAACATCAATCCCGCTTGTATTGGCAATCACTTCCTTCGATGTCCAAGGTGTGCTTGTGCTATCCGTTCCTAAATGAGACATTGCAACAATATAGTCTGCACCTTCTGCTTTTGCTGCATCTATTGTTTCCTGTACTCTTTTGTATAAATCTGCCCCTTTATTTCCTTCAGAAAAATCATAAATGAATGTTCCATTTTCATCCTGAAAATAGGCTGGTGTGCTTTTTGTGAAAGTCTCAGGTGTAGATACGCCAATATATGCGACCTTTTTATCACCGTAATTCACTATTTTGTAAGGGTCAAATACGGTTTTTCCTGTTCTCTTATCGACAAAATTACAGCTGATGTATTCATATCCACCATTTGCTTTTGCATCTTTAGCAAGCTGTAAAAATGTTTCCATCTGGAAATCAAACTCATGGTTTCCTGGAATTGCAATGGTATATCCTGTTTCGCTCATTATGTCCTTGATATAAGAGCCTTTTGATACAGTGCCGATTATACCACCCTGAATCGCATCTCCATTGTCCACTAACTGTACTTGATAACCTAATGATTCCAACTGCTTTTTATATTGCGCCACAGAAGCATAGCCAAGACATTCCTCTGCCTTCTGGTAGGCATTATGAACATCATTTGTGTACAATACAATAATATCGTCAGCTTCTTTCTTAGTCAGTTCATAAGCAGTAAGTGTTCCACTCACTTCATAGGCAACTAGAAGTATTGGCTTACCATCCACGTTTGCCACACAAAGTCCTTCTGGCGATACATCTCCTGCAATTGCAGAAGAATAATCACGGGTACAAATATAGTTTACATTCATACTGTATTCTGGTTTGGTAATATCATATGCCATAATACCGCCGGTTCCTTCTAATGCGACCATAGCATACATTCTTCCATCAATTTCTGTTACAGTTACATTCTCTGGGGCAGGACCGCTTTTTGCACTGGCACTCTCTTGGGTAACATCATTTTTCGAGCAGTTAAAATGCTGCGGATTGGCTTTGGCTGTAATGGATTCAAAATCCGCTCCGCTGTCATAGACTTCTTTTAACCCATTGGATGTCACTTCAAAAATAGTAAAGCTACGGCCACCTGACAGTGCAGTTTTACCACTTGGGATTCCCAGTACTTTGGAAGAATCCATTGCAATCACATCTGTACTGCTCTTTTCATTAGTAGTCACTACAGTAGTAGTCATTGCATTGGAATACGCTCCGTAACTTCTGTCATCTCCTTGGTTGGCAGTTACAAGATATGTCTTTCCATTGGTTTTATAAGAAGCAATTCCATCTGGCATTCTGGCACCAAGCAGGTCTTTATAACAAGCTGGCTTATAGACACCATCTTTTATAAGGTCCACAGGCACATTGGCATAATCCTCAAATCCAACGGAATCAATGCGTGTAAATTTCTTTGCTGCCAAATCCAGTGTAGCAACTGCATTGGCCTCCTGTAACGTTACAAAGGCTTTTGTTCCATCAGGTGAAACGGTTATGTACTCTGGTTCTAAGTCTTTGGCTGGTTCGATTGGCACTCCATCTACTGCTCCTAGCAAGACATTCTTACTGATAAGCTCATCTGCTGTAAAACTTTCGAATCCAGCATGTATGTATTCATTTTTCTCGATATTAACAATGGTTACCGTTCCTTCTGGATCTGTTGCGTCTTCTCCGTATCCATCCATTGGTTTCCCTTCATCTGCACAAAGCAGTGTCTGGTTATCTGCAAATGTAACCATATCTGGCTGTATTCCTGCTTCATACATCACAGGATTACTAAGACTTCCGTCTGCTCCACAGTTGTACAGCACAATAATTCCATTTTTGTCATACTCTTTGTGCTGAATAGCTACTGCAAGATGTTCCCCGTCAGGAGAAACCGAAACACTGGTCATATCACCATATAATAACGTGCTGCTTTCCCCTTGCCAAGCTTCTATATCACTTTTCACATCATAAACAACACCTGAAAATTTAGATATGCCATCAGTTCCACTCGGTGATGTTACGGAAATCACTTCGATTTTCTGCTTTTTGCCGCTTACGGCATAGGCATGTCCATTCTTCTGATTATATGTAACAATTTCAAGGCTTCCGCCTGTAGCATCTACGGAATCGGCACTAAATCCTCCGTAGCTTTTCATTTCCAAAGTGGTAGAACCATTCTGAAATCCTGTTTTAGACTGTTTTACGCTTTCAGCCTGTATATACTGTAAATTTTGGGGTATAACAGGCATTATCATGGTAAGTGAAAGTCCAAATGCTAACATATTTTTTACTAGTTTTTTCATATTAACCTCCTTTTTGTACTGTCATTCTTTTTATAACACAAATAGCAAGAGGTTAGCAACTGTATTAATTGCAAATTTAGTTAGATTATGTCTTATAAGGCAACAGTACTATAAATCACATATAGGACTTGGAAGTGCTTAGCCGTCTTGGTTCACTAAGCACTTCCCACGTAGTTTCGCCTGCATGACACAGTTCATTTCCCAGCAATTCTATTTTTTATTTTCTGAAATACTGTTCTTTAAAAGCTACTCTTCGTGTAAACGTTCTGCAACATTTTTTCTATTCATTTTCCTTTCGCATAATATAACAGTACCTTCACCAATTATAAGAATAACAAGTAGTATATATGCGAATACAATCAAATTTTCATTATAAGTGAGGAATTGCATTCCTCGACTGATTCGTTCTAACAATACCCTTGATAAAAATACTGATAGCAACATAGATAATGCAAAAGAAGAAATACAATAATAAAACATTTCATAGAAAAGCATCCTTCTTTGCTGTTTACTTGTCATTCCAATACTCCTCATGGTTGCAAATTCCCCTTTTCTCACAAAAATACTTGTTACAAATACATTTATCAAATTTAGGAATGCGATTAATGAAAGAATTATACAGAGTAACGTACATATTATCATCACAGTATTTTTTAGTGAATTGAACTCTACTTCTAATGTATCTTTGGATCTGTAATCAGTATCTGGATAAGAATCGATACAGTTTTTCATTATCTGTTCTGCATTACCTTCACTCCCTTTTTTGGCATCAAATGTATATGCCATAATCTTCGGTTCATCCATTAATTCTAGATACAAATTTGTTGATCCATAAAACTCATATGTGGTACCGTCACCAAAGTTTTCGGTATCCATTACACCTTCTCCTAAAATTATGTGACCGATAATTTGACATTCCTTTTCTTTTCCCCCCTGCATTTGAAATGTTACCTTATCTCCAATATTGTATTTGGATGTTCCTTGCATCACACTACCATCATTATTAAGCCAAACTCCCTCTAGTATTCCATTTTCATAAAAAAATTTCTTTAAATCTACCTCTTTCTCAACGAACATATTACTTCTAAGATTAAATTTGCTTACTCCGTAAAAATTAATCCAATAATCATCGCGTGATTCTTCTTCATCTATGGATAAATGGTAATCATTGCAACTTCCGTAGATAATACCGCCGTCATTTATAAGACCACTATTTTCAATCTCATTTATTACATCTTGAGACAAACAAGCAATCTCACCATCATCCATCTGGTATTCACTTTTAAAATAATTACTCGTTGCAACTTGATAATCAGAATAGATCATTTTGGATAAATATTTATTCATATCAAAACTGCCTAATATGGAAAAAGAAATACTTACTAATAGAATAGGCAGAGATATACTTATTATAAGAGATAATGTATTCTTTTTATTTCGTGTAATATTATAGTACGCAAATTTATGTAGTTTACCACCATCTGAAGTTTTACGATTTCCTCCATGTAATTTCAATTCAAGCTTTGTTGATTCTATAGCAGATAGTTCACCGATTGTTCTAATAGGTCCAAGAATACTGATTATTGTAGTAAATATGATAAACACTACAGATAGTGCAAGAATACAAAGAACTTCTTTGTTCCCTATAGACATGCCACTAACACTCTTCACAAAATTTGTCTGTTTCAGAATTTCAGGAAGTAAGCCCTTCCCCATCATTACACCAATTACCACACCAATTGGAACTGCTATTAACAACAAATAATAAGCCTGCCACCTAACAAATTTCCCAAGCTGTCTTCTTGTCATACCAAGAGTTTTCAATTGACCATACTGTTTTGCATCTCTCAATGTTGCAATATGAAAAATGTTATTAATAATTAAATAGCCAACCAAAATGATTAATAGAATTGACAATACTATCGCAAACATACTACTTAAATCCATAGTTGAATCTTTATTCAGATATGCTGGATTTAGTGAATAATGAACTTTTTCTGAATCTAAACCTGCCTCCTGCAAAATGTTAACAGCTTGTCTCTCAACATTTTTACTGTCTCTTAACAAAATATCAATATTTTCCTGACCATATATTGTATTTTGGATAAACATTGATTCCCATTTATCTATATAATCCTTAGAAGTCACTACCTGACCAGTTCTTATTTCAGTTGCATTATTCATTGGAAACCATCCAGACAAACAAAACGTTTCCTGTACGTGTTTTTTACCTACTCTCAAGTCCAAAGTGACGGCCTCTCCAATTTTCTTTTCAATATTCAGAGACTTAATGGTTTCTTCATCTATCACAATCTCGTTTATATCTTGTGGCATATGTCCTGCTTCCAATTCTTGAAAACAATGTTTTGAATAACTATTATCTTCATAGGATAGCTCCACATTATAACTTAATTGCTTATTTACCACATCTGCCAAGTATTTTCTATAACCTGCCGACTTAACTAATGCATTCTCTTTTATTCTATCTAATGCATCTATCGTTTTCTTGTCACAGTCTTTTAATACAACTTGACTACTTGTGCCCGATGTTTTTATTCTACTGTATTCAGCCGCCTTATTGATTCCAATTATCGTAGTAAACAGTGTAGAAAATAAAATTGAAGTAAGCAACATCGCAATCAAAGCACAGATACCCTTTGCTTTATCTTTCTGTATTGTTTTTCTGGCAAATCTTCTAATCATACTATCGCTCTCCCATCTACGATACGAATAATTCTATCCATTTGTCCTGCAATGTCCTGATCATGAGTTACAATAAGTATTGTTTGATTAAACAAAGCATTCATCTTCTTTAACATTCCAATCACTTCAGCCCCCATTGCTGCATCTAGATTTCCAGTTGGTTCATCTGCTAATATTATTTCAGGTTTATTTGCAAGTGCTCTTGCTATTGCTACTCTTTGCTGTTGTCCTCCCGAAAGACTTGCTGGAAGTGAAGACTTTTTTGATGTAAGTTCTAATGTTTCTAATATCGCATTTATGTATTCTTCATCTGCTTTTTTTCCATCAAGTTGCACAGGAAATATGATATTTTCATAAACATTAAGAACAGGTATTAAATTGTAATTTTGAAATATAAATCCAATCTTTTTACGCCTCATCTTTGTTAATTCTTCATCTTTCAGTTGTGTTATTTTCTCATCCCCTATATAAATTTCTCCAGCAGTAGGGCTATCTAATCCGCCGAGCATATTGAGTAATGTAGATTTTCCACTACCAGACTTTCCTATTATAGCTATAATTTCTCCCTTATTTATCTCAATATTTATGTTATCTAAGGCTCTCACTTGATTTTCTTCTGTTCCATAAAATTTACATAACTTTTTCGTTCTAATAACAATATTATCTTTCATAATAACACCTCATAATTTTATAATAGCATCTTTGGTTACTTTATATGTAGTATCCACAATACTAGAAAAACTACTACTATGGGATACAATTATAACTATTCGATTACTTATATTTTTTATTGTATTTACAATAACTTGTTCTGTCTTCTCATCTAATGCAGACGTAGGTTCATCAAAAATAAAAACATCCGATTTCTTAAGTAGTGCTCTTGCAATAGCCAACCTCTGTCTTTGACCACCTGATAATGTCATTGCATCATCACCAATCACTGTATTAAGTCCATCTGGCATCTCTTTAATGTCATCATACATTTCAACTTTTTTAAGTATATTCCATACCTGTTCCTCATTACAATTATCTTTATCTCCCAGCAAATTATTATATATTGAATCATGAAAGAAAAATGTTTTTTGAGAAACTATTGAAATACAAGACCGTAATTCATCCGAATTTAACTCTTCCAAATTACAACCATTAATTAGTATCTTACCCGAATCTACTTTCCAAAATCCTAAGATAAGATTAATTATAGTAGATTTCCCGATTCCACTTTTTCCACAGACCAGATACTTTTTCCCTTTATAAAAATTAAGATTAACATTATTTAAAATTAACTTATTTTCTTTGTATCCAAAACACACATCTTCTATCTTTATTTCACAAATTTGTTCATTCTGTAGTCTCTTTCCAAGATTTTCGTCGTGTCCCCAAAGAGCACTTATCCTACTTAATGAAGGTTTTATCAAATTAAAACTTACTCGTAGCATAATTACTCTTTCTAATGGCGTAGCAAATCTAGAACAATATTGAATAAATACAATTAAAATACCTATTGAAATCTTTCCTGAAAAAACTTCATATCCACCATATCCGGTGACTAAAATTAATCCAATCGTAGTTGATAGTTCCAAAGATTGATTGGATAATTCATTCATAATCATCAGTTTTTTAAAGCTTGATCTAAGTTTATCTAATGACTTCTTATATTTTAACAAAAAGCTTTTCTTAATGCCAAATAATATCATCGCAGAAGCATTTGATACAAACTCTTCTGTTAGGGAATTATTATTTCCATAGTCTAATCTATTATCTTCTGCTTTATTTTTTAGCTTCTTACCATAGTAATTTTGTAACAAAACAACAAAGGGAATCATTACAATTACCATCACTGCCATTTTCCAGTTTAAATAAATAAGTACTACAATAACAGCCAACGCCTGGATAAATGATGCCATTACTTGATAAGTCCTGTAAACAAACTCTGCTACCTTCCCTGTATCATCTTCAACAATGGTATATAAATTACCGCTTTTTTCTTCGCTAAAATAGGAACCTCCACATAAAAACATTCTCTCTATCGTTTTTATCTTTAACGTCTGTGTAAGATCAAACTCATTAATTGAAAAATAAAGCTCTAATAAACTCTGAAATAAGATATTTAGTATTGACACAATGAAGTAAACAGCCATATATCGTATGAGTTCCTTCATGTTCTTTGAACTTGTAATTGTATCAATTAAATTCACAGTTATCAACGGAAGGACTATAGCCAAAACTGTTGAAGAAAATAATAAACAACTTAAATTATATATTTTTTTTCGTTCCAACGCTAATATTGATTTATATTTTTTTAGTTCTTCTTTCATTTTCTTGAAACCTCTACCAACCTACTCAAATTATTTATCGCTTGAAAATACTTCATATATACAGTGGTATTACCTAAAATATTGCACTTAAACACTCTTTCAAGCTCCATCACAATTTTATAAAAATCTTCAATGGAACTAAGAGAATAATTTAAATCCGTATCATTTTCTAAAACCATATTTATTTTTTCTTCTTGTAATAATTTAGTTATTGTATTTGCTACAACAGCTTCTATTTCTTTATTCTTACAACTCATATCAATCCCATATAACTGTTCTTTGCTATTTTTTGAATTCGATTTCAAATAACGGATTAAATCCTCTTGACTTTTCATTGTACCACTATTACTTATATAATCAGCCAACAGTCCAGTAATAATAGCCGTCGCTCTACTATTTCCTTTAAAAAAAGTTTTTAGCTTATTTGGATAACCAAGTAATTCTGGTGCTCCACTAGCAACAATATTAATACCATCTTTATTACAATACTGATAATTAGTTTCAAACACCTCTTGTGAACTTCCCACACCAATTACATTTGTCATTTCAGCTGGTATGCTTACTCTTCGAGTATTAGACTTAGATGCTATACAAGTTATACCCTTCCTTTTGAGTTTCTCCAATATAGGTTTCAACATTTTTCTTAACTCATCAATATCACTGCTTATACTCATATTTACAACTTGTACATCAAGCTCATTTACTAACTTAAGTGCCTCTATTAACCATTCTATACTTCCCCTTCCATCGTCTAGTAATATCTTAACAGGCACTATTATTGCATCAGGTGCAATTTCCTTAATTTTTACAGCACAAGCAGTTCCATGACCATTTAAATCTTCAAATATTTTTCCCTTCTTCTCTGGATTCTTCTCTTCAGTACACAATGAATAGCCTTCTGTTATATTTTCATTAAATAACTCAAAATAGGTTTTCGTATCTAAACCACTATCCAATACTGCTACCTTCACTCTTTTGCTCATATCTATATATAAATATCAGAGAAATTATCATTTACGAGTTATATATTAATATGTATGAATTACCACTTAGTTGTAAATGAAGATGTTAATTTACTCTTTTCACAACATCCTTTTGCTGCTGTATCACCTGAATAGTAATATTTAATACAGTCATGATGACATTCGTAAGCATTTTCTGCCATTACGTTATTATCTAAATTTACTTTATTTTTGATTTTTTTTACCTTCATTGTGAATTCCTCCTTAGAATCACATTTCTTTATGAATTTCTCTGATATTTATATCCTCCTTTAACACTATCTAATTTTTTTACGTTACATTCATAAATTCCATTGTAACTCTGCTCTCAACACAAGTAATAGCACTTGCACGAAAGTAATCTCCAGTTATCTTTCTATTTACTAGTTTACAACGCGAACTTTCACAGTACTCATAATAACCACAATTTGAACAACTTGTAGTGACTTTTTTATTAAGCTCTTGTATTAACTGAATTCTATCACTGTCCAAACCTTTGCTTGTATTTCCAATCAGCCATTCTTGTTCTCCTACTACCATTGAGCAAGGATAAATATCTCCATTCGGCAATATATGAAAATTCGTAACTCCTCCAGTACAATCTCCTTTTTTTGCAATTAAAGATTTACTTACCCATCCTACAAATACATCATCTCGTTCTTTTTCGATTAAATATCTTTTTATCTTTCCAAATTGCTCAAAAACAATTTCTTCATCGACGTTTTCCCACCTCTGATCAAAAATATCCAAAGCTGGAATTATCTCCTTAAAACCTTTTTCAATTAAAAATATTACAATTTCATACATATTATGTACAGTCTCTGGTGTTATGGTAGCTCTAACTCTTATAACTGATTGTAAGTTTAAATATTTTGCAAATTCTATTACATTATCAAATGAGCCT
>DBKX01000362.1:0-4430 GCA_002297865.1 Lachnoclostridium sp. UBA739
GAACACTATGATGGAAAAATTGGGTTAATGACCAATGCTACATTAATAAATAAATCTAACGTTGATGTAATTGTTAACTCAGTTGATAACATTAGTATTAGCTTGGATGGAGCAACACCTAAAACAGTTGAGCTAATTCGCGGAAAAGGTGTATATGAAAAAGTACTGGAATCTATTAAATTGTTACAGGATAAACATTTTGAAGATATATCAGTTTCAATGGTAGTTACTGCTGATAATGAATTTTATATAGATGAATTTATTAGCTTATGTAAAGGAATGAATTGTGAACCAATTTTGAGAGTACTTAGTATTGCGGGAGAAGCTGCGAATAATAAGGAATTGTTGTCTAAACAGCAGTTATCGACGGAAAACAGAAGTAACATTGGAACAGAAAAAAAATCAAGTTCAGAAGAATACCGCTTTTATACTTGTTCCTGTGATGCAGGGGCAACTACTTTAACAATAGAGAATGATGGCAATATATATCCATGTAATTTGTTTGTTGAATCTGAGTATTGCCTTGGAAATATATTAGATGTTGATGAACTTACTGGTTTATTACAGAAGCATCCGCATAAATTTCTTTCAGAATGTCTTCTTGAATATGAACCAGAGCAGATAAGGGAATGTAAGGGATGTGATTTAGCATATTTCTGTTGGAGTTGCTTGCATGAAGTTCTGGAACTACGCAATACAAGAGGGGTTGCACATAAATGTAAGTATGCAAAAAAATATTATAACAATGTTTGGAGTAAGGGGGAGTAGAGTTGAACTTCAACATTTTTTTTACGAATAGTTGCAACTTGAATTGTTATTACTGTTACGAAAAGGAAAAGAATGAAAAGGTTATTTCAAAAAAAGTACTAGATCAGACATTAAATTTTATGGATTCGGTGATTAAGGATAATGAAGAAAGCATTAATGTAACTACGCATGGCGGAGAGCCATTTATTGCGTACGATATGATCAAATATTTTATACAAGAAGCAAGAAGACGTTTCCCTAAAATACAATTTAGTATGACTACAAATGCAACATTGCTTACTGATGAGAAAATTGAATTTATTATGGAGAATTACAAAAGTTTTGCAGTCAGTATTGATGGTATTAAGAAAGCACATGATGCAAATCGAGTTTTTAAAGATGGATCTGGAAGTTACGATATTGTGATAAATAATATTAAGAAAGTGTTGCAAAAAGGATTCCCAGCACAAGCTAGAATGACTATTAATCCCTATAATTATCAGTATTTGAGCGAGGGAATAATTGAATTAATAGAGATAGGCTTTACAGACATAATGCCAATGCCAGATACTTTTACAAATGAGTGGTCCGAAGAAATGTTTGATGATATGAAAAAGGAATTAGAAAAAGTAATTCTTTATCTTAAAAGTAATCAGTTAGATACAGACGTTTCAATTGGATTGATAGATGCTGTTAAGTGTAAGATGAAAAATTCATCATGTGATGGTGGGATAACCACGTTTTCAATCAATACAGATGGAGAAGTGTATCCTTGTATGTTGGTTAACGGGAGAAAAGAGTACAACATAGGCAGTGTTACCAGAGGAATATCAAATGAGAAACTTGAACACGTTCATTGTTGCGATAGCGAAATAATCCAGGAATGCCAAGGTTGTACTAGGTATGATTATTGTACTAACACACGATGTAAAATTATAAATGAAGTAGTTCAAGGAAATGCAAATTATCCCATTGTTGCAAGATGTAAAGTTGAAAACATTGCTGTGGAATTATACGAATATAGTAATAAGATTGGGTGATAAAGCAAACCTAAAAGCATATTAAGGGAGGAAAAACATGAAAATAACTAAAATTCAAAAAAGAGATTTAGTAAGCAATGTTCAAGCTCAATCTTCTGATTGCAAAACAGATTGTAAGGTAAAAGTTTGGGCTGGAAAGAAAGAAGCAGATGGTAATGCAGCAGGATGCTGGTATACATATCAGTATACAGCAAGATGGAATCCATTGGCGTAAGGAAAGAAGGAGGAACTAAAATTGAAGATTGAAAAGATTAGCAATGCAATGCCTTTAAATGTTCAAGGACAGGGATGTAATGATGATTGTACAGAACATGATAAGTTAGTAGGTAAAAAAGATAAAAATACATCAGGTTGTGTAATTTATAGCACAATTTATACAGCAAAAGGAAATATACTTTTCTAAAATCTTTAGGTTTGCTTTATTATATAAGTGAGTTCTCTTTGGAGAACTCACTATTCATTTGAGACAAAAAAAGGAGGTATTCCTAATGATTACAACAGTTGTTATAGATTCAGGTATTAATAAAGAACTGGTAGAATGTTCTACGATAGATATCCTTAATAAAGGATGTTATGATAATTGTGGTCATGGAACAGCATGTGCCATAACGATCAAAAATGTTTGCAAAGAAGTAGAGATTATTTCCATACCTTTGTTAGACGAACATGGAATGGCAAACAGCATGGAATTTGAAGAAGCTTTGCAATCGTGTCTAAGTATTAATTGTGATATCATAAATTTAAGTTTATCTATTCTTGATGAAAATGCAGGGAGGATTAAAGAGATTTGTTGTAAACTAAGAGAACAAGGAAAAGCAATTATCTCTTCTGTAACAAATAGATTGGAAGAGAGTATTCCTGCAATATATAAAGATGTAATTGGTGTAAGAGGGAAATTATTTGATTCGCCAGATATTTATTGGTTTAATGAGAAAAGAAAAATACAAATGATAGCAGATATCACACCAGTATTTACAGATTATTCATTAGGAAGATATTTGATTTTCTCAGGAAATAGTAAAGCAACGGCTGTGGCTAGTGGGCTATTAGCACGTTTTATGATGGAGAACAGAAGAGAGAATATTGATACAATTTTAAGGAAGAATGCAGCAAAAAGTGAGTGGAAAAACTCAGATCTAGTATTCAATCGAAGTGATTTAAAAAAGAGAATGTTAGTAGATGAGCAGCAAGATATAATAATTTCGCTGGTTGAAATGATTAATAATCTTACTGAAATAGATATGAGAGAAATTGGAAGAGATGAGGAGTTGCTAAGTTTAGGAATTATTACACCGTTTACAATAAAAAGAATAATGTCAGATATTAATAGAGTTTTTGGTTTAGATATGAATCTGAAGAACACAACTCCACAAGACTTTCTTACGATAAATAACTTATTATTAGCTATTAGGAGAGTTGGTAATGATAGAACAAATTAAATTATATAAGAATATGTTTAAGTATTCCAAAGGAAATATAGCATGGTATGTGCTTTTGTTTATATGCATGGGATTGAAAACAGCAACATCATTGTTGTCTCCATGGTTATTATCCCAAATTGTTGATGACTCTATTGCGAGTAAAGATATTAGTAGAATTATCATTCTTAGTATACTTTCGGTTGTATTATGTATCATTAGTAGTGCAGTGATTATAGTAGCCCAAGGTATTACTACAAAAATTGAACGTAAAATTACGATAGAGATAAGAGAACAATGTTTAAATAACTTATTGGCTAAAACAGGAGATTTCTATACAAGTGCCAATAGTAGTGATTTATTAACTCTATTTATGCAAGATATTGAAAATGTTTCAAATATGTTATCATCACAAGTTATAAGCATAATTTTTGACATTATTACTGTAGTTGGAATAGCACTATTCTTGTTTTATACCTATTTTAAGCTGTCGCTTATCGTTTTCATTATTCTAGTTATATTAGTGAGGTATCAAAAACGTATTAATAAGAAAATGGAGAGTGTAACCGATGAAAGTAGACTAAGTATCATAAGATTACAAAAACTGATACAAGAGCTAATTTCCAATAGTCTATCTTTTATTGTAGGAAATTTCTGGTGGTATCAAACTGAGAAAATTCGGAAATGTGAACAAGATTTTGCAAAAGTAAAGCTTAAAACTTCTCTTACAATGTCATGCTTTAGTTCAACTGTAAGCATGTTGTCGAGTATCTTATCGGCATTAATTATTGGAGTTGGTGCTATTCGTGTTGTAAATGCCAAGATGAGTGTTGGTACTCTATTAGCGTTTAATGTTTATTCACAAAAATTAATGTCTCCATTAATAGATTTAGCAAATATTAGTATTGATTTGGCAGTAGCGAGAGTATCTTATGATAGAATTCAAAAGTTGCTTGACAATAATAATCAAGTCCAGGCAAATGAGGTTTATAAATCAAAAGGAAGTTGTGAAATTGTATTTGAAAATTTTAGCTTTTCGTATAACAATAGAGAGCAGATTTTGAAAGATATTTCATTTACAATTAAAAAGGGACAAGTACATGCCTTTGCTGGTGAGAGTGGGGGAGGAAAATCTACAATAATAAATTTAATTTTTGGTTTATGGTATTCATCGAATGGAATAATTAAAATAGATGGGAAAAATTTAAAGGACTATTCGTTAACG
>DBKX01000362.1:4456-8380 GCA_002297865.1 Lachnoclostridium sp. UBA739
CAAAATGTTTTCTTATTAGATGATACGATATATAACAATATCACATTGGGGGATGTTTCTCCAGATGATGAAAAAGTAAGATCTGCTTTAAAGAAAGCTAAGATGTGGGATTATGTAAAAGGATTAGAGGAAGGATGGGATAGTAATATTGGAGAAAATGGAATTCGATTATCTGGTGGCGAAAAACAACGTATTGCTATAGCGAGAGCAATTTATAAGAATTCCGATTTACTTATTTTTGATGAGGCAACCTCCATGTTAGATAACGAAACTGAATATTGTATACTACAGGATGCATGTGAAATATTTAAAGGTAAAACTGTGATTATGATAGCACATCGATTATCAACTATAAAAAAGGCAGATTGCATCTCTATATTAAAAAAAGGCCGGATTGTTGAAGAAGGAACCCATGAAGAGCTTTTACAAAAGGGAAATGTTTATTACAAAATGTATCATTATCAACAATAAGATGATTTGCACAATTGATGAAATATTTGCTAGAAAACTTCTGGAGTATCATAAATATCACATTCTGTTACCATTCCTACTGAAAGAAAAGTCTATTTATGATATAATACTGTTGTAAATTACTACATATTAGTTAGGAAGTTGATTATGAAAAATATTTTAGTTGTCGAGGATGATATTCTATTGAATAAGACCTTAGTATACAATTTGAGATTAGAAGGATTCGCAGTAGAATCTTGCTATACCTGTGCTGATGCGAGCAAGCAATTAGCGCAAACTTCTTTTCATTTAATTATATTAGATGTCAATTTGCCAGATGGAAATGGATTTGAATTATGTACAGAAATACGAGAACATGATTTGAAGACCTATATTATCTTTTTAACAGCATGTGATAGAGAAAGTGATATGTTAAAAGGATACGAGGTAGGTGGAACCGATTATATTACAAAGCCATTCTCAGTCGCCGTTTTATGTAGAAAAGTGATTGCAGTTTCCGATGATATGGATCGTAGGAGCATACACCATGAGGTATTTGATGATGGGTATTTAATGGTTGATTTTACAAAACAGGTATCATTTGTAAATGGTAATTTAGTTGAGTTTACTCCAAAGGAGTATCGTATGTTACAAATGTTTGTAGAGAATGCGGGATTTATTTTGACGAAGCGACAAATATTAAATATATTGTGGGAAAGTGATGGCGATTTTGTAGACGATCACACGTTGGCTACCATTATCAGCAGAATTCGTAAAAAGATTGAATCACAAGAACATAAATATATTAAAACAGCGTATGGATTAGGTTATCAGTGGATTGGTGGGACAGAATGTGATTAGGAAGATATCAGTAAGAAAATTTTGTGTTATTATGGGGGTAATATGTTTTTTGTTGTCAATTGTAGTTGTATCTATAATTTATAAATTGACNNGAGGAAACAGCAGTATGGCTTTGCGGTGGAGGTTTAAGCTGTCTTTTTTTATGCTATTACATCTTACTTATTGAATTTATGAATCAGAAATTAGCAGATTTTACGTTGCAATTATGTGACATGTTAGATCAAATGATAAATGGAAAATATATAGAAATTAATGGTTGTGATGAGGAAACGTTGCTATCTAGAATTCGTCATAGGTTAAAGAAACTCTATTATGTTATGCAGGATAAGCAGAATGAAGTTGATAAAGAAAAAACAGATTTACAAGTTATGATTTCAGATATTTCGCATCAAACAAAAACTGCTATTACAAATTTGAAAATGCTAAATGATACATTACTTAATAAGAAAAATTCAGACGAAAAGAGAATTGAATTTCTGAATGCAATGGCGGGACAATTAAATAAACTTGAATTTCTTATACAATTTATGGTGAAAATGTCACGGCTTGAAACTGGGGTTATAACTTTGAAATCAAGTGTAAGTCCTATATTAGAAACAATTGCCGCAGCAGCAAACGGAGTATTAGCACTCATTGAGGAAAAGGAATTGGAACTCAATGTGGAGTGTCCAGAGGACTTGTTAGTTAATCATGATTGTCGATGGACAAGTGAAGCAATCTATAATTTGCTAGATAATGCAGTGAAATATACAGCACCAGGAGGGAAAATAGATATATTGGTAAATGAATATGAAATGCATATTGTAATATGTGTAAAAGATACAGGACGAGGAATTCCAGAATGCGAGCAGGCAGCAATTTTTCAAAGATTTTATAGAGAGGCTGCTGTTCATGAAATTAGTGGAATTGGAATTGGTCTTTATCTTACACGTCAAATTGTTAGTATGCAAGGTGGATATGTAAAAGTTGAATCAAAGGTCGGAAAAGGTTCGGCTTTTTCAATTTATTTACCAAAGAATTAAATTATCACTAAATTGTAACAAAGTATTTTAAAAGAAATGTATTAGAAGGACAATTTTGCAACAATTTAATGATATATTATACCTATCGAACAGAAAGGTAGGAAAGATATGAATATATTAGAGATAAGAAATCTAAGCAAAATTTACGGTGTAGAGCCAAATATAATTTGTGCTCTTAACGATGTGAGCCTTTCTATAGAAAAAGGCCAATTTGTTTCTATTGTAGGCTCGTCAGGTTCGGGTAAATCTACATTATTACACATGATGGGAGGATTGGATACACCAACATCTGGAGAAGTGTTTGTAGTTAAACAGGAATTATCAAAGTTGAATGAGGAAAAATTGACAATATTTCGTCGTCGAAATATTGGGTTTGTATTTCAAAATTATAATCTTGTTCCTATTCTTAATGTATATGAAAATATCACATTACCAGTGGAATTAGATGGGGAAACAGTTGATAAAGAATTTATGAACGAAATAGTTTCGGACCTTGGTTTATCCAATAAATTAAATTGTATGCCAAATACTCTTTCTGGTGGACAACAGCAGCGAGTGGCAATTGCTAGAGCTTTAGTTACGAAACCAGCTATAATACTTGCAGATGAACCTACAGGAAATCTTGATAGTAAAACTAGTGCAGATGTTCTTGGAGTGTTGCAGAGGACAAGTAAAAAATTTAGTCAGACCATTGTTATGATTACACATGATACAAAAATTGCTCAATTAGCAGATCGCATCGTGCGTATAGAAGATGGTAGGCTTATGGATTAGGGAGGGGCATACTATGAATTTTCCTTTAGAGAACTTTACAGGTGCTGTACTAAATAAAATTGCTAAACGCTTATTGAAAGCAAAAAAGAATACAATAATAGTACTTGCGATTGTGTTGTCGACATTGTTATTCGCTAGTCTTTTTACGATTGCAATAAGTCTTCAAGAAGCGATGCAAGATAGTGATATGAGAAAAATTGGAACATGTGCACATGCAGGCATAAAGCATATCAGTATAGATGAATATAATACAGTAAAGGTAAATCCAAAGATTAAAGCAAGTGGATATTCAGTTATCATTGGTTCAGCGGTGGGAGAGTGTTTTACAAAAGTACCTACAGAAGTAAGATGGGCTAATGATACTTATTCAAAATGGACATTTAATTATCCTAGTCAGGGGCATTTACCAGAGAAAGATAACGAATTGGCAACAAGCAAAATTGTTTTGGAAGCAATGGGAGCAGATGCAAAACTAGGTCAAGAAATAGAACTTTCGTATCTAAAAGATGATGAAATGCAATCAGATAAGTTTACATTATGTGGAATATGGGATGGCGATCTTGTTTCCTATCGACAAACTATTTTGCTGGCTAAAGGTTATATGAGTAAAAATGCACCAGCTGTACATGGAAAAACAGATGAGGATATTGAGGATTCTACTGGTTATGTAGATTGTATCTTTAAATTTCCAACAGCATGGAATATAGAAAAGAAGACAAAAAAGCTAGTCGATAGCTGTGATTTAAGTGGTAGAGCGAGCATAAATACTGCGTATGGGACTACAAATATAAACCTATCAAGCTGCATCTTTATATTG
>DBKX01000268.1 GCA_002297865.1 Lachnoclostridium sp. UBA739
CTTTCTTGAAACTGTCAGAATATGCTTCATACATTTTCTGTAATGCGTCTGTATAATCTTTATATTCCTTATTGAAATAATTCTGATTCTTGATGATAGCAAAACTGATTCTTGCAGGAAGTTTCATATCTCCAAATTTATTCAGAAAGTTAATTACATTGATAATCTCAATATTTTTATATTTCATATAATCTTATTCTCCTTAAAAATTGCATAATAAAAACAGACTACAGAAATTACTCCATAGTCTGTTGATTATAATATTTATGTAGTTATAAATTACTCAGAATCTACTAAGCTATATACATATGTTTCAAATTCTGTAAAATCTGAAAGAACAGATTCTTTATTTTCTACAAATAATTTAGAATCCTGAATAGATTTATTGATTGAGACATCTCCATCTTTACTTACAGACGCATTTACATATGCTACATTTTTCTGATTTTCATTTTCTCCAATATAAATATTTGCGTTTACATTAGTTGTAATTGAATTAATTTTTAACATGATAATTCCTCCAATTTTTGTTTTATGATTGAAATTTCTCCTTGTAATGAGAAAATAGTGTTTTTGAGTTTTTGATTTTCTTCTTCGAGAGAGTCTATACGGCGATGGGCTTTTTGGGTCATATATGTATTAAATGGAATAAATTCATCGTATGATAGTCCATAAACATAACCACCGTCATAAGAACTAGATTCATCACGTGAGATTAATGAACAATTTGAAGCATTGAGTCCAACCATCATTAAAGATTCTTCAACTTCTTGTGCAACAAATCCAAAATGAGTACCACTTTCTTCGTCATGTAGAACTTTGTATTTAATAGGTTTCAATGACATATACATATCGTAAAAACTGTCATCTAATGAGCATTTATTAATTTTAAAACGTCCGTCTGATAATTGTTGCATACCATCTCTAGTAACAACTTTATACCAGGGATGTGTATCTCCACCGTTGCCACCTAAATACAGCCTATATGTATCACCAGTATTATTTGCTAATGTAGGACAAAATGCATAATGGTTACTATTACTTCCCTCATAAAAATCTGCGGAATATCTTGAATTGTATCCAATATTAAAAGTAGATCCAGATAAATATAAGCCATTTCCTGCATACCAACTTTTATGAGACGTTAAATAATTATGAGTATGTCCAACGGCTGACGCACCAATACTATCTGGAGTTATATTTACAGTTGCGCTAGATGTACCTTTCCATGAATTAACATTACTTGAACTTCCATTTAAGTTAATGGTTAGTCCATATGCAAGTGTTCCACTATTACCAGTAACAGTTCTCCACCCAATATTTCCATTGCCATCATTAACTAGAAATTTTGTTGCAGAAGTATAATTTGGTAAATATGGGATATTTATAACTGTACTATTATTGCCAAGTTGAATACCATTTCCTCTTAATATTGTTTTGTTCTCATTGTCACCCACGATAACCTGGTTACTTTTATTGCAATAAATTCCTGTGACTTCATATCCACTTGTATTTAATAAGTCCCAACCACAGTTATTTTTTACATGAACTGTTCCAGTTACAGGAGATGAAACATAACCACTACTATTTTTAGATGTACCACTCATAGGAATATAATTTCCACTAACGCTACTTGTATTTCCAGTTTTCCATCCAATATTTCCACTGGCATCCATTACAAGATATTTAGTTGCAGATGATTTTTCTGAAAGTCCAGAGAATTGAATATTTCCAGTTGCGTATAAATTTTTTGTATATACTTGCAACCATTTATGATTAGTTGTGCCTAATTTAATAATTTCATCACACGTACTATATTCTGAAATTGCACTGCCAGGAATAAAACAAACATTCCCATCTGCTGCAACTTCAAAATGTATATAAGCCGAAGAATCTCTAATCATCAAAAATTCAATAAATGCACTATCTTGAGTTACATTTGTTTGTACTCTTGCTTGATATTCCGTTGGCTGATACAAAGATGCCATTATACATGCTCTTTGAAAATTAGAAGTATTTTTGGTATATTCAGAAAATTCGATAGTCGTCTTATTTTGAATTCCAGTAGTAATAGTTGTATCGCTCCCGTTTGAAGTGAAAAACGAATTAATCCATATAAACGGAAAACTATCTTTTACTGAATCCCAGTATAACTTATATTCTTCTTTGGCTGTAATAGATGTCGCATTGATATCTCCTGTAATCTCAGCATCAGTAGCACTCAATATACCATTTGAATTTACAGAAAAATTATTTCCATATGATAAGGAACTAGGACTAATAGTTGCATAGCTACTTGATAAAGTATTATTTGCAATAGTAAATCCACCAATTCTACCGCTCTGAATATCTACGTTTGTAAATGTACCAGAAGTAGCAGTAATAACACCTGAAATATCTACATCTGTCGCAGTTAATTTACCGCTTGTAGAAATACTTGCATGAACACCAGATGTATCACCAATAGATAATTCACCACCAATAGTATGAGGCGAATAAATATATGTTCCTTTAATTGTAGTTCCATTATATCCAAGTACATTCGATAAATTCTTTAAATCATTTTTAACTTCGTTAGCGGTACTGTCATCAGTATAAGTGTTTTTCTTTTTCCAGT
>DBKX01000266.1:0-1177 GCA_002297865.1 Lachnoclostridium sp. UBA739
CAGATTGTCAATCAATCGTTGCTCCAAGTCTTTCTCGCTATAACGCTTCCTCTCAGGTATTCCCAAGAATTCCAATGTATAAGTTTGCTTGATGACATCCTCGGGTTGTTGTACGACAATTCCCTTATGTGCCAATTGCATAATGCCCTCCTTGTCCTTGCTTGCAGCTAAACGCAGATATAAGGCACTATCTATTTGCCTACGCAAAGATCGCACACCCCAATTCTCAGCAATACACTCCTTCTCATAGAAGCTGCGTTCCAAATCATCATCTATAGTGATTAGCTCACAAATATGCGACCAACTCAATTTGTCAGACACTGTCTGACAAATTGGATAAAGGAGATAAAACTTCCGAATGTTGTTTAGATTAGGACGACTATATCCCTTACCTAACTTGATACGCAGTAACTTAGCCAAAGATGTCAACAACTCCGTACCATACTTAGCTTTGGCATTACCATTTTGCTCAAACTCAACGATATATCTTCCGATATTCCAATTGGTCTGCACCAAGGTTGTATTGACCGTTTGCATCAAATGGCTCTTGGCATCACTCACCAAGTGAGCAATGCTATCAGCCAACTGATTCAAATCTTTGTCCTCCAATAAGGGAGATGTAATTTTCTTTATAGTACTCATTATAAAATCCTTTTATAAGACATCAAACTAACGTTCCACCAAAAACCTTTATTGTCTCTTCACTATCTCTTCCAGAAACAGCTTTCCCCATAGCTTTTTCAATAGAAGTAAGTAGTCTCTTTGCCCTATCTAACATAAATTCATCAAAATTATCAGAACACAACAAGTCATAATTTATTTGGTGTGACGATATAGCCTCCTTTACTTGCTGTTCGCTCAAGCCTTTGTTATACATTGTCTGAACATACTCATGTGGAGCACGCCCTCCTATAGAGCGATTCGTACTCGCATACATAGGGGTCTTATTAATAACAGAATTCCACTTTTGTCTAGCATATCCCATTTGCTCACAATAAGCCTGCGGGAAAATATGATGAATATCTGTCGATTCCTTAAGATATGCAGCAACGTCCATTTTATTATGTGTCATAAAATCCAATGGGGAACCTTTCATTATTAAAGCCATAATTCCTTTATAAGCTGCACTATTACGAGTTTGAAGAGACAACAAACGAGTAATTTGGAAATTACCTAG
>DBKX01000266.1:1206-2526 GCA_002297865.1 Lachnoclostridium sp. UBA739
TGCCCCCATTTATCCAACTAAATATACCCGTAATGTCTAATGCAAAACGCCCTTCGTTTGCACTACCATATTGCTCCCCCATAACTCCACACCAATACCACTGGGATAACTTTTCGATATTCTGCTGTAAAGCAAACTTGCTCCCATTCATTTTGTCGTAAGCCAATATTGCCGCAAGTGGGATCAATTGGGAAGTGTATGGTAAATCATCAAAAGAATAGACACCTTGATGCACCAAGAAATTTGCAGCATTCAAGAATCCTTCTTTTAATGGCTCCATAAATTTTACAAAGTCATCCAAGCTTAATTTAAGAACGTCTCTTTTTTTACAACGAGCCGTTCTTTGACCTTGTTGAGCATTCAAATAAGTCACTAACAAAGTCATAGAAGTAAGGAAACTAGTCCCACTCACTCCATCCAATAAATGATCAGGTCGCTTCAAAAAAGAATCTGATATTTTTCTCCAATCCTCACGAAGATTTCGTGGACTACAATCTTTTGTACCCATTGCAAATCTTGCCGTCACCANNNGAATGGAACACCACCTGTATTTACATTTTCAAATATTTGGCAAACAGCTTCGTTAGAAGTATCCTTTGTCAAGGATATCACAGGAATCTTATATTGAAGGATTTTGGAAACTACCTTATTATTAAATTCATTATATTTTGCTAAGACCATAGAACTATCTTCTTTATAAAAATTAAGAAGTCCTATCATCCAATTATTTACATCAGCTATTGAGAATATAATGTTCAATGGAAACATCATATTCTTATACTCCATTTCACGAGAAGATAAGTCCAAAACTACTTCACGACCTATATTGGATGTCAATTGTTTTTTCTCATTAATTGAAACTATTGCATCTAAACGGTCAGCATCTTCATCTAAACATTTATTAATGTCTAAATAATAATAACGATAGACTTTAGCATCTTTATTTGTTGCTAAACAAGTTTCAACAGGCTTATTGCACGTGAATACCTGAAACAAAGTTGTGATTCTTTGCTGACCATCCAGTACCAACTGTGTTGGCTCCACATTAGCATGACATTCATCTACGCCTGTAAAAAGGCGAGACTTAAATTTTGCCTCACCACCATTTTCCAAAAACATAGCAGCTCCCATAGGAAATTCAGAACTAATACTTTCTATCAACTTACATATTTGAGTATCATTCCAAACCCAACTGCGCTGGAATTCAGGAAGTTGAATTTTACCATCTCCAACTTCCGCTAAAATTTCGCTTAAATTTATATCATTTGTCTTAACTGCCATAATATATATTTTTAACTAGTTTTATTTCTTCCTCTTCAG
>DBKX01000283.1:0-3533 GCA_002297865.1 Lachnoclostridium sp. UBA739
CATCTGAACCAATAACACTACCATTAACAGTAGCTCCATCCCCCTCTTTGGGATTATGAAAATGCCCCATATGAATATCAAATACATCTTGTCCAAGTAATTTCGTAAATGTTTTGTTTACGGTAGATGGATTATCATTTGTACCATGAGTACAAACAATTAATTTACCATCTTTAAGAAAATATGGAATAAAATCTTCATATCCACTGTCAATTACTTGAATATCATTATCTCGTAATTCTTTTCTAATATATGCAGGGATAATTCTTTCATAATTTGACTTATTTGCTGCGTCTGCTTTTCCTTGCATAGTACGTCCATGATTTCCATATACAGAGTAAACCATAATATGTGGAATTTCAGATTTAAGTAAAAGAATAAAATCTGTAAGAATATCACTTACATTTAATACTTGATCAATAATATCTTCTTGGGCTTGAGCAATTGTTGAACCATGGATAATACCTGTGATGAAGTCCCCTAGTAACTCGACATTCAAATATTCTATTGATTCTCTATGGCACCAAGTAATTGTTTTATTGGCAAGCTTTGTCATTCGTTCACGTAATACATCAATATTATATGTGTTGAACATAGAATCTACTGTGGCATAACAATGCAAATCACTTACTAATAAACTTGCTTCATTTCCATTTTTGATAGAATAATTACATTTAACGAATGGACGTGGTTTACGCTCATCCAATTTTAACTCAATATATTCTTTGATTGCTTCAACTCTTGAATATTCTCTGAGAACTGCACGTTTTTCTCTATTAGCGTCCTGTAGACGTACACGCTCCATATACTCTTTTTCTCGTAGTTTTTCAAGACGTACAAATTCTTCATCAGAAGAATAACCTTTCTCCATTTTATCTTGCATATATTTATAGACACTATATCCACTATATTTCCCAACATACCAAGATTTTCTAATGGAGTCTCTATGCATATCAGAATGAAGATCCTTTTTAGCTTTTTCCCAATTCTTAGAATTTCCATTCTCAACAAATTCTACAAGATAATCAATTTCTTTCTGAGTTAATTCAGTATTATTTATATCCTTCACCACCCAACTAATTATTCTNNAGAAGTTCTACAGTAATTTTGAAGTCGATAGTATCTACTCCGTCTGGTAGAGCATCAATAACTTCTTGTGCTACATCTTCACCTGTATCCGTATCAATTAGACGTAGACTTTCTACTGAAATATTTTTAAGTTGGATATTTTTCTTACGTGGAGTTACCTTACTTTCCTGTTCACTAATTTTAATCATGTTTTCTTCTCCTTGATTCTTTCTATATATTTTTCATAAAAATAGAAGAGTAGTTATTCGCTACTCTTCTTAGATAATTTCATCTAAACTTGTAATAATTCTATCGACAAGACCATATTTTACTTGTTCCTCTGAACTAAAATACCAGTCTTTTGCTCTGTTTCTTTTAAAGACCTTACTATCAATAGTAGATCTTTCTAAAATAAACTCCGCCATATCATCAATCTGTTGTTTATAAATCTTTTGTGCCGCCTCCGCCTGATGTACTTCCAGAATGAATCATAGCTTTTGAATATTTAAGAGTATATTTTTCATGTCCTGCAAGTAAAAGTAATGCACCACCAGAATAAGCAGTACCAATATTTACTGTAATTACTTTTGTTTTTGACATAATCATTGTCTGAGCCAATGAAAATGTTTCTACGAGTAATCCACCAGGAGTATCTAAAAGAATAATAATCGGTTTTCTTTCAGAAACAGGAATATCTTTATCAATAATGTTATAATAAATAATTGCCTTTTGAACTTCTAATACAGATTCGTCAATTTCATAATCAATATAGAAAATTCTATTTTCAGCCAATCTATAATAGTTCACCAATTCTGGCGATGGTAATGACATATTTTCTAAATTTTGAGGTAAAGCAATATCTAAAACTTCTATAATAATAACCCTCTTTCTTTTACATATTTTCAGCAATTTTGGCAATTTTGCTTCTATAAATATTTTGTAATTCTACTTCTCCATAGAAGTCTTGCCCTCTAAATACTTCTGACATTCTACGCATACCATTGTTAGAACCTGCATACTGAGATAAATCAACTTGTGCATTGTAGTCACCATCTATAATACAAACTGAATCTTCTCCAATTCTTTGCAGAGCAAGTTTCATTAATGATATATCCATATTTTGTGCTTCTGTAATATAAATACCTGCACACATTCCATTAGTATCAAAACCTCTAATATCAGACATTGGTAAAAGTTGGATTCTACCTTTAGCCATCATTTCTTCAAGTCCAAAACTATCACCAAGTTTAGCTGATAACATATTCCCGATTGATGAATCTAACAATTTCTCATCCTTTGTGCCTGGATAGTACCCAAGTTTTGCAGAATTAGCAGTAGCAACTGTATTACAGAATACAATGATTTTTTCAATCTTTCGTTTTTCTAGTAGCCACATTAAATATCCAACGGCTAGATACGATTTTCCTGTACCAGCAGCTCCCTTAATCATAGTAACTTGATTATTACTAAAACTATTTAAAGCCATTTGTTGAAAAATATCCCCATTTAAAGGCTTTACACTCCCGAAATAGTTTGAGCGAATAGTAGGAAACTTTACATTCTGATACATTTCATCACGCCAAACCATGATATCAACAACTTTATCTGATTGATCTTTGATTATAATATACTGGTTGTCTAATAAATCATAAATATTTTCTTGTAAATGTTCATAAAAATAAGCCATTTCTGTTTCAGATAATGACTTCTCAATAAAACCAGTATATAAATCTTTTTCTTCTTCTTTAACTGTTTCAGTTTTTAATCCAAATATATGTCTTGCAATAGATTTACAAGCAATGTCATTTGTAATAAAAATAACATCTTCAATAGTTGATGCACATGCACAAATCTGATTATCTGGTGTGTTTTCCAGTCCGTGTTGTGCAATAATATCTATAATTTTAGAATCTGTAACAATAACATTGTATGATGTTTCGTTTTCATCAAGTATATGTAGAATCTTACGTGCTGCATATTTAACTTGTTCTTCTTTATTGCGTGACACTTTAATGTGTTCTAGCTCCTGTAGAGATGTAGAACTAATATAAAAATTTTCTTTTAATACATCTTTCTGTAACAATAACAGAGCATTTGTATCATAAAATTTTGTACTGATGGCAGTTTACCACCTTTCATAATATATTTTTATTACTTTATTACTTATATTCCACAACAGATAATCCATTGTGATAATTTTCTAATGCTCTACTAATAGTATTGCATTCTCTACAGTAGTATTTATTTTTACCACTATAGGTTTTAAAAATATCTTCATGGAACTTAAAACCTTTTTTCATAAGGTATTCCATTTCTTTTTTAGTAATCGCTTTTATAGCAATTCACATCCTTTTCGTTTATTTCTCCAAGTAGGAGAGTAACGTGTGGAGTAGGATTTGAACCCACGAACCCATAAGGATTTCCAGTTTTCAAGACTGGCGCGTTAAACCTGACTCTGCCATCCG
>DBKX01000283.1:3550-4684 GCA_002297865.1 Lachnoclostridium sp. UBA739
TCCACACAATTAAATATTGAATAATTACACCAAATAATGTATAATTTTGGTAAAATATATTGGAGGTATTACAAATGAAAAATACAACTTTAGATGATAAACAAGTCAAAGAATTAGCTGATTATGCAGCCAAAAGATGCGCTTCTCGCAATGCGCCTGGAATGACTACTGATTTTATTGAAGAATATATGAGAGAATATGATAAAGCATATGCCACAATTAAATCTCTCAATAAACGAGAATCATAAACTAACTTTATTATACACTTCAATTAAAAATAGTACATCACGAAAAATATTTTTTGCATCAGAATACGTACAACCTTTTTCAGATAATATTTTTAATATTTTTTGATAAATTTCTTTTTCTTCTTCATCAGTTAAACGTTTTTTATCACAATCTGAAACCATAATTTACCAACTTTCTAACTCATTATAGGGGAACATCTCACAACGTTCCCCTATATCGCCAGGTATTTTAAGAGAGTTTGATATTCCTGGCTTAATGGGAGAGGAAGGACTCGAACCTTCGATGTTTCTTTGTGGTTGATTTACAGTCAACTGCCTTCGCCACTAGACTACTCTCCCTTGTTATATTTTAATCAACGGTCACACTACTAACGAAAGGCGAAAAAATAGTGCAACCGCCGATTATATTCCAATTAGCCGCCAAGCTAATTATATCTGTATTTTCTCTATTCATTCAAATACATAAAACAGACTAAGATTTCATTACAATTCCAACCAATTTTTAATTAAAAACTTATACAAAAATGTACAAAATCTTTAAAATTTTCATCAAAAGTATAAAACTTTTAATCGAATTAATTAATAATTCGTACCAATTCTTATCTGAGTTTTGACACTCGCACCATTTGAGAAGACAGTCAGTCTTCTAGTTTAAATTCACGTAACGTATATTGATTTAATGAAAGAGCAAATTGCTGAAATATCGTAAGTTTGAAATCTTGTATTGTCGCATTCTCGTAACACAATGACGATTAATGCACTCATCTTGAGACTATTAAGTATTCACATATACTTACCTTTTTTTTGTTAATCTATAATTTAATTTATATGTAATGAAACATATCCATTTTTAGATTTAATATGATAATTCTGGTATTATCATATA
>DBKX01000189.1:0-2989 GCA_002297865.1 Lachnoclostridium sp. UBA739
GCTACAAAATGATCATAAGGATATATCTTAACATATCCATCTATAGACATGAACGGATAAACAACTTTTTTTTTCTTGTTCAATAAAGTTGTCAATAACTGTACATTCGTACCTGTATTATGCACATCAAAATGCTTGTTTTCATAAATAGAATAGAAATCTCTTATAAAAACGCTATTTTTTTCACTGCCGATTACACAAGTTGCGACTAACTTTTTTGATTCAAATCCGACAAAAGCTGTATTGTCAAGAATGTCATTAAACGATTTTACCACTTCAACATCAGTATCTAAATAGATACCACCATCATTTAGCAAAGCATACAAACGGGCTACGTCTGAAACAAACGCATATTTTTTTGCCTCATAAGCTTCTTTTGTATAGCTTAATCTTTCTATATCAAAATTGGATTCATTCCATTCCTTAAATATGTAATCAGGAAGCATTTTTTTCCAATTATTAATATAATCAACAATCTGTTTTGGCTTTTCTTTTCCGCCAAACCAACAATAATGTATTATCTTTGGTATCATTTTAATTGTCCGAAAAATAAAAAGTTCGTTATTCTACTTAACTCCAACAATCTGATTACCGCCATAGTCAATAGCACAGCTACAAAACTAATCAGAATAGTTGTCCCCCAAGAAAGTAAATTATCTCCATTTAATACTATATGATATCTATAACAAATATCTAATAGGACACCACTCCAAATATATAAACCTAAGGTTTTACTACCCATATACGAGATGAAATTATATTTTGAAGAACACATTTGCACAAAATATATAATTACATATATTAAACAACAAGCACAAATCATTCTTAAAATCCACAGATAGAACACTCCATTATGGAACATTGAAAAAATAGTATTGTTATAAAACTGATATTTATAAACGTCAGTAAATAAGAACGAAACAATCCCTACAGGAACAAGTAAGTAGAATTTATTATTCAATTTAAATATATCCTTACCTTTCATTTCCATATTTTTAACTACCCCCCCCATATAAGTAATACCAACATAATTCTGAGGTCGAATATCTATTTAAGCATACCATTATTATGACAAAAACGCCCCATCCAATTATATCGCCATGACGTAGTTTATTTGTGATACAAAAAATACCTCCTGTTGAAATTTGTATCACAGACAACATCACCAAAAACCAATAATGCTTAAAGTCAACATATTCCATATCTGGTCTTATCAAATAGACCATAATACATGGAATAATACAAGGTAATATAATCCGCTCAAATGTTTTTGTAAAATATTTCCACAGGCTTTTTGATCCATCAAGGTTTTTCAAAGATTTGTAGTTTGAGTAACCTGACATAAAAACAAAAAGAGGCATATTAAAGATAACAATAAAGAGATTTATTATATCAAATCCAGGTCTTCCATGAGTAAATATTTGTCCATTAAAATGTCCAAAAATTACACACCATATTGCCAAGAACTTTACATTGTCAATCCAAGGTATACGATGACTCATTACCTTAACTTTCGATAATTTGTCCATTGTGAGTAGAATTAAAAATTTATAGAATCTAACAAATTGTTTACAATCAACTTGTTTTTACTTATATTCTCACGAATATAACCATAATCAATAGGATTCTTCACGTTATTTAAACCATCCTGGTATATTCTATCTTCACACTTAAACTTCTTTGCTATATTAAATATTCTCTCATTCATACCTTCCATCTCTGCAATAATTGGGAAAACCAAAAATTGCTTTTGAAATATACATGAAAGGGCCATTCCATGAAAAGAATTAGTGAATACATATTTAGCATTTGCCAATAACGTTAACCATTCAGAAACCGTAGCCCATTCCTTTGCGTATTCATCTTCTCTCCCTTGACTGGCTACATACTTTACAGCCAAACCTTCTTTTCGGGCGAATTCATATATCGCAGATATTTCTATAGGGATGTCTGCTCCCAACATGTAAAGGAAAACATAATCCTCATGATTACACCTCTGTTCGGAAAATTTTAGATAAGTGTCTTTTGTAATCAAAAAAGTTGGATCAAGAATTAACTGCGCATCCATTCGTCCTGCTCTTTTACACATATCGACAGCACTCTGCTCTCTACATGTAATAAAAGTAAAGTCTTTGAGCCAAGTCCTTATAGTAGACACGACTTTTTCATCTACATCCAATTTTCCTATACTTGGAGCAATCGTAAATTTCTTTTCTCCATATCTTGTGAAATTCAAGAAATTATAGGGGGTAATAGAAGACCATATCTGATCACTACCAACAACAAAGGCATCAAAGTATTTTTTGTATGATGGTAATTGTAAATTATAAATATTACAATTGTCTTTTCTTAATTTTTCAAACTGTCTTGAGTGCAAAGTCTCATACTTTGCTGTACATTCTGCCCATTTCTCGAAAGTTGTAACAGCGGTCTTCTTTTTGTTTTTTATAAGTAGAAAACGTTTGAGAAACTGCTTCATTTTTTTTATATTACTATATTCTCGAATCAAGCAAACCTTATGTCCACGAGATGCTAAATATTCTTGGATGGCAAGATATTGCAAGACTTGTCCATAGTTATCTAAAGTTTGGGAAAATGTAATCACTCCTATTTTTGCCATAATTTCTTAATATTGTAAATTTTCTTTTTGATTTTTAAAACAAGTACATAAACAACTTGTATCTTATGTGCCTTGTCAAAAGCATACTTGATACTATGTCTATTGCACATTTTGAAAAACAAATTATAACTGATTGGTTTTGGCCAATTGTAAAAAACGGCAGGATTTGCCCAAAGACTTCCTTTAAAGGCAAATTCTTGAAAAAAACAGGGAAGTTTCTTTATTATTTTTTCTCCTTTGTCTGTATGAGTCATTATAAGAGAGGTTCCTTTATCTTCTTTTAATTCTTGAATATCTGTCAGTTTTTCAATACCCCAGAAATCTGCCAGTGTCAAGTCACTGCGGCATTTCCCATTTCTAAACTTGCAA
>DBKX01000189.1:3040-3383 GCA_002297865.1 Lachnoclostridium sp. UBA739
ATAGTCATGGAGAAAACTCAGCATGTAATCATTCTCCCAAACATATTGCGACTCAGTCCCGACAATGGAATCGGGGCCAATGGCGTCGATACCATCTTTCCTTACCCTATAGGTTAAGGTAAGATGGTATCGACGCCAAGACTTTATCTTGTCTCTGAAAGATATAGAATTGAAAAAAACATCATTTTCATTTGCTGTATACTTCTGTGCTATCTCTTTTTTCTTCTCAGCCAAGTACTTCTGCCATATCATCGGGCTTGGCACACCATGACAAACCACATCTACCGTTATAAGATTCTCATAGTCTTTTCTTAAATAATGCTTTAAGCCTGCTATTTGGCAT
>DBKX01000188.1:0-166 GCA_002297865.1 Lachnoclostridium sp. UBA739
GCCGTAACTTTCCATCAGCCGGAGAGCCATATCCATTTCATGCATCCGTGGCCGTCGCCTATGGTAACGACTGACGGACATAACTCTGCCTTCTATCTGACCAATGCAAAAGAACTGCTCGACACTCCAGGCGAGTGGTATCTCGATGCCCGGGAGCATAAGGTGT
>DBKX01000188.1:214-2947 GCA_002297865.1 Lachnoclostridium sp. UBA739
GAGAACATGGCTAAGGCGGATGTTGAAGTTCCTGCCGTGGAAACTCTGATGAGGGTTGAGGGAACGCCCGACTGCCTCGTTAAGGGGGTTAAGTTTGAGGGCGTAACATTCAGCTACGCTACGTGGATGCGCCCCTCTATTGCCGGTCATGCACCGCTACAGGCCGGAATGTATATGACGGAGGCTTACAAGCTGCGCCCTAAGATGATACGTCCTGACGGCGACCATAAGCTCGACAACCAGGGATGGGTTGGAAGACCGGCGGCGGCAGTTACCGTGAGCTGTGCTGAAGATATAGATTTCCGTGGCTGCACTTTTGAGCATTGCGCCTCTACTGGAGTGGAGTTTTATCAGTATACTAAGGGCGGAAGTATCTCGCGCTGCAACATTCAGGACATTGGCGGCAACGGTATTCTTGCCGGCAGCTTCGGTCCGGAGGCTCATGAGGCTCACTTGCCGTATAATCCTTCAGACAGTAGGATTATATGCACCGGACTGACTATCGACAACAATATCATTACGGATGTTACAAACGAAGACTGGGGCTGTGTGGGAATTGGTGCCGGTTTCGTGCGCGACATCAAGATTCTGCACAATGAGATTAGCGAAGTTTCATATACTGGCATCAGCATGGGCTGGGGATGGAACCAACAGGCTTGTTCCATGGCAAACAATTTGGTTAAGGGCAATCTTATCCACCATTATGCCAAGCACATGTATGACACTGCGGGCATATATACCCTTGGTTCGCAGCCACACTCGTTTGTCGAAGAAAACGTGGTGCGCGACATTTATTCTCCGGGCTATGCCCACGACCCTAACCACTGGTTCTATCTCTATACCGACGAGGGTTCGTCGTGTATCACCGTGCGCAACAACTGGACGCCAACGGAGAAGTATCTGAAGAATGCCAATGGACCATGTAACAACTGGGAGAACAACGGACCTGCCGTCAGCGATTCTATAAAGGCTAAAGCCGGCATCGAACTGATGTAAATTGTTCTTTTCCCATACCTGCAGCAACACCGTAAAATTCCCTGTCATTTTCCGATAGCAATGACAGGGAATTTTTCTTTTTATTGAAGTTTCTGATTTAGTTGTATAATCGTTTTAATTCAAAAATTTTTTTTGGTCATTTTACCCTCACACCCTCACCAAACGCTTTGAAAGTCCCTGTTTATCGGACTTCTGAGGTGTGAGGGATAGTGTGAGGGGTCGATGCTTATCCCTCACACTTTCAACGGGGACATAATGCTGTTTTTATATTAATCAGCATTGCCAAAGCTAT
Organism: Lachnoclostridium sp. UBA739; assembly: GCA_002297865.1. The sequence continues at coordinate 1,503 of DBKX01000188.1, forward strand.
TCGTTGGCACCAGTATTGATGTTTCCAATACAGAAGTTCCGGTAACTTAAAATGTAAAATTCATAAGATAATGTTTTCATGTTTAGCATCAAAGTGTATTCTGCTTTCAACCAATTACGCTAAATCCTAAACTTGAATCTTTTATTTTTCTGAAGGAAGAAAGGAAATTTAATTTCGACTGATTTGAGAAAGAAATTACCAACTAAATTGACAAGGAACTAACTGTTTCTAAAAACCGCAAACAAAAAAAATACGTAACACAAAAAAATAAAAAAAACAAAGATTTGCTTGCATTATTATATATAAATATATATTTTTGCATCAAATTTTACAGCTTATGAAATACATACTATTAAATTGGATGTCGCCAAGTTTGATAGAAATGCCTTCTCCTGCGATGTCTGTTCTCAAGAAATATCTTTCCTTTTATAATTATGAAGTAAAGATAGAGTATTGGAACATGAAATTAAACAAATTAGAAAATGAATTCCTATGGAATTTAACTGACGATAAAAAACGTGATGAGAATAACGCTTTGTTATTGTATGACAATTATTTGGCTATAAAATACAATGACATAGAGGCAATAAGTAATATTAAAGGTTTTCTAATAGGTTTAAGACCAAGCCTTCTGTCGGCAGACCCTTATTACATAGACAGACATATGAATAGTTTTTATCATAAATTAGACGAATTCTTAAATGATGAAATCGCTAAAATAAAATGGGATGATGTCTTATATGTTGGATTTTCTGCTAAACTATACCAATGGATTCCGTCTTCAATCATTTGTAAAAAAATAAAACACATTTCTCCACAAACAATTGTTGTATTAGGAGGAATGGAGTCTCAATATGCTGCAATTGATTTTTTGGAGAATTTTCATCAATTTGATTTTGCTACATGGGGAGAAGGTGAATATGCAATAAAACTTTTTTCTGATGTCGTATCAAATAAAAATGATGCTTCTGAATTATATAGCATTCCCCACCTTGCCTTTAGAGCAAAAGATGGCATATACACATCAAAGCAAAAATTATCAAATTTTGTTGATTTAAATAAAACAGAATACTATCCAGATTTCTTTGACTACATTTCAAAGAAAAATGAATATAGAATACAACAAGCCCCTTTTTTATTTATCGAAAGCAGTCGTGGTTGTCATTGGGGAAAGTGTCATTTTTGTTACCTTAATAAAGGATACAGGCACAGAGTTAAAGATATCGTTAACGTAAGAAAATATGTAGAAGAAGCTATCAAGAAATACAATATTTATAATTTTGCATTTCTTGATAATGACTTAGTTGCAAATGATTTTTCTCGCTTTAATTCACTGCTTGATTCTCTTATAGAAATTAAATATAAGTATCCTGACTTTAGTATAATATTGGCAGAAATTATAACAAAAGATTTTACAGAGACATTTATTCGAAAAATGTCCCTGG
>DBKX01000188.1:2952-3520 GCA_002297865.1 Lachnoclostridium sp. UBA739
GAATGCAGGTTTTAATAGCGTACAAATAGGATACGAATCACCAAGCGATAAACTTCTAACAAAAATTGATAAAAAAAATTCTTACGCCAGTAATTTACTTTTTATAAAATTTGCATATAAATATGGTATAAATATTAATGGAATGAATGTCATTTGCGGATTATTGGAAGAAACAAACGAAGATGTGTCTGAAGCAATTGAAAATCTAAGATATCAACGTTTTTTTCTTAATACATTTAGCCATAACATGAGTAAATTGGCAATAATGCACACAAGCAGATATTTTGAGAAGTTAAAAAACGACAATTCATTCAGATTAAATAAAGTATATAATTTTTTACCAAAGAATCTACTCTCAAACGAGATTATAAATAATTGTAATATTATCGAAAAAGTAAAAATGGCAGAGAGAAACATCTGGCATGAATTTATAAAAGTTGAGAAGTATTATAAAGAAAATTCTTTTTCATATAAAATCTTTAATAATGATTCTTACATCTTGTATCAAGAATTTCTTAATAAAGGGAAAATCAATGAAATAGAGATTAATAAGGACTCCCTTGAATAC
>DBKX01000346.1:0-1399 GCA_002297865.1 Lachnoclostridium sp. UBA739
GTCCATACTGGGCGCTCTTGACTCATTATTTCGCTATCCGTATATTTTGCTGATCTAAGGAATTGTGCAATGTTTGGAATACCATATACGTCATAGGCAAATTTAAACACAGATTTGACGTATGCTATTGTCTTGTTTTTTGTACGTGTTGCGTATGTCTCATCACTGATCAATTCTGTACGCCAGTTTTCTAACTGTAATCGAGTTATTTTTCTTATATCATTGTCTTTTAAAGGAAAACGTCGTTCGAAGTGCGTATGCCTTTGCTGAGATTGTCCGGAAGAAATCTGAAATGATTTTTCATAACGGCCATTCATTTCTAAGAACGTAATCTTTGGAGCTGTATTTGTTTTTTCTATTTTTACGCTTGCCTCATATTGCGCTGCATCACGTTTTAATTTAAAACCACGTTTCTTTTTTGTACTCCATTTACCAGTTAAAGGGTCTTTTACTTGATATTGCACAAAATATGTTTTTCTTTCTTTGTCGTAACCAATCATATCTGCTCCTTTCTTTTACTTCCGTTCACTTCCGATTGCTTCCGCTACTTCCGTATGCGTCCAATCCTGTCCGAACTTGTCCGGCTAGTCCGTTTTTTATGAAACCAAAAAGTGTATAATTATAAATTTAATTAAGTTAGTAACCTAAAGCTACTTGACATCTGCATTCATACGTAGTATGGAGTTATGTTAAATTCTCAGCCTTGAACACTTGTAAAGTATTTTTTAATATGCTAAACTCTGTTTGTAACTTCGGTAATCCACTTTAGGTGGTAATGATGGAGGATTTCAAGAAAGCACCGTATTCTTTGCGGTGCTTTCTTGCGTTTAAAGAGAATCATTCACAAAGTAATCGACAATTATATCTTTTATATGCTTTATATCCTCATCATTTATAATTACTGCTTTACCTTTTGAATCTCTGTAAGGCTGAGCAAGTCTTTTTATGCTAATTCTTTGTATATCATTGACCTTTACGTAGTTTATTTTTCCATCTATTATTACAGGATAATTTGTACTATATCGCTGACATGTAAACTTAGAAGAAATAGGAAGCACAATAACGCTTGAGTCGTTTATAAATTTTTTTGATAAAAGCTTTTTGAATATTAAGACTGGTCGTAACTTTTCCAATTCTGATCCTACGTTTCTTCCTAACTCTGCCCAATAAACGGAATGGAGCAAAATCCCTGGCATAACTTTTAACTCTCGTTGAAATTGAAGCTTTGTTTTATAATCAAACCAAGTTAAATATTTATAATAATCCTCTGTTAAAATAAAATTTTCTTTTTTTATACTTTGAAATCTCTTATGTGACAAAGCTTGATATGTATTTGTTGTTTTGGCCAGCAAACTATGGATAACAATTTCAGATATTTGCAAATAAGTTTTGTAATCCT
>DBKX01000346.1:1442-1676 GCA_002297865.1 Lachnoclostridium sp. UBA739
TTTGCTTTCTCAATTTCAAAATAGCTTTCAGGATAAAGAACTTTTTCCATTCCTTCGATTACGATAATATTAGATTGACCATCAGGGTTTTCTAATGGCACCATGCATATTCTATTTCCTAAATTAGTATCACAAAGATACATTGCTATTTTACTTTCACCATCATTGTTAACATATTTATAAATATTTCCATGAAACAACTGTATAGATTTTGCCATTACCTACTTACCTTCC
>DBKX01000346.1:1720-4273 GCA_002297865.1 Lachnoclostridium sp. UBA739
TTCGCTATGAAACGAATGTAGTCTATTAACTCTTGCATATCAGCTTTATCGAACTCTTCACCATCGAGCGCGGCAAAAATATCGTTTAAGTAGGCTTGCATCTTCACAGACAAACGCTTTTGTTTATCGTCTGCGTACTGCATTAGATTTGTGCCTAAAAGTGTAGAGAAAGATATGTTGTAGAAGGAAGAAAATTTTTCCAGAAGGACGTAGTCAAGTTGCTTCTCACCTAACCGAATTAGATTGTATTCATCTATAGATATATTAAGTGCTTTGCAAACTTCTTCATCTGACCTACCAGACATATATTGCAAAGCAACTACATTGTCATTAGGTGGAAGTGCTTTTATACCAGGAGGGAAAAAGTCAGTCCAACGCTTTTTATAAAATTTTGAGAATTTCAACATAAGGTCAGTATCGAAGATATGATTTACACCGTCTTTTAAGTTGCGGTAGTAGTCAACAGATATGTCTACTTCTTTAGCCACGTAATCTTCTGAATACCCGTGTTCCTTTTCAAGATTAGTTAGTTGTTGACCTATATTTATTGCCATAGGTGTTGTTTTTGACTTTTCACTCATGGAATAGTTTGGATCATCTACCCACCCCATGATATATGAAGGTGAAGTTTTTAATGCTTTAGCAAACAATATTACTTGATCTTGTGTTAAATCTGTTTCTCCTTTTTCTATTCTAGAAACACTTCCTTTTGTTTTATATCCGCACATTTCAGCTAATTTCAATTGAGAAATAGAAAGTTCTTTTCTTCTTTTCTTTATTTGCATTCCAACAGTATCACTCATTTTGCACTACCTCTTGTAAAAATATTTTATTTTATGGTTGACAAACTTTCAACCGTATTTTACTATTTAGACGGTTGAAAAATTATCAACCTCAGAAGGAGAAAAAATGACTAATAAAAAGCTATTTCAAATTGCATTGATAAAAAGAGATTATACTTTCGACAAATTAGCAAAAGAAATAAATTTATCGAGACAATCAATGTCGTATAAAGTAAATAATTTACGCAAATTTACGGATTCTGAAATAGAAAGCATTGATAAAGTTCTTAACTTATCCGTTGAAGAAAAAGAAAATATTTTTTTTGCTAAATAGGTTGAAAATATTGCAACTTCCAACACCAAGAGAGCTCGGCACAACAATTAATTTATGTTCTTTTATTTTTATAACAATTAAAGCAATTAAATTTTCCCCTCTGATAGTTTATTGCTTACCTTCGAAAGGGTTTTGTACTCTGGATTATCTGGAAAACCATAACTGTAATTTTCTGCGTTGGGCATCGCGGAACATGTGAAACTATGGATATTCATTGTGCCGAGCTCTCTTGGTGTGAGATTAGAAAGGAAAAGGAGAAAACAGAATGAATAAATTGGAACAGGGACGACTAATAGTAGAAGACGATGGTTATTTTGGAACTAATAAAAACTACAAAAATACAAGATTCTATCTATACAAGAGTGAAGAACAAAAAAAACTGTTTGACATGATTATGCAGGAACTAAAAAACAACCCTGCTTTGACAGGCAGGGATGTTATGAGAGTAACAAATGACGTTTGCAATTATCTCGAATGCCAATTAGATATTGTGAAAGAATCACTCATTATTTGATCTCTCAATTTCTTTTAACTGTTCATACACATGATCAACACTCATCATGAAATCAACTAAACTAAATTGTTCTGATTTCCCTGGTTTGTAATCACGCCCGTGATGAAGAACAAAACCAATTGCGAGTTGGTATAACTGTTCATCTGTATGCTTCATATTATTACCTCCCTTCAAATCAATTATACAAGTTAGGGTGAAAAAATATTTACCATCTGCAAGGCTTGCATGGGAAGGATCAACTTGTTCCTTATCGACCTACATTCGATTAAAAGCAAGACTTGATTAAAGACAAACGCTATCATTCTCGTTATTCTCTATTCAAATTTAACTCAATGACTAAAAAAATAACGAGCGTTGCGACCATTACTCACGAAAGACGATTGCTATAAGTCTGGATCATATAGATGTATAAAAATTTTTATGTTCAAGAAAAATATTGCAAATTGTTTATATAGAAAACCATTGATAGAAAACTAATTTGTTTGACCAAATAAAAAACATATAAAAGCCCAATCAAATAAATTTTTCGTTCAAAAATAGCACGTGCTTGGATTCTTCCACTTTCTAAGCATGAAAAAAGATGCCAGGCCTTATGCAAGCCTTGCAGATGGTAAATGTACAGATGCAAAAAAAAGAAAGGAGAGAACAACTTATGTGCCAAAGAGTTAAGACACGTGAAGAAATTGCTAACCAGTTCTATCTCAGCAAAGCTGATATTCAAAAGCTATTAGGTGTCTCATACGCAACTTCTAAACGCATATACGACTATGCAAAGAAGGAAGATGAGAAAGACTTAAATGGTTTCATCATCGAGCCTACAAAGGTTCGTATAACGTCCGTATGCAGAGTAACAAAGACAACTCTTGCAACGATTCACAAGCAAGTTGGAGCAGTTGCAAATGGAGCTTGAAAGCATAAAAAAA
>DBKX01000346.1:4314-9951 GCA_002297865.1 Lachnoclostridium sp. UBA739
AAAACATCTACTCATATTTTAACAAATAAATGAGGAATGACAACATGAAAACAGAGAAAGCCATTAGAAGGCATTTAAACCCACTTATCGCGGAAGTGTTACTGACAGTTGTTCTTGCAATGTTTCTTGCCTATGCATTGATTGGAGCGGTCATGCAGCAGTCATATAAAAACTGTCCTCCAACACCACAAGAAATTGAAGCAAATCCATCTTTAGTGAGGTACTTAGAATGAGACTGAGTAGAGAGACGCTAGAAGCACGAAATAAGGTGCTTAGAGAGCAGATTGCAAAGCTAGAGAGAATCAATGCAGAGCAGTTTGAAATGCTTCACAGAAGCCAATTAAAGGTCATACAACTCGAATCTGAGAACGCATGGCTAAGAGGGCAGACAAAATGAAGATAGATTGGAATTTATGGGAGAAAGTAGCAATGCAAAACTTTAGAGCAAAGTCAGCAGTAACGCAGCAAGGCAATAGCACGCAATTTTTTATTTCCGATGGATTGAATGGAAAATTTAGAATCGAGTGCAACAATCCTGTTGCGTATGTTGACAAAGAGGAATTTATAGAAATCTTGCTGAAAATTCAGCTAGAAATGGGAAAGGAGGATGCAGGAAAACATGGCAGACTTAAACATTGTAGCGCTAGTGGGCAGATTGACTAAGAATGTAGAGATCAAGAAAACAAACACAGGGAAGTCAACGACAACTATCACATTAGCTAACAGTCTTGGCAAAGATAAAGATGGAAATGAGCGTGCTGAATTTCATCAAGTTGAGGTTTGGAACCAATCAGCAGATTTTCTTTATCAATATGCAAAAAAAGGAACGCTAATTTCTGTAAACGGAAGGCTGCATTCCAGAAGCTATGATGATAAATCAGGAACAAGGCATTACATCACGGATGTGATTGCTTCTCAAGTATCTATTTTGGCACAACCGAAAGCACTTGAAAACAATTCAATGTCCACTGTAAATCCATCTGATTTAGATATAACAGAAGACGATTTACCTTATTAGAGAAAGGAGACACATGCAGCAAGACAAAGGATTCATAACGATTTCACGAAGGATCCTTGAATGGAAGTACCACGATTCATCCTCAGCTGGATGGTTGTTTATTACGATTCTATTGAAAGCTAATTGGAAAACTGGCTATTTCAAAGGACAAGAAATACCAAGAGGTACGCTTATTACTAGCGTTAGAAAGTTATCAGAAGATACTGGCCTTGCGTTGAATACGATACGGAAGTGGTTGAAGATTTTTGAAAAAGAAAACATGATCAAGACTTCTTACATCGACAAGGCAACAAAAATAACTGTACTCAATTACGAAAAGTACCAGCAACGAATTGATACAGTGACTGATACACCTGTTGATACAGTGCTTGATACAGTCAGTGATACAGTGCTTGAACCCAATAGAACAAATAAACAAAGCAACAAAGAAACAAATAATAATACTTATGGTCATTCGATGCAGAATGACCGCAAAAAAGAACAATCTGAGTCTTGGTTTGTTTCTTTTTGGAGCACCTATCCAAAGAAAGTGTGCAAGAAAAATGCACACTCTAAGTTTTTGAAAGTTTGTACAAGTGAGGAAAAGTACAACGAGATCATGGACGGATTGCGTAGAACAGTGCTCAAACAAGCACAGTACGAAGGAACTACGCAATACATTCCAAATCCAGATACATGGCTCAATGGTGAACGTTGGAATGATACAGAATTTATTCCAAAGTCAAAGCCAACTTACAAACCGATTGAAATTTCAAAGCCTACATACTTTCAAAAAGGCTTTGAACAAAAGCCTACAGAAAAGCCAAATGAAGAGCTTTTGGCCAAGGTGAAAGAAATGCAAGCAAACATGGGAGGATGAACAATGCGTGAAAGAGGATTTGAACTAGTTCGCGATGATATGCGACAAAACAAAGTGAAATGTGTATTACTTCCAAAGCGGAGCACAAAGAATTCCGCTGGGTACGATTTCTTTCTACCAACGAGCGTAGCAATATTGCCACACAGTGCTGCCTTCATGTGGACGGATGTGAAAGCCTATATGCTTCCAGATGAAGTGCTACAGTTGCATATTCGTAGCTCGATTGGCAAAAGAGGAATCATTCTAAGCAACTGCACTGGAATTGTTGACTCAGACTACTATGGCAATCCATCAAATGACGGAAACGTTGGAATATGCTTACGCAACATGACAGATGAAGTTATTGAATTGCAAGGTGGAGAAAAGATCATGCAAGGAATCTTCACAAAGTATTTGATTGCAGACAATGACAATGCAACAGAGCAAAGGCATGGCGGATTTGGAAGCACGGGAACAGGGCAATAAAGATGTTTGAATGGATATTTGGCTATTTAGAAGCAACGATAAACTTCTGGATCAATGTGTTTATGACCGTTCTTTATTTGCTTGCTGTTGCAGCTATTGTGCTTATTACGATATTCACGATTTGGCTAGTTGCAATGATCGTGATCCAAGTCATTAAGTTTTATATTCTGAAGTGGAAAGGGAGACTATAAGTATGGATGAATTGAAAAGATGCCCTAGATGTGGTTGCAAGGCCAACTTGTTCGTTGACTGGGACACTCGGCCAGTTAAAGGAAAATACTATGTCTATGCAAGATGTAAAGAGTGTGGATTCCGCTCAGAATCATGCGAAACAGTGGCAAAAACGATTCAAGCATGGAATTCTACTCAATGTACAAAAGGACTCACTGGACGGCAATTATCGTTGTTCTAGAAAGGATTAGAAGTGGCGGGAAACTACAAAAAGAGAAAATCTAAAACCAAAGTAGTACCTAAGAAAATGCCGAAACGGTACGACAATCCAAACGATGATTATCAGCGAAAGACAGTCGATAAACTTGGAAAGCAGACGATGCTCTACATCAAAAAAGAAGACTTTGAAAAGATGCAGCGTGCACAGCTTGTAAAGCTTCAGAAGGCAGAACCAGGAACTGATGCAGAGTATCGAGCAGAACGAGACTATATGATCATGATGCTTGGTGTAAACATTGGTGCACGAACAAACACCATTCTTGAAATGACACCTAGAGACTTTGCTGGAGGACAGCTTCGGATAAAGGAACACAAAACAGGCAAGGTCCAGCAGTTTGAACTACGAGACAATATTTACAAGTTACTAAAGGACTATGTTAAGAAGTATGGATATACGACAGATGAATTCATGTTTAGAGCACACCTTGTAAGCAAGAACAGACCACTGTCCAGGCAAACCGCTTGGACGTTTGTAAAAAAGCTAGCTGAAGAGGTAGGCATTGAATATATGGTCGGTGCATACTCTCTTAGAAAATCGTTTGCTAGATGGCTGTATGATGATTGCCACGACATTTTCAAAGTAATGCGTGTACTTGGCCATTCCGATGCAATGATTACAGCTAGATACATTTGTTTGGAAGAAGATGAAGTAATGAAGATCAGGGGAAAGATTGAATATGGCTTTGACAGATTCTATTAAAAAAGTAGAGTATGCAGCATACAAAGGTGAAGACATTATAGGAGTTGGAACTATTGACGAGCTTGCAAAGACAACAGGATTTACAAAGCAAACTCTTAAATTTAGCGCAACACCTACTGCAAGAAAAAGAAACAAAGGAAATAAGCTGGTTCTGTACAAGATAGAGGACGAATGAAAAAGAGCGAAGTTGAAGAATACTTGATGCAAAAGGTAGAAGTGACTCTAGCAGATGGAACTCAGCTTCTTGGAATACTTCATAGAGGTAGAGATATATTTGCAAGAAAACATCTAGAGTTTGAGCACATCCAGATAAAAGAAAAGTATTACTTGAGTGCAGGGAGTCTTCCATCAAAGAGAACGTTTAGACCTGGTGATATTCGATGCATCAATGAGTGTGAATGGTGGGAGGTAATAACATGATCAAATTAGGTGATATTCCAATTGGTGCAATTGTATCTAAAGATGTGAAAGAAAATGTTGATGGTGGAATATGGGAAGATTTAAAGCAAGCAATGGTTCCAGAATTAATCTCAGAAAAATATAAACATAAAATTTGTTTAAATGTTCCTAAAGAAGAACTAGAAAAAATTTTTGTGAATTTATATCGTAGAACCGGTTAAACCAATACATTTTCCTACTTTTACAGGTAAATGTATTAATAGTTCAGGCTTTTCTTTATGAAGAACATTAAAACTATTCCAATATTGAAAAGCACTATTTAATGATAAAAATTCAGATGTTTCTAAATTCCATGTGAAACCATCATTTAAATATTTTGCATCAAATTCAAAAGCATTTGAATCATCATAGAAAATTTCAAAAATTGGAAAATCATTTCCAAAACTATTACTCCAATATTTGAGTTCTTCTAATTTTGAGACACCAAAGAAGCATTCATATCTTGGAGGATACTGAGGAAATAAAGATCTTCGAACGAATTCAGCATGTAATTCGCAATATATAGAATTTGTTCTTTCATATTGATATTTAACATTTGCATTAGGAATCAAGTTTCCTAAAAAACCAGAACCATGTAAAGACACACCGTTAGGAAATAATTTTTGATATACCTCTGAATTATATTCTTGAGCTAGTGAATTTTTAGAAAGTTTAAGAGTCATTCCTTCTTTTAGTGAATTTGCACGGTCAATGTGATAACAAGTTTTAATCATAATTTCCTCCAAGTTATGGAAATTATATCAGAGAATTTAACAAGGCAAGTTATGTAAAGTTCTCAAAATACAAAAATATAGAAATCATGCATATTTATGCATATATAGAAAGGAAAATGGCACATGTCGGAATTTAACTTAATATATATTCGGTTAAATTCTCGAAATACCTAAAAATGGAAAATATGAACAGAAAAAATGAATGCTTTTCTTATGATCTTCAAGATGTTTTAGTTGCATTCAATGCAGTTAAAAGAACATTGCAAAAAAGAAAATACTGCTACGATGAATGCGAGAGCCAAAAAATAAAAGAAATGTTTATTCAAACACTTGACATTGATCTACTTACTTTATCAACGAAATTAATGACTTGGGTTTCTCACGGTCACAAAATGGAAGCGAGTGAAGATGATTTTAACGACTTACTTGAGTAGCAAAGGAGATTAGAACAATATGAACATGGATTCGATTGCGTTAAGAATTGTTAGAAAATATATTGAAGAACATTTAGAAAAAAATATTAATCTTTTTGATAGAGAACCGTACATTGTATGGAAGTGTAAGACACTTCAAAACTGGAAGTATTTAATGAGTACAGACTTACACGATGGGATGTATTACGAGCTTACATACAATGGAGACAAAGAAGAGTGGTATTTGGATGCTTACAAGAAGTTTGAAAATAGATGCATTCCTACGGAGAGTGTAAAGTAATGAACTATATAATAAATCCTATTTGGTTTTACGTAATAGAAGTTTTGCAAAATATCAGAATGATATGTTTCGTATCATTGCTTATTATTTCAATTTACAGTGTGGGATCATACTTACTTTGCTTTGATGAATTTGAAGAGAATATCGTAGAAAAATTAGAAAAGAATAAGTGTATCCTCAAAAAAAATATAGTTATATTCATACTTCTGCTATCTGTATTGTCTATTCTTCCGAAAGAAGAGACATGTTACAAGATGAT
>DBKX01000346.1:9978-14150 GCA_002297865.1 Lachnoclostridium sp. UBA739
AGCAAGGCTGAGGATATTATAAAAGACAGTGTGGATTACATTTTTGAAAAATTAGGAGATGAATAAATGTTAAATATTGAAAAATACAAGGATGAGATTGTTAATCAAAGGGATACATTGTTGGGTACTCCAATTCAATGTATTATCGCCTTATTTTATATGAATGGTGATAGAAGGTGTAGCCCTGGTGGTTGCGATTCTTGCATCAGAAGAGAAGTGAAGTGGCTTTTTGAAGAATATAAAGGACATATTCTTAATGAAGAAGAAAATAAATATTTGAGTGCAGTGATTGGGCCTTTTAGAGATAAAATTGAGTGCATTATAAAGCGCCAGATGAATGAATACGCATATATTGAAATTTATTTAAGGACAAAAGAAATAAGAGACTGTGATGCTAAGTATTATTCCATAAAACTATATAGATTTGTTATAACGAAAGAATATACGAGAATGGTAAGCGATAAAAAATACACATTAGATGAGCTAGGACTTTAGAGGCATATGAAAATGAAAGTTGTAAAAGTTAAGCCAGATATACTGTGCATTGAATATAGGCAAGATAAAAGTGATAAAGACTATGGATCGTGCCTATGGGCGAGATTTTACTTCAATCTTGATGATTGTGAATTGATGATTACTTCTGATTGTGGAAACTACGCTTATTCTTACTTTTGCCCAGCTGAAAACGAAAGTTTCCTTGAATTTATGACAACATGTGGAAAACTGTATTTATTAGAAAAAACCTACGGAACGCAAAATGTATTTGATTATGAAACAACTAAAGATTATACATATGATTTTTATGGAGCTGATGAAGATGACGGCTTAGAAACTAAAAAAAGGCTTGATGATATTTTTGAAAATATCGAGCTTGATGGCACACCAACAGAAGCATCTACTTTTGTCAAGCAATTTGAGTATGAAGACTATGATGGATATTTTTTTGATGTTTTTGAACTTCCAATATATGAATATCCAGCACAAGTGTTACGAATTGTTCAAATATTTGAAGATTATATCAAACCAAAAATACATGAAATCTTGGCTGAAAATTAAATGCATATGAAAAACATTAAAACAATTGCAGTATTTGAAAAACAGTTTAGTTCAGAAAGAAGAGTCGTTATAATGACTCTTCTTGATGATCATATATATTCTATCAAGCGTTTCATTGATGGAGAATATGATGAGAAAGTTTATGAGGAACATAGAAGTGAATAAAAAAGATATGATAAACCATCCAGAACACTACAAGTCTAGTTCTGGATTGGAAACAATAGATGTTATCAAAGCATTTACAGAAGACTTGAATGGATTTGATGCAGTTGCAACTGCGAATATTCTGAAATATGTATGCAGATGGAAAAAGAAAAATGGAATTGAAGATTTAAAAAAAGCACAATGGTATCTAAATGAACTGATTAAGCAACATGAAATTCCTTCAATAAAATATGGCCATGGTGTTAAGGCTAGCTATGCTGATGCAGACGGTTATATAATCTTTGGACATGTGGAGAAACATGAATAGATGGAGTGGATTAGCTGAAAAGAAAAGAAAAGCTATATTAAGCAATCCAAATGGTTGGATGATTCGCAATATTCTTCAATATGGAAATACTCTTATTGATTCAAAAGCATTCAAAAAGTGTGAAAAAGAAGATATCATTGCTGCACTTCAATATGCGTTAGCTAAAGCAGGCTTTAGAATCAAACTTGAAATAGAAGAATATAACGTTAAGGAACATAAAGAGACTGACTATGTTGCGAGGATCATACAATGATTGATAAGAATAAAAAGCAAGTGATTAATGGAATGCTTGCTGACTATTATGTCAACATTCCAAGAAAGCTATCTGATCTTGACACTAAAGCAAAAGAAGAAAGATCCAAAGTTGCAGATGTAAAAGCAGTTAGCATGAGTGATTATTCTTCTACATCTTATAAGACACATGATCAAAAACTTGCTGATATGATTACAAATATTGATAAATATAAAAAAACATATATCAAATATCAAAAGAAACAGCAAAAAATATTTGATGATTTGAATATTACATATCTAACTTCAAAAGAACAAACCGTACTAGAAGCTGTATTTAAAAGTAGGACTTATAAAGAAGCTGGAAAAAAGATTGGATATACAAAAACTCAAGTGTACAGAATCATGGAAAAAATTTACGAGAGGATGCAGAACTATATATGATCATAATGCTATTGATTGCTAACATTGCTAATGCAGTAATGATAAATAATATTTTCTTTTGGATTCTATGGTGGATTGAATTTATAGGAATGGTATTGAATTTTGTGATAGATATTTTAGAAAGAGTAGAGAGACACAGAAAAATATGAATGCTGAACAAGTGAAAGGAAAAATTAAACGTATAGGTTTTGTTGCAATTATTATGTTAACACCTATCCTTACGGGATGTGCTGGTTGTGAAAGAACATTAAAATCATTTCATTCAAATATAAATAATGGTTTGCATAGGACTGTTACTGTCTACGATTATAATGGAAACAAAATTAAATCCTGGACAGGCAAATTTGATGTTACCAATTCTGAAAATGAAGTTTATTTCGATGATGAAAACGATAAAAGAATTATTATTCATGGTGGCATCGTCATAAATGAAGAAAAATAAAAATAATCCGTCGCGATTTGTGACGGGTTATTTTCTGTAATAATTCAGATTAACTTTTATCTTTTCCAAAGAATATTTTTAGAATAGTAGAAATTCCTGTAACAAGTGTTCCGATTGCACCAATAAATTTAGCAAATTCAATAAATTTAGATTCGGATTGCATATTCAAAAATAAATAAGCACTAATTCCAACTAAGAAAACGGTCGTAAAGAAAGTAGCAAAGATACTTATAAAAGAATCACGAGATTCAATCTTTTGCTGCTGCAGCCGTGAATAGATTTCTTGATCAACATTTTTTTCAGCCATTTTTAAAATTCTATCAGCAGCACCAGGTAATATCTTTTCGTATTTTTCTAATTCATCAGCAGAAGGAATTGGACCTTTATATTGCTGAACTAATAGCTGACTTTCTTTATCACTTATAGAAGCACTTTTCTTTTCTACATTGTTTTGCATAATCGTTCATTGCTTTTTCAATTTGTTTTCCAGTATTTAGCCATGCTACTGTTAAAGCATCATTTTCATATGTTGTATATGATATTGGCTTTGATAACCTACGAGGAAAATTCATAGCATCTCTCGCAGTTTTACTGATTTTGAGCGTCATAAAATACCTCCTTCGTTATATATAAATTTTATCATGCATGTCAACATGATATACCTTAAAAAATTAATTTGATCGTTTTTATATTCCTAATATTTTCTTCTTTTTAGCAGTGAACTCTTCTTCTGTGATTATTCCTTCATCCATAAGAGCTTTTAATTCTTTTAATTCATTGATATTGATGCTCGAAGCAGACTCTTCTTTTTGGTTTGATTCTTCTTGGCTCTTTTGAATAATTAAATTACATTTTGCAGCAATGTTATCCGCCGTTGAAAGATAGTTATCAACAAATGATCTTGTTTCACTTGTTACAATTGGAATTGTGATAAGTGGTGTAGGATAATCAGAAACTGTAATATTTACTTTTAAATTTTTCAGTGAATGTACAGAAGTCTTCTTTGCTGATGCACCTCCGATTAAAGCACCAGTAGCACCAAATAATAAACCTCCTGCCAAAGCCTTGCCTGCACCGTCACTACTTGTAACGATATTGTTGTCTCTAATAACATCAACTCTACAAATCTGATTATAATTTACAATTTCCCACTCATTATTTGTTGGCTTTCCGAAAAGTGGGGAAGTCGTCAAGAAAATTGCTTTTTGTTCTTTATCATTGAATTTAGCATATGTTTTAGCATAAGAACTGACTTCTAAATCTGCTTTGAAATTTGTTATTTCATTTAGTTCAGCTTCTCTACGAGCGGAATATTTTGAAATTGTTTCTAAATCAAGATCAGCAAAATTTATACTTTTATTATATTGTGAAATAAGAACGTATTTATTTTTCTTTATACAGTTTGTACAAATTGAACCATCTTTACAATCAATGTGGACTCCAAATATTGATATTGGTTGATTACAAACAATACAATTAGATGTTTTCATAATTATTTTCTCCTTATACCTTTAAAAATTAACCCCT
>DBKX01000346.1:14158-15901 GCA_002297865.1 Lachnoclostridium sp. UBA739
ACTTGTTTTTTTCTTCAGCAATATCTCTAAGTACTAGCTGGCGAATGTAATCAGATTTATTAGGAACGCTTTTGATTTTTTCAATTACTTCAGTATCCTTGTCGTTTCTAAAAATGAAATTGAACTTAGTTGCAGTTTTTCTTTGATATTCATTTTTATAAGCGGTGCGATTGATAGATTCCTTTTTTGGCATGTGTGAATTCTCCTTTGATTTATTTTAACACATGCATGATTATTTGAAAGACTCAGGATCAAGCTCAATAGGGTGCAACTTTCTGTCTAACCAAAGCGTTAAAGAAAAATATTTGTAAGCTTCATAATACTTATCAACATTTTTTAGAAAATCTGTATCTGTGCTATCCATTAGATCTGTATCACCTTCGAAATCTATGCAACCCATTTTCGAACAAATGATATCTCCATCATACAAAACCCAGTCGTAATATCCTGGATATGCGACATCATGACGGATATCTCCTCCAGCTTCTCGAATCATTTCACATAGTTCTTCACTTGGATAGAGTTGTACTTTTTCTCTTCTGTAATTGTGTTTCCACAGAATATTTACCCTAAAGAAAATCAATTTATCTATAAATAGGCAAATATGTGAAAGCATGTTTTCTAATTTCTTTTGCATAATATCCTCCTGATATACGTTTAAACATTGAAACGAAAGATTTGAATTTTACTGAATAATTCTATCATATAGATAAAGCTTGCTTTCTCAATAAAGCAATATTTAACCCTGTAACTTTGCACACTGATACAATGCGAACTTTTGAAGGCTCTATGATATATTTTAATGATTCTTCATCAATTTGTTTTGCATACGTATAGATGCGCTTTGCAGTAGAACTAGAAACATCTAGTAGCTTTTTTATATCAGCTTGATTGAGATACACTTGTGAAGCAATTTCTTCACGTGTTTTAATTCTTTGACACATAAACTCCTCCAGGTATACGTTCTATAATTGAATACAAAGATTTGAAATTTGCTTAAAAATTCAGATAAGAAGATAAAATATCTCCTTATCTGTATATTTTCTTTTTAATGAGTAAGTTCTTCGATAACTTTTTTTGCAGCATATTTTCCATTGGCGGTGAGCTGTCTTTGCCATGCTTTTTGAGAGGGTGCCCATCTGAAACCGTATTTTTTGAGAATTGCTCTTGTTTCTTCATCTGGTTTTCCATCAAAGATAAATTGAACACGCATAGCATCACCATTTTCAACATATGAGAAACCGTCATATTCTTTTCCTTGATTCTCATTGGCTTTTGCTTCTTCTAATTCTTTTATACGTTTCTCTGTGGCTTTGATTTTTGCATTGCTATTCTGCAATGAATATGAGCTGAAAGGCTGTTTATAATTCCACTTTCTCATTTGCTCTGAAAAGCTAACTATTTGCTCTTCTGAAAGATCTGGACAATTTTCAAAAGCATGATTTTTACGGTAATAAGCATTGATACGCTTCATTTTTTCGTGCACAGATTTCAAAGTTGCTAGTTTTTCCTTTAAGGCAGTAATTGCACATGGATCATTGCTTTGTATTCCTTGACGATGAACATCCCTCATAAGATCCAGATAATGCTCAGCTTTTTTGAAATTATTGCGGTTTGCTTCCCAAGCGGCTACCTGCTTTTCTTTCATCTTTCCTGGAAAATTACCAGGTCCAACAATCATTACGGACGGGCACATACAACCGATTCTATTATCTTCATTGATTGCAAAGGCTAATGTTCTGC
>DBKX01000346.1:15918-17109 GCA_002297865.1 Lachnoclostridium sp. UBA739
ATCAAATAGATCTGCTGCATGTTCCATTTGCTTAGGAGTTTTACATAACTCAAGTACTCGGTCAAGATCTTGCTTTGCTGCATCAACTTGCTTACGATACTCATTAGTTGTACTTCCTGCTACATAATCTCTAAAGCTCATCATTTCGTGAGCACGTTTCGCACTCACTTCATTAATTTCATAGTATGCCATTTTTAATCCTCCTTGGAGTCTTTCTACGCTCCTTTATGACATTCCACACTCTGCTTTTTACATGCGGACTTGTGACCGCCAACGGTAGCATTATGGAAAGGGTAGATATACCCTTAAAAATTGAAATCAAAGATTTGAAACTTGCTTAATTTTCAGCATTGCGTTTAAAGGATTGATACACCAACAATCAACACAGAAATTTTCTTCAACACAATTTTTGAAATGCTGTAAAAGATTTTCTATAGATTGACAACCTACAAATGTTTTTCTGATTGCATATGTATAATCTTGGTAATGTTCCTTCACTTTAAAAGTGTTGATTTGATTGCCTACAGAAACGGTCAATGTGTTGTTGCCATTTGATGTGATTGAGTAATTAATATTTCTATATGTAAATGAAAATACGTTCATGATATACCTCCTGAAATTTACCTGAAAGATTTGAAAATCACTTGATTTCCTGCACTCTGCATTTACGGGCTTGTGACTGTCATTGGCTGCATTACAGGATCTGAGGCCATACCCTCAGAAACTGAATTCTAAGATTTGAAAAATGCTAGATTTTTATATGTGGCAAATAAAACCGTAACTTGTAAAAGCAGAATCATAACGCATATCTGTAAAAATTGTGTCTCCACTATCTTCCATTTCTTCATAGTTTTGAATTGCTTTTACATAATCGTTTGGATCCATCCAGCTTTTAGCATCGGCACAACCTAATTCATACAAATTTTTTACATTTGGATAAAATACAAATTCATCTTCACTATATAGATCCGTTTCATTCTTTGAAACTATGCCGGCTTCAATAGCTGCTAACAAATATGTTTTCATATTCCATACCTCCTAAAATTGACACAAAAGATTTGAAAATCACTCGGATTTTTCAATCCACAAAATATTTTTTTCTGTAACGTTTGAATAACGCTTATTAAGCTCATTCAAGCAGTCTATAAGGTTCTGCTTAGATCCTTTTCTGCTGAAAGATCCAAATTGTAA
>DBKX01000346.1:17131-17295 GCA_002297865.1 Lachnoclostridium sp. UBA739
CACTAAATTGATTACCGTTTGAATTCCATGCAACTTCATAAATACGCAACTTTTTCATAATATATACCTCCATTTTTTTGCTCAAAAGATTTGAAAATTGCTTTATTTCCAATGCTCAACCTTTGCCACGGCTTGCAACGTGCTAAATGAATTCAGGCGGTTTT
>DBKX01000137.1 GCA_002297865.1 Lachnoclostridium sp. UBA739
CCGCCAATTTTTTTCGACTCCAACGAAACTTTAGGCTGAATGTAAACTTGAAACTGATCTGATTTTAGAGCATCCAGAATATCCCGTTCAAGCTGTAATTCTTCCATCTCCTGACGTTCATACTCACGAGTGTAAATAAAAAATGAGTGATCTCCAGTAAATTGCTGATATGCTTTCTTTCGCGCCTTATTCGCTTTGTCCAAAACCGCACTAAGAGAATAATCTTCTTCGGTAATTTTATACATACCACAGATACAATACATATTCATAGTCGGATAAATAGTACGGAGGAAAATCTCCGTTGTCCTGCACATTAGATAAGTACGCTCCTTCAAATGCTCCGGATCCTTATCTTCCACCATAAGGATAAAGTCATCTCCCTTAATTCGACAGATTAATTCATGTTCCGAAAGGACATCTAGGAAACGGTTCGCAAGCAGTTTAATTACCATATCACCAATTTCAAAACCAAACTCATCATTAATTCTTGCAAAATCTTTTATTCCAAAATACAGAATCGAATAATTACGTTCTGTATTGGATAACTTTTTAATGGCTTCTGCATAAAATTTATCATATGAAAGTGTTCCTGTAAGCTGATCCGTTGAACGAACTCGCTCTAAAAATGCTGTAACATCTGTCCAGCATAATAAATACTGTTTCTTTTTATTTTCCTTTTGAATGACAGAAACACTTGTAGTAAACCAAGTTTCAAATTCCTCGCTATACAGCTCTGTAGCAAAATGCTTCATATTATTCGTAAGCCCCGCAATTGGACAATTCGGACACGCTTGCTTTTGATTCATTACTGCTTCATAACATTTCTTACCAACGGCTATGTTAGGAAATAATTCACTTGCATAGTTACTTACGTAAAGTAATTCATAAGAATTCGAATCAATTACATAAAACGTTAACTTTTGACTATCTAAAGCATAACCTGTATACAATAATTCATCTGCCAATTCGCTCTTTGTATTCAGCTTTAACAGATAGCTAGATATCATTTTAGAAATACAAGATAACGTGGATATCTGACTCGGCGTCCAATGACCTTCTCTTGGCAACATTCCCGCACTATTTGTCTGCAACTTTTCATACGTTATTACACCAAGCAGTTCTTCTCCATCCAAAATTGGAAACTGTACAAAGCATCTTCCTTGCATCTGCTTTCCTACTGACTCTTTCTTTCCCTCTTTATCTAACTCTTCGTTGCTCACATAAAACTTCAAACCATAAAATCTCTCTTCTACCGTACTCCAGTTTTGTGTGAAAAAGGTTTCAAGCTCCTGCTCAATAGGTTCTGTTTTTTCTTCCTTAGTCCAAAATTTCGACACTTTCCCTATTTTCGTTTTATTATCATACTCTACAATGGATACACGAAACAAATCATAATAGATTCCTACTTCCTGCATGATATTGTATATTGCCGCCCCAATATCATCTGTCGTACTAATCATTTCAAAAGAGTAGTCAAATAATTTTGTCTCTATATCCTCCATATTCTTGTAGATAATCTCATTATAGGCTTCACGTCTTTCCCCTTTGTTCTTACGAATCTGGTATTTTCGCTTTTTATCATAAGCACAGAACACATTCTTACCCTTTCGTTTAGCGTGGTATAACGCAAGATCCGCACTACGATAAAGGGCATCATAACTTTGTGCATCTTTTGGATACACTGACATACCAACACTTACCGTAATCACCTGCTGATTTTCCATCTGCAGATTGCTGCCACGTGTAACAATTTTCTGTGCAATTCGTTTTGCTTCTGCATAAGATCGTATATTGGGTACAAACACCAAAAATTCATCTCCACCTACTCGTCCAACAATATCACGAACCGTAAACGAACCAAGAATCCTACTGGCAAATTGAACAAGGATATTATCTCCGCACAGATGTCCCCATGTATCATTTACCTGCTTAAAATTATCTATGTCAATTAAATAAAAACCGTGCATGGTCTTTTCGTTATCATGCCCATTTAAATAGTCTTCGATTAAACTTCTAGTATGTACTTTATTGTTTAGTTTCGTTAAGCTATCTAAATTTGCCTTTCTTTCTAAATCTTCCTTCTCCCTTTTTTCTTTTGTTACATCAATTGTTTTACCAACAACTTTCTTTGGTTTTCCATCTTCCCCATAATATGTAGAACCAGTGTAACGTAACCAAGTAAATTCAGAATTATCTGTAACTGCTCTTAAATCATATTGAAAACTAGGCACACCACTATCCATACTATTACAATATGCTTTAAAAACATCAAGATCTTCAGGATGTATAAGTCCCCATCCTAATACAGTTTCTTGATAATTAGGAATAATAAGATTTTCATGTTCCCATATTCCATGCAATTTTTTGCTCTGATTTAAACACTTTGTCTCAATGTCATACTCCCATAATCCGCAATCGGTACAATCAGCCAAAATAGAATATTTGATTTTACTTAGTTCAAGTTCATGTTCTAACTCTCGAATCCGTTTGTTCAAACGCAATTCTTCATCTGAATCTTGCATCATCTATTCCCCCTACGTAAATATTGGCATGTAACTCATCTGAATTAATACTATTATACGATAAAAACAGGACAAAGAAAACATTTTTGTGTTAATTCATTAAACTTATTCTTGTTTTATACAATTTACACTGTAAAAATTCAAGGCATTTTCAAATTCATATAAAGTTATTGCTGTTTTTATTCCTTTTATTTACTCTGATAACTTTTCGCACATAACGAAACATTATGTAATTTTCATATATCTTGTATATGAAAAGAATCTGGGATTTTCTAGCATAGCGTTTGAAGAAAATTTGCCCTCAAAACAAGTAAAGCATGAATACTGACCTTGTAATCAGACCATGCTTTTTTACTTTATTCTAGTTAGTTTTGAAACATAATCAAAATTCGATTGCTTAACATCTATTATCTTCATGTTCATCGCCTCCATTACATTATATGGAGCGAAGTTCTTATAGTGCAATCACCTTTCCTGCATGGTAGGAATAGTTGCCCACCTTTTCAAGAAGCTCTTTACGACTCTTTCGTTTATCCCCTTTTTTCATAACATACTTTTCGTAATACGGCATAATGTCTTGATATTCTTTTACTGCCTTACGAATATACTGGTGAAATACATACCAGTCTTCCACTGTATAGGAATACATATTGTTATTAATAAACAGAGGTCCTAATATTGCATGTCCAGCAAGCAGCTTTTCTGCTCTGGTCCATAAACGTTCC
>DBKX01000275.1:0-3463 GCA_002297865.1 Lachnoclostridium sp. UBA739
CTTGACCTTGCTTACCATCGGCTTCAGCTCTTCGATCAGAGCCTTTGCCTGGCTCGGGGTCATGTTCATCTTCCAGTTACCAGCGATAATTTTCTTACGCATAATAGCACACTCTCCTTTTATTTAATATCAGATGATTCATCTTATACAGTCTAATTATTTATCGTTAGCTGCAGCAACACCTGGTAATTCTTTACCTTCTAAGAATTCAAGAGAAGCTCCACCACCTGTAGAGATGTGAGTCATCTTATCACCGAATCCTAAGATGTTTACAGCAGCAGCAGAATCTCCACCACCGATGATTGTAGTAGCATCTAAGTCTGCTAAAGCTTTTGCTACTGCCATTGTACCTTCAGCGAATTTAGGCATTTCGAAACAACCCATAGGTCCGTTCCAAACTACTGTTTTCGCATCTTTTAAAGCATCGCAGAACATAGCCTGTGCTTTTGGTCCAATATCAAGTCCTTGCCAGCCTGCTTCAATGTCTTGGTCCTTAGCCACAACTTTTACGTTAGCGTCATTGGAGAAAGCGTCAGCACAAATGTTGTCAAGAGGGATTAGTAATTTAACGCCTTTTTCTTCAGCCTTTTTCATCATGTCTCTTGCATAGTCGATGTAATCCTCTTCTAATAGAGAATCACCAACTGCTTTACCTTCGGCAGCCATGAATGTATAAGCCATTCCACCACCTATGATAAGTGTATCAACTTTTTCTAATAAATTGTTGATAACGGAAATTTTAGAAGAAACCTTAGAACCACCAAGGATTGCTACGAATGGTCTCTCTGGATTGTTAACCGCATTTCCTAAGAAATCGATTTCTTTTTGCATAAGGTAACCAACAACTGCTGTATCAACATATTTTGTTACACCTACATTAGAACAGTGAGCTCTGTGAGCTGTACCGAAAGCGTCGTTTACGAATACATCACATAAAGAAGCTAATTCTTTGCTGAACTCTTCACCGTTCTTTGTTTCTTCTGCTCTGTAACGTGTGTTTTCTAATAAAACAACATCGCCATCTTTCATAGCAGCTACTGCAGCTTTAGCATTTTCGCCAACTACGTTAGCATCTGCAGCAAATTTTACTTCTTGTCCTAATAATTCGGATAATCTGACAGCTACTGGAGCTAAAGATAATTCTGGTTTTGGTTCTCCCTTTGGTTTACCTAAGTGAGAGCAAAGAATTACTTTACCACCATCTGCGATTAATTTTTTGATTGTTGGAAGAGCCGCAACTAAACGGTTCTCATCTGTAATTTTTCCATCTTGAAGAGGTACGTTGAAGTCACAACGAACTAATACTCTTTTTCCCTTTACGTTAATATCATCAACTGATTTCTTATTTAACATGAGTCAAACTCCTTTCAATTTGCATTTCCGATTCGTCTAAAAAGGGTCCGGCCCAAACGACCGGACCCTGATAGGTCATTATTTACCTAAGCAAACGCTTACGGTAATCAAATATTTTATCTGAAATTATGCTAATTCAGCGAAGTATTTGATTGTTCTAACCATCTGGCTTGTGTATGAGTTTTCGTTATCATACCAAGAAACAACTTTAACTAATGTTGTACCATCGCCCATATCCATGCATTTTGTCTGAGTTGCATCAAATAAAGAACCGAATGTGATACCAACGATATCAGAAGAAACGATTTCATCTTCTGTGTATCCGAAAGATGCAGATGTAGCAGCTTTCATAGCAGCGTTTACATCAGCTTCTGTTACTGTACCTTCACAGATTGCGATTAACTGTGTTAAAGAACCTGTTGGGGTAGGAACACGCTGAGCACAACCATCTAATACACCATTTAATTCTGGAATAACTAAACCGATTGCTTTAGCAGCACCTGTAGAGTTAGGTACGATGTTAACAGCAGCTGCACGAGCTCTTCTTAAATCGCCTTTTCTCTGAGGTCCATCAAGAGTCATCTGATCTCCTGTGTAAGCGTGGATTGTTGTCATATAACCTTTTTTGATTTTAGCTAATTTGTTTAATGTGTTAGCCATAGGTGCTAAACAGTTTGTTGTACAAGAAGCTGCGGAAATAACTGTATCTTCTTTTGTAAGTGTATCTTCGTTAACACTGTAAACGATTGTAGGAAGATCATTTCCTGCAGGAGCTGAAATAACAACTTTCTTTGCACCAGCTTTGATGTGAGCTTCAGATTTAGCTTTTGATGTGTAGAAACCTGTACACTCAAGTACAACGTCTACTCCGATTTCGCCCCAAGGAAGTTCCTCAGCGTTTGCTTTAGCGTAGATTTTGATTTCTTTTCCGTCAACAACGATAGAATCTTCTTTCGCTTCAACTTCTTTATCATATCTACCTTGAGATGAATCATATTTTAATAAGTGAGCTAACATAGCAGGACTTGTTAAGTCGTTGATTGCTACTACCTCATATCCTTCAGCTCCAAACATTTGTCTGAATGCAAGACGTCCGATACGTCCAAAACCATTAATTGCTACTTTAACTGCCATGATAAATATTCCTCCTATGAAAAAAAATTTTATAATTACCGCATCTTGTCCATTGACTTTTGTGCGATGATTAATTCTGGCCTAATATGAGTTTGTTTTCTTTTTCACAAAACCCAAAACCATTTTAACTAATATGTCCTCAAATATCAAGAGGAAAATGATATTTTTTAAAATTTGTTCGATGAATTAATCCAGTTCGTCGATTAGAAAGTTGGCTATATTCATGGAATGATCTGAGATACGTTCCAAATTTACTAATAAATCTACAAACACAACTCCAGATTCCGAATTACAAATATTCCTTGAAAGCCTTGCTATATGAGACTCTCGGAACTCTTCTTCCAAATTATCTACTTTTTCTTCACACTTCACTACTTTTCGAATATATTCAACATTTTCTGTTTTACGGGTTAATAGTGAATTTTCAAAGGATTCTGTTGCTGCTTGACAAATTATCCTCATTTCCTCGCTTGCGTCACCTGTAAACTGTAACTTTCTTTCGATTGTTGCTATCGCCAATTCTGCAATATTTTCTGCGTGATCTCCAACGCGTTCAAAATTTATTATAGTGTAAAACATATGGTTCACAATAAGCTGCTGTTTTTCGGATAATGACAAATTACTTATTTTAACAAGATATTCTGTTAGAACACTTTCCATCTGATCAATCAAGGTTTCCTGTTCTATAACCTTTTTAGCCAGTTCTTCATCTCTTTCTAATAGTGCATGAATGGATTGCTTTACATTTTCAAGTGTTCTATCGCCCATATGAATTACTTGTTTAATTGCATTATCCAGCGCAAAGGATGGAGTCTCTAAAATTCGATCATCTAAATGTCTTTTCATTGCTTCTAGTTCATCATCCATTACATTATGTGTATTCTCTTTTATGATTACACCTGATAATTTTACCAAAAATCCACCAAAAGGGAATAAAAGTAATGTGTTCGTGATGTTAAATATAGAATGAAAAATG
>DBKX01000275.1:3482-4714 GCA_002297865.1 Lachnoclostridium sp. UBA739
GGATATCGTTGCATTGGCAAATGTCGGATTCCACAAGAAGATGAAAAACATAAGGAATCCAAAAACAACCGCTCCTATAAAATTAAACAAAAAATGTATCACCGCTGCTCTTTTAGCCGTTCGATTCGCTCCTGCACTAGATATCAAGGCAGTAACACATGTCCCCATATTTTGTCCTAACGTAATATATACAGCACTGTTCCATCCTACCACACCATTAAGTGCAAGTGTTTGAAGTATTCCAACTGACGCAGAGGAACTTTGTATCAACGCAGTCACAACTAGACCTGTTAATATGCCAAGAATAGGATTTTTACCTAAAACACGAAATGCCTGATAGAAAACTGGAGAATTACTGTAAGGTTCTATGGCATTTGACATAAATTCCAAACCTATAAACAGAATACCAAGCCCGCTTAATATCTCACCTGCCTCCTTTTTCTTTTCAGACTTATGGAACATAATAAGAAAGGCACCTATTCCTATAAGTAGTGGAGCGAAAAAGGATGGTTTTAAAATAGTTGCCCATTCCCATTCATTCATGGAAACAATCCAACTGGTAATTGTGGTACCAATATTTGCTCCCATAATTACTCCCGCAGCCTGGCTTAAGTTCAATAACCCCGCATTCACAAATCCTACTACCATAACGGTTGTTGCAGAACTACTCTGAATGATTGCCGTTATCAGGGTACCTACCAGCACACCAAGAAAACGGTTACTTGTGATTTTGCCAAGAAAGTTATGCATTTTATTTCCTGCCGCTTTTTGCAGTCCATCCCCCATAACATTCATTCCATACAAAAACATTCCAAGACCGCCTGCAAATGTAAATATAGTTCCTAAAATTTCAACAGACATTGATACCTCCAAATAAATATTATTCTCACTCAAATATTTATTTTGGGCATTTCTATAACAAAATATACAAATAGCCCGATAGCAAAACTACCGGACTATTTTTTTAAAGTGTATTATATAATTCTTCGTATTTTCTTGCTGAACTACTCCAGGAGAAATCACAGCTCATCCCACGATCTACAAGTTTATTCCACTCTCGTTTATGATTATAATATACATTCTTTGCATAATTAATAGTATTCATCATCTCGTGTGCATTATAGTTGCAGAACGAGAATCCTGTACCTGTACCTTCAAATTCATTGTACGGAATTACGGTATCTTTTAGTCCACCAGTCTCTCTAACTATAGGAACTGTACCATATCGAAGC
>DBKX01000275.1:4751-7375 GCA_002297865.1 Lachnoclostridium sp. UBA739
GCTGGCTTAACCCGCATGGTTCAAATAGGGAAGGCATTAAAAAAGCATCACAGGCTGCATATATTTTGTGAGAACGTTCATTGGAATAATAAATATTAGCTGACACTCTGTCATTATATTTCCATTCATAGTGACGGAAAAGATGCTCATACTTTTCTTCACCTGTTCCAAGCACTACTAATTGCGTATCTTCCTGACAAATCTGTTCAATCATATAATCAATTAAGTCAAATCCCTTTTGAGATGTCAGTCTGGAAACGATTCCAATCATAAACACTTTCTCATCTTTACGTAACCCTAATTCTTGCTGCAATCCAGTTTTATTCTTGCTTTTTTCCTTTCGGAAATTGCTCTTACTATAATTCTTATAAATAAGTTTATCTGTCTCAGGATTATATTCATCATAATCTAATCCATTCAATATTCCTACTAGTGAATTACTTCTTGCATTGATTAAACCATCCAGGTTTTCACCATAGAATGGTGTTTTTATTTCTTCCGCATAAGTTTCACTAACAGTTGTTATCTTATCAGCATACACTAGTCCACCCTTTAAGTAATTGGCATCTCCATATGCCTCTAATTTGTCAGCCGAAAAATAATAGGAACTTAACCCTGTAATATCTTTGACTGTCTTCATATCCCAAACTCCTTGGAATTTAAGATTATGTATTGTCATAATTGTCTTAATTCCATGATAAAAAGGATTCTGTGTGAAGACATCTTTCAAGTATATTGGCAGTAAGCCTGTCTGCCAATCGTGGCAGTGAATAATATCCGGTCAAAAATCAAGTGATGGTAAGCTTGATAAAGCTGCTTTACAGAAAAACGCAAACTTTTCAATGTCTTCATAAATATTTCCATAAGGCGTTGTTCCCGCAAAATAGTATTCATTATCAATAAAATAAAAAGTTACCCCATCGTAAACTGTTTCTAAAACTCCCACATACTGCTTACGCCATGCAAGATCGATATAAAAACTTGTCTTAAACTGCATCTTCTCTTTATACTCATTCGGGATGGCCATGTATTTTGGTAGCATTACCCTAACGTCAAAATTGTCTTTATTTATGTACTTAGGCAACGAACCAACTACATCCGCTAATCCACCCGTTTTTATAAATGGTACTACTTCAGAAGCTACGAACAATACTTTCTTCATAAGAAACCTCCCAAACTCTTGTTTTCATAATTATACATGATTTTATTCCATTATGAAAGTAGTATATTTCTTTTATGCCCTAAAGTTTAACAAAATTTATGTACGCATCTTATATTCTAAACGAATTTTATCTGCAATTAACGCCACAAACTCAGAATTTGTAGGCTTTCCTTTACCATTTGATACTGTATAACCAAATAATTCATCAATCGTATCCATCTTGCCCCGGCTCCACGCAACTTCAATTGCATGCCTGATTGCTCTTTCGACGCGACTTGGTGTTGTTTTATGTTGCTTTGCAATGGATGGATATAATAATTTGGTAATAGAGTTAAGCATTTCTCCATCATTGACTGACATCATAATAGCATCTCGTAAATACTGATATCCTTTGATATGCGCAGGTACGCCAATCTCATGAATGATGTTTGTCACATCAGACTCTAAATTATGTTCTAATGAAACAGGTTTACTTTCTAAAAGCGGTGAACGTTTTTGAACCACCAGATGAGGTGTTGAAACATGTTTTAACTCTTTAATACGGGATAAAACAGCCGAAGTATCAAACGGTCTTAAAATGTAATAACTTGCCCCAAGTTCAAAAGCGCTTTCTGTAATATGTTCCGTACTAATTGAACTTACAACTACAAAATAAGGTATTTTCTTCAGTTCGCTTGAATTGTGGGCTTTTTCTAACACTCCAAGTCCATCAAGTTTTGGCATAATCAAATCAAGTAACATAATATCTGGTTCTTTTTCCTTTATTAGTGTCAGTGCTTGTAAACCATCATAAGCCGTACCTACAACTTCGATTTCTTCATCCTTCTTCAAACATTCAACAAGTGAATCTACTGCTGATTCGTTGTCGTCTACAACAGCAACTTTAATTTTAGCCATTATTTCAAATCCTCCTTAATTATTCAACTCATCGGCCCAATTTGCCAAAACCCGTATAGTAAAATTATACATTTTTGTCTGTGTTTAGTCAATCTATACTTCTTTTTACTATATTTGTCCGACTTTACTCCGATATAACACCCAACTGGCAATGTAAATTTTTACCATATGTGTATTATATACATTTATTTCCAATTAATCAAACTGTTTCTTTCGCAATTTCTGTCAATCTTATGGATTGTCCGAAAACTTTATCATATTTTCAACAAATATTCCGTACCCTCTTGTCGAATCTTGCACAAATACATGTGTTACAGCACCAATAATTTTTCCATCTTGCATAATTGGACTACCACTCATTCCTTGTACTATTCCGTTGGTTAGTGACAATAATTTTTTGTCCGTTATATGCAAAACCATTCCCTTGCTGTAATTTTCTGTATTTAATTCAATTTTTTCTATCTCAATATTGTATTCTTCAATACGATCAGATACCTGACATAATATTGTTGCTTTTCCTGTCTTTATGTCCTGCTTTAGTCCCATAGGATATTTTTTTGTCTTT
>DBKX01000275.1:7432-11550 GCA_002297865.1 Lachnoclostridium sp. UBA739
CACCGTAATGATCATCATCACCTTTTCGAATAACTCCAACGACTTCTCCAGGTGTACCTTTTTCCCCCTTGTTGATTTGAACAATATCGGCCCTATATAATCCTCCTTCATTTACATTCATAAGCAGCCCTGTGTCTACATCTGTTATGCCGTGCCCCAATGCACCAAATGAACCATTCTCATCTACATAAGTCAATGTTCCAATACCTTGGGTGTCATCACGAATCCAAGCGCCTATTTTGTATAAACCATCAGAAGCCAACACTGGTTTGATGATAAGTTTTATCCGTTCATTGTTTCGAATCACTTCTAATTGTATATCATTCCCATTGCATTTTTCAATCATTTCTATTAATTTTTTTTTATTTTCTACATTTTTTCCATTCATCGACACAATATAATCCCCAGATTTTAAAATATTTAAGGCTGGTTCATAGTTAAGTCCATCCTTCCCACTTATAATTCCAGTGCCTAAAACCAGAATACCATCTGTCTTGATTTTTATACCAACGGAGGAGCCACTAGGGTAAAGAAACTTTTCTTCTATCACATCAATTTGTATATTTTTATAAGAAACCAAACCAAAAAGTTTTAACTTAACCTTATAGCTTCCCGGTTCATCTGAAAATAGCTTGATAGGTTTTGCAAAGTCTACTTTAATTTTATCTTTATCTACTTTCTTATCATTCACTGATAAAGCACCAACTGTTGTTGCTTCAATCTGTCCCTTTATAGGTAAAGAAAAATTTAATTTTTCCTCTTCATTTACAATCATTTTAATACTGTCTGGTATTTGTTTATCAATGGTCCTATATGCTAAAAATACGATTCCACTTAAGACAAATAGCAGGATTACAATTAGTGTTCCTCTATAAATCTTTCGTCTTTTCATACGATACACCCCATTTTTCAGTCATTCATCATCGCTGTCTCTCATTCTCTAAATGTAGTTGACGTTTTTGTCAACTCACAAAGTAACAAAAAGCGAATATACATCTTGTATATCCGCTTTTAGTATGTGTGTATCTCATATTTTCAAACTAGTAGTTTTTGGACTTAGCTGCCAGATCCTTCATTTCTCTTGCACTTTCCATTACTTTGTCCGTAATAATTGCGCCTCCCAAAATCCTAGCCAATTCACAAATGGAATCTTCCTTTTCTAATTGTCTTATATTGGTTACTGTCGCTGCTTCTTTCACTTTTTTCTCTATTATATAATGAGCATCCGCCATAGCTGCTATCTGAGGCAGGTGAGTAATGCAGATTACCTGATGTTTTCTTGAGATAAAGGATAAACGCTCGGAAACTTTTTGCGCTGTTCTTCCGCTAACACCAACATCAATTTCATCAAATATTAGAGTTTCCACCATATCGTTATCTGCCAACACCGATTTAATTGCCAGCATTACACGTGATAACTCACCACCAGAAGCAACTTTTCCAAGAGGCTTCAAATCTTCACCTGGATTGGTTGATATATAAAATTCAACATCATCATATCCATTATTTGTATAATGATCCAATGTTTTAAAGTTGATTTTAAAACGAACATCCAGAAAATTTAGTTCAACTAACGCTTGATAAATATTTTCTTCTAAATGTGCAGCATGTAATTGACGAATATCCGAAATATTCTTACATACCTCATTCAGCTCTTCTTCTACCTTTTTTAGTTTGTTAAGAAGCTCCGCCTGATATTCTTCAAATTTTTGATATTTTTTCAATTTTTCCTGTGCCTTATCGTAATACTCCATTACCTTCTCATAAGAGTTCCCGTATTTTGCTTTTATTCTTCTTATAGTATCTAAACGTTCTTCGATCTGTCTAAATTCCTCTTCGTCATAATTAAGATTATTAATAGAATGGAATAATTCAAGATTTAAGTCATTCACATAATTATCGATGGTCTCAATTTGTTGTGCAAAACTTTCCATAGAAGAATCTAGCGCTCCGATTTTAGAAATAAGACGTGCTGCACGGCCTAACAAAGACGAAACTGATTCTTGAGAAGAGGATGTAAGTGCATAAACACCAGATAATCCCTCCATAATATCACCCATGTTTGCCATCTTACGATACTGGCTTTCTAGTTCTTCCTCTTCTCCTTCTTTTAATGCCACTGCATCAATTTCATTAATTTCGTACTCTAAAAAAGATATCTCCCTTAGTCTTTCTTCTTCAGACGTGTCGCTTGAATTCAATTCTTCTTTGAGTGACTGATAAGTAGTATACAGCTTTCCAATTCTGCTTTTAAATGGTGCAAGTTCCTGCTTTGCATAATGATCTAATATGGATAAATGCTTTGTCTTATATAATAAAGACTGATGTTCGTGCTGTCCATGAATATCGATTAAATAACCACTCAATTCACGTACAACAGAAACCGGAACTGTCTCACCGTTAATTTTGCAGACACTTCTTCCACGCATGATCTTACGGGACAAGATAATCTGTCCATCTTCCATCTGCAAGTCATATCGTTCCATAATATCTGACATGGATGAATCGGATACCTGAAAAACCAGTTCCACTAAACCATAATCGGCTCCTTTACGAATTATGTCCTGTGGCACTTTACCACCTAATGCTATGTTAATAGAACCAATGATTATGGACTTTCCCGCTCCAGTTTCACCGGTTAAAATATTCAAATGCTTTTTAAAATCTATCTCAATCTCGTCAATAATGGCTAAATTCTTAACATGTAAATTAACAAGCAAGTTATGACCTCCTAACAAAACGTATGTTCTTGTTTAGATTAGCATAAACCGAACATACATTCAACCCTTTTTTGAATTATTTACAATTATTCAAATTAATGATAAAATATATTGAATCTTTCGGCGTTTAAAAAATATTATTTATAAATCATGATTAAGCGCCATGCAACTTGAAAACTAAATATAGAATGGAGGAGATTATTTGCTAGTTTTACTCGCAATGGCTGCCTATATGATTGTAGTATTGGCAATTGGGTTTTATTATGCAAAACGTAATAAAACATCAGACGATTATTTTATTGGAGGCAGAAATCTAGGTGCCTGGGTAACTGCTATGAGTGCAGAGGCTTCAGACATGAGCAGCTGGCTCCTTATGGGGCTGCCTGGACTTGCGTACCTGACAGGTTTTGGTGAAGCTGGGTGGACAGCTATCGGATTAGCAATTGGTACTTACTTGAACTGGAAGTTTGTTGCCAAACGTTTACGTAAGTACACTGAAGTAAGTAACAATTCTATTACATTACCAGACTTTTTCAGTAATCGCTTTCGTGACAAAAACAACATTTTAATGATTATTTCATCTATCCTGATTATCATTTTCTTCACAGTTTACGCTGCATCTGGTTTCTCTGCATGTGGCAAACTATTTGCAAGCGTTTTTAACTATGATTATGTTCCAACTATGATAATCTGTGGTTGTGTTATAGTTCTTTATACTTCTGTCGGTGGTTTTATGGCAGCAAGTACGACAGACTTGATTCAAGGTTTACTTATGTCCTTTGCAATTATCATTGTACTAATTGTTGGCGTAGTAAAGGCTGGCGGTGTAGGTGAAGTTGTTTCTTATGCAAAAAGTTTAGATGGCTATATGAGTCTTCTTAATACTTATGATCCTGCTACAGGAAAGGCCGCTTCTTATGGAGTGATTCGTATGATTTCTGGACTTGCCTGGGGGCTAGGATATTTTGGAGTTCCACATATTTTACTTCGATTCATGGCTATTAAAACTTCTAAAGAGATCAAGAAATCCCGTATCATCGCTATGACCTGGGTAATCATTTCCCTAGCTGTTGCTGTATGCATCGGTTATGTTGGTGCTACCATTACCTCAAAAGGAATCGGCGGAATTGAAGCACTTACTACAAGTGCTGCAGCCGAAACAATATTTATCCGTTTAACAAACGCCTTTCTTCCAAAATTCATTGCAGGTATCGTTTTATCAGGTATCTTAGCTGCAACAATGAGTACAGCAGATTCACAGTTACTTCTTGTCTCTTCTTCCGTTGGAAACAACCTGTACAAAAATGTATTCAAAAAGGATGCAACGGATAAACAGCTTTTATTCGTTACTAAAACAGCTACTTGCATCGTTGCTCTTGTTGCTATGATTATAGGACT
>DBKX01000026.1 GCA_002297865.1 Lachnoclostridium sp. UBA739
TATGATTTTTGCATATAGCTTTGCATATATGTGTAGGAAAGTGAAAGTGGACATTCCACTTCTAATAACTACTATGATAAAGTATTTTGCTATCTATGTTGTTATTTCGTTAGTTTATAATGTCCTTTTCTACGGCTTATTTAGAAGAGCAAATGTTCGAATGACAACTCCAGGTGGCGGAGCTGTTATTTTTGCCTATACAACAGCATTTGTTTTTGCATTGACATTAGCGTATAAAGACTACTTTAAAAATAGAGACTGTTTCATTATTATGGCACTTTTCTCCATTGGAGCCATTGCTTGTGGTTCAAGAGGAGGAATGTGGCCGATACTTGGAATGTGGTTTTATTATTATGTATTTTCTAATATTACATTGAAGCGTATTGTTATTACGTTTGCTGGCATTCTGGGAGTTATTATCATAAATCCAATTAAAATGATGCAAGTGTATTTTCCTCATTTATTCTTAAAAACAAATCATGCGAGAGGAATGTCTAGTTCCAATCTGCTTACGTTGTTTTGGAGCAGTCCAATATTAGAAAAGCTGTTTGGTCATGGCCCAGGCGAGTTCTTTCCTTATCAGGAATGGATTATGGATGTATCCTACGGTAGAAGATATTCCTGGGACAACTATGTTCTTGTAGATGGTCTTCAGGTTTTAGTACAGCCACATAATACCTATATTTATATGCTGTATGAATATGGCGTCATTGCAGTATTTATACTTGTACTCTTTTTAATCGTGAATATATTTGTATCGTGGAAAAGTGAAAAACAGCGTAATAAGTTTTTTATGATTCTTCCAGTTCCTGTGTTTGCCTTTGTAAACTGTTTTGACTCAATTTTATTTGTACAGCCAGGGGCAGCTGCTATTATGTGGATGTTGCTGCTTGTGTATTTATCGGATGTAAATGAACGTATAAATATTAGATTTCGACTAAAAAAACAGAAGAAAGAATAGGAAATCATCATGAATATAGGAAAAATGTTAAAAAGTAAAGCAGTGCAGAATGGAATGTGGCTCTATGTTCTGCAACTGTTTAATACAGTGATTCCACTGATTACACTGCCTTATATTACAAGAATTTTGGGAGCAGCTGAATACGGCGTGTTTTCTATTGCATTTAATCTAATCGGTTACTTTCAGGTAGTGGTAGAATACGGATTCGCAATGTCTGGAGCAAGAAAAGCTAGTCTTTCAAAAGGGATTGATGAATTGCACAAGACATTTACAGCGATTATGTTATCAAGACTATTGCTTTGTTTTCTATGTTTTCTTGCAGCACTAGGTTATTCTAGTTTATTTATGCATTCGAAGAAGCAAAGTTTTTGTTTGTTACTTTTGTTCCTGATACCATTAGGAACAGTATTTCAACAGACTTGGGTATTCCAGGGATTGCAGAAAATGCAGTACATAACGATTACAAGTGTGATATCAAGAATTGTATCATTGATTTGCATTTTTGTACTTGTTAAGGATAAGAATGATTTGACATTATACTGTATCTGTTATTCCATCACCACAGTACTTATAGGGGTAATCGGCACCTTTTTGGCAATTACCAAGCTTAAACTTAGGCTGGTTAAGATTACAGTTAAAGACGTAATAGAGGAAATTAAGACGGGATGGTATGTGTTTACAACTTCATTAAGTGCGAAAATATTCAGTACCTTTGGCATAACCATTCTAGGTATTATGGCGACGGAGTATGAAGTTGGAATCTTTTCTGCTATACAAAAGATTCCAGGAGTTATGATGCTGGCATGGTTTCCAATCGGACAAGTGCTTTATCCAATTTCAAGTAAACGAATGACAGACTCATACTTGGAGGGAAGAAAGTACGTAAAGAATATTCGTAATAAAATTGTACCTGTATTTATGTTAGGGATTATTTGTGTTGCGTTGCCAGCAAAACTGATAGTAGCGATTTCATTTGGCAAAGAATATGCAGAGTATTTTTATATTATGTATCCGTTACTTGCTTGGGTTTTACTTGGAATTTTGAACAACTTTAAAGGAATTCAAGTATTGTTAGCAGGTGGATATTCAAAAGAATATAGCAAATGTTTTCAAGTAGGTGTATTTTCAAATGTTGTTTTGGATATTGTTTTGATTAAATTCTGGCGAGTAATTGGTGCGGCTTTAGCACTTGCAATATCTGAGCTTATCTTAAGCGTACTGCTTTCGATGCAAATTTTTAAATTGGATAAAAAATTCTGTAAAGAGAAAGAAAAAGGGGAGTGTGATACAATATGAAAACGGTAATGTTGGTCTTTGGCACGAGACCAGAAGCCATCAAAATGTGTCCTCTAGTAAATGAATTAAAAACAAGGGAAGAAATAAAGACTGTTGTGTGCGTAACAGGCCAGCACAGACAGATGTTAGATCAGGTTCTGGAAGCATTCAAGGTCGTTCCAGATTATGATCTTTCTATTATGAAAGACAGACAGACCCTTTTCGATGTTACCACCAATATTTTAGAAAAGATTAAAGGCGTTTTGGAGGAAGTAAAACCAGATGTGGTTTTAGTCCATGGTGATACCTCCACAACTTTTGTTACGGCATTAGCGTGTTTTTATATGCAAATCCCTGTTGGACATGTAGAAGCAGGTCTGCGTACTTACAATATTTACTCTCCTTATCCAGAGGAGTTTAATCGTCAGGCAGTAGGCATTATATCTANNCAAATAGAGATGTTATACAGTTATCAGATTTCGAGGCAGACTGTTTAAGTGCGTATGCATTTAAGATGAATATGTCAAAAGAAAATTTATTGCGTGAAGGAAAAAAAGAGGAAAGTATTTTTGTGACAGGCAATACTGCTATTGATGCATTAAAAACAACAGTTCGAAAGGACTATACTCACGAAGATTTAGAGTGGGCAAAGGATAGCAGACTAATCATGATTACAGCTCACAGAAGAGAAAATCTAGGAGAACCTATGCATCATATGTTTCGTGCTATTAGAAGAATTTTGGAAGAGCACGAGGATGTAAAAGCCATTTATCCAATTCATATGAATCCAGTAGTAAGGCAGACTGCCAATGAAGAACTTGGTGGATGTGACAGAATTCGAATCATTGAACCGTTGGATGTTTTAGGCTTTCATAACTTTCTGGCACGCAGCTTTATGATTCTAACGGATAGTGGCGGGATACAGGAAGAGGCACCTTCACTTGGAAAACCAGTTCTCGTTATGCGTGATACAACGGAAAGACCAGAAGGGATTGCAGCAGGAACACTAAAACTTGTTGGAACCAATGAAGAAGTAATCTATAAGAATTTTAAAGAACTGTT
>DBKX01000265.1 GCA_002297865.1 Lachnoclostridium sp. UBA739
TTAAACGTACATCCACACGCACTTATCTTCGTAGAAGGTGTTGAGATTTATCCAAAAGACAGCAAATGGGATGATGAATCAATCAACACAAGTGCATGGGGCGGAACAAACGACTACTACTGTACTTGGTGGGGCGGTAATTTAAGAGGCGTTAAGGATTATCCAATTGACCTCGGAAAATACCAGAGCCAGCTTGTCTACTCACCACATGATTACGGTCCAATCGTTTACAACCAGACATGGTTCCAAGGTGCATTTGAAACTGCCGATGACGAAGAAGCAGCTCAGATTATGTACAACCAGTGCTGGCGTGACAACTGGGCTTACATTATTGAGGACGGTACTGCACCACTTCTTATCGGCGAATGGGGCGGTATCACAGAAGGTAATCACGTATTACTTGAGCAAAACAAAAAATATTTAAGATGTATGAGAGATTACATCATTAAAAACAAATATTCCTTACATCATACTTTCTGGTGTATCAACATTGACTCTGCTGATACGAACGGATTATTAACTCGTGATGAAGGTACTCCATTCCCAGGAAGCCGTGATTTAAAATGGAATGATTATAAATATGAGAACTTCTTAAAACCTGCTCTATGGCAGACAGATGATGGCAAATTCATTGGTCTGGATCATGAAGTTCCACTAGGAAACAATGGTATTGCATTAGGTACAACACAGTATTAGTACATAATAAAAAGAGGATTCGCAAGTTCCTTTCGAATCCTCTTTTTGCGTTATTGCACACTCTTTTCTCTATTGTTTTTTATCATAACACGCGGATAAGAAATCCAGTTGTCTGTGGTGGAATACTTGCTGTCATAAACACTTCATGTTCCACCCATACGCTTTTGCCAGGCGTTAAGTCCTGTAGAGCAATACTCCTGCTATTCACATCCAAAATCACCGTTTCAGAAGTTATATTAATCCTCAAAACCCGCCCTGGATCTCCTTCCGGTGCGATTAGCAGAAAATTATTTCTAATATTGGATTGCAAAACCTTTCCAGCAGTTGCTGTTCTGCTTAGAGCTGCTGAAACCACTAAAATCTGATATGCATTGGTTTGAGGTGGCAATGACATAGTCATACGCCCCCCCACCAACACATCAATTGTCATCCCAATCTCCAGATTTATCGGTAGAATCGGCCTTCTTTCTTGGTCGAACAGTCTAGTAACTTCTTCTGAAACAATAAGTTCTAAAATATCTATTTGCTGAATGCTGTCCGCATTAGGCTCCATATAGGAAATAGTAACATGATAAATCCGTTCATCCAAACGAATGTCATCGATAATGGCATTTTTAATCCAAAACACATCCACTTCTTCCGTAATAGGATCTGGAAAAAGAGGAATAGGTGCTGGAGGAATGCCACTTGGAAAGTCAATACTCCTGTAATTTGGTATTTCCTGATTGCTATGATTCATTGAGAGCTCCAATTATTATTTCTTTACCATAGTATATGAAACGGCATGTTACATCATTCTAATGATTTTTTCTCCAAATCCAAGGGGAGAATAAAATAACCATTGGAATTAATTCAAGTCGCCCTGCTAACATGTCGAACATAAAAACACATTTGGAAAAGGGATTAAACTTAGCAAAATTCTCCATAGGTCCAACTCCATCTAAACCAGGACCAATATTATTTAAAGTTGCAGCAACGGAAGTAAAACTTGTTTCAAAGTTGAAATTTTCTAGGGAAATAAGCAATACGGAAACAACGAACACTGCAAAATATAATACAAGATACGTATTTACAGAGCGAACAACTTCATTGCTTACTTTCTTTCCTTCCATTCGAATGATACGAACACTCTTTGGATGAATAAAGTTTTCAACTTCATTTTTTATATTTTTATAGGCAATTACGATTCGTGATACTTTAATACCACCACCGGTACTACCTGCACAAGCTCCAACAAACATAATCATAACTAAGATACATTTTGAAAATGTTGGCCACAAGTTAAAGTCCGTTGTGGCATAACCTGTTGTTGTAATAACGGATGCCACTTGGAAAAATGCCTGCTGCAACGCTTCCCAGATAGAGGAAAAAGAGTCACGTACATTAAATCCGATTAGTACTGTAGATGCCAGTATTATTCCCAAATAAGTACGAAGTTCTTCACTCTTTAATATCTGTTTTGGCTTACGCACTAATATAAGAAAATAAACGGAAAAGTTAACTCCGAAGATTACCATGAAAACAGCGATAACATTTTGTAAGAAAACGTTATATTCTGCAATACTGGAATTACGGATACCAAATCCTCCTGTACCTGCTGTACCCAAAGAGGTGCAGATCGCATCAAAGAAACTCATTCCACCAATTAAAAGCAATACGCATTCTACAGCTGTAAGCGCTGTGTATATTCCATATAAAATCACTGCTGTGGAACGA
The DNA here is from genome assembly GCA_002297865.1 of Lachnoclostridium sp. UBA739. The sequence continues at coordinate 2,413 of DBKX01000265.1, forward strand.
ACACGAGGAACTAGTTTTCCAACACTTGGGCCAGGACTTTCTGCTCGCATTAAGTACATGTTATTTCCACCCGCCAAAGGCAGAATACAAAGAACAAACACCAGGATACCCATACCACCTATCCAGTGAGTAAAGCAACGCCAAAACAAAAGACTTTTTGACAATGCTTCTACATCTGTTAAAATGGTTGCTCCTGTTGTAGTGTAACCTGAAATGGTTTCAAACAAGGCATCGAATACTGATGGTATCTCACGGCTGATTAAAAAAGGCAGTGCTCCTGAAACACTTAACACAACCCATCCTAACGCAACACTAACAAATCCATCTTTTGCATAGAATGATTTATTTTTTGGTTTTTTTACTGTTGCCAATGCACCAAGTGCTAAACTGATTCCTGCTGCAATTAAAAAGGCAAATCCACTTTCTTCTTTATAATACAATGCCACTAATGATGGCACTAATAAAAACACTCCTTGAATGTTTAAAATCCATCCCATGATATAAGCTATAAATCGGTAATTCATTTTTTAACCCCTTACTATATCACTCAAATCATGAAGTCCAACATTTGTTGTTACCACGATTACGTGATCCCCTTTCTGAATACTATCTTGCCCCTTTGGTGTTATCACCTTACCATTACGATTGATGCAGCACACAAGAACATTCTTTTTCAGTTCCAGTTCTTTCAGGTTCTTTCCAATTAATTTTGAGCCTTCATTCACGTAAAACTCTAGTGCTTCTGCCTTGTCTTTCTTTATCTTATAAAGAGTTTCCACGTTGCTTCCAATGGAGTTATTCATAGCACGTACATACTGTAGGATATATGATGCAGTCGTATATTTTGGATAAATGACACTGCCAAGGTCTAAGCTGTTAATAACTTCATCATAGGCAATTCGATTAATCTTTGTGATAATCTTTCCATTCATTCGACTTTTCGCATAAAGAGATAGTAACACATTTTCTTCATCCATGCCTGTTAAGGATGCAAATGATTCCATCTCTTCAATTCCTTCTTCCAGCAACAGATTCGTATCCGTTCCGT
>DBKX01000214.1 GCA_002297865.1 Lachnoclostridium sp. UBA739
TCCGCCTGGAATTTTTCCTACAGCGTATAATTTTTCTTCGTATTCAACACTTAGCGGGAAGAAATCGATTCCTTCTCTTGGCTTGTCTGATGCAGTAGCGGTTGATAATACTACTGTGTCACCATAGTGCATAAATGCTGCACCATTTGCTTGCTTTGCTACACGGTCAACATCTACGCGTAGAGTTCTGCCAGCAAGTTCCATAGTAAAACTTTTGTACATAATTAGTCTCCTTTAAATTTATTCGTCCGAAACAGACGTACATTGGGGAGATACCGAAACAACTGAACAAGTCACTATTCCAGTAATAATGAGCTCTTCAGAAGTCTCGGAGAATATCTCACCCACATTAACGATACCATTATATCACTTATGGTAATAATTTGCCACAAGTAATTTTATTTAATTTGCATAATCAACTAGTAGATGGTTATATAACAAAAAGGCCACCGTATCACTACAGCAGCCATTGGAAATATTATTTTCTGATGTTAAGTCTTTTGATTAACTCACGGTATCTTTCGATATCTTTTTTCATTAGGTAGTCAAGAAGACCTCTTCTTTTACCAACCATTTTTAAAAGACCTCTTCTTGAGTGGTGGTCTTTTTTGTTTTCCTGTAAATGAACTGTTAACTCATTAATTCTGTAAGTTAATAAAGCTACCTGTACTTCTGGTGAACCTGTGTCGCCTTCAGTTCTTGCGTATTCGTTGATAATCTCTTGTTTCTTTTCTGCACTTAACATTGTGTAAGCCTCCTATAATTTTAATATGCCCAAACACTAAGGAACGGTCGGAGTTGTCCTGTTTCTTAGCATCGGATACTAATAGTTTATCCAATAAACCACTAGGTATACGATTATAACATAAAAAATTACCAAAACCAACAACAGGATTAATTTACCATTACATCATTTTACAATGTAATTTATTTGCTAAATGCAGTATTGGAGTTTTCGATAAGTTAAAAAACTGCCACAAAAAACATGTTTTTGTGACAGTAAAATAACAAATCAAATATTATTTTCTTAAACCTAATTTTTCAATTAAAGCACGATATCTGTTGATATCTTTTTTCTTTAAATATTCAAGAAGACCACGTCTTTGACCAACCATTTTAAGAAGACCTCTTCTTGAGTGATGATCTTTGTGATTTTCTTTTAAATGAAGTGTTAATGTATTGATTCTTTCTGTTAATAAAGCAACCTGAACTTCTGGTGAACCAGTATCATTAGCATTTCTGCCATATGCGGCAACAATTTCTTGTTTTCTTTCTGTACTTATCATTATATGTACCTCCTTTAATTTATCACCATATGCTAAGGAAACGGTCGGAGTCTTCCGTAATCTGAGCATTGGTTATGTTGACATCAACATTTAAAGCATAACATAAACTTGATTCTTTGTAAAGACTGTATTCCATATCCCTGCAAAAAAATTCGTCTAATGCTTTTCTTGTCATAGCATGAGATAATATACGTAACTTCAATTTTTGGTAATAGGAGAATGATTGATATAAAATAAAGAATCTCGCACTTGCTGCTTGTTAAGTGCGAGATTCCCTACATATGATTCTGATCAAATACTGGTATGTAGACGCTTTGCTGCCTTTGTTCTATGCAAGCGATACATTTGTCTGCCAGTTTCACTATATGATTTCGTATCCCTAAAGAGCAGAAATCAATGGTACTATTCTGTACGTATTCTCCTTTATCATCACATCGTTTTGTGTTCTCTTCTTTTATGATTCTATCCAGCTTTTCTCTTTCTTTATGAATGCGTTCCATAGCATATAAATCTCCGTAAGCCAATACTGTTACACTCTCATGGTAAATCGTTTCTGCAAGTTCCATACATATTTCCAATTGACAAATTTTATCTTTGGATAATCGTTTTCCTTCTAATTTCAAGCAACTTGCAAGTGTTGTTATGCCCTCACATTCATCTGCTACCTGTTCTGCTAATTTCACAAGACTTGTTACACCCTCATCTTTTTTTGTAAAAATTCTGTTCTTTCTTTTCGTGCTAGAAACAGACATTTCATTTGCTATGCTTCTGACAAGTTTCAGATTTTCCTTATAATTTTCTTCTGCTAGTTCAGATTCCTTCCATGTCAGGGAATATTTCATAAAAAGTATCATTTTCTTAGTGCCTTCTACGAGCTTATCTATTCGATTCTTCATAAACTTCTTCTCCTTTACCATTTCTATCATTTTTACTCTTTTATCATACTCTTCCCATGTAAATTGCAATATCACTGATAAGTAAAATGTATGTGAACTAATAGTAAAGGGTTCTGTTTGCCAAAGTAAAGTATACATCCCCCTCTTTCGCGTAAATAGACGAAAAAGAGCATTTGCTCTGTAGTTTTATCTGCTTCGCAAATGCTCTTTTTCTGTTCCTTATATTAGCAAACTACCATCCCATAACTTCTTTCATGTATGCGGATAGTTTTGCTGCTGCCTTTGTATTGGTTTTTTCAGATGGATGCCAGTCTACGCAGATTCCATCACTCATCTGCTGGCTATCAAACTGCATAGATGTTACGTTTTTGTCTCCTGTCTGTGCAGTATATTCTGCCACTGCCTGCTCAATCTGAGGATATAAGTCCGCACCCATAATTCCTAATGTACAGAAAATGGCAGCGTCTGGATTCTTCTCTCTGATTTGTTTGATAAACGCAACATAAGCATCTACAAACTCTGCTTCACGTGTTGCATCATGTGCTACATAAGAAGAATCATTGGTTCCTAAGTTGATAACGACTGCTTCTGGCTGGAATTTAGTAAAATCCCAATCTGTCTTCGCTGGGCTTGTCCAATCACCAAATGTACTCCAGGAATAAGCAATTTTATCATAATATTTAGGCATTACATTTTCATCACTTTTCACACCTGCTGAAGTATAATTGGATACTACGCCGATACCACTTACAGACACGATGCTATAATCTGCATCTAAATTCTGTGCTGTTTTGTAAGCATATGTTTTGCTTCCATCTTCTGTGGAATTTTTGAAACCTCCATTAATATTCTCATCATCAATTCCGTAACCACATGTTATAGAGTCACCAATGAATTCTATTCTATGTTTTTTCGAAGGAGTCGGCATAATTTTCCCACCTTCTGAAGTTACTGTAATCTTACCAATTCCAACCGTTGCACTTGCTGATTCGGATAACTTAATTATGTTCACTGTTACTAGGCCAGAGCCACTAAGATTGAAATCATATGTTTTGGATGTATCCTCAACCATATCGTCTACCAATAATTTGTCATTTACATAGATTGCAAATCTTGCCTTATTGGCTAAACTTTCTCCTGTAGCAAGAGAATCTCCTAGAATTTCGACGCTTCCTTCATTTCCGTAATATGTAAATTCAATCCCAGATGCTGTATTTGCTAACCATCTTTCGCTTGTTGCACTCATGTATGTTCTTCCGATAACTTTTACGTTCTCTTCTGTTGCAAAATGTGATGCTGTTTTCATTTCACCTGGTTTTGGTTCTTCGCTTGGAGTACTTGAAACGATTGGCTCCTCACTTGGTTCTATACTAGGCTCTGTGCTTGGCATCGCAGATACTGCTGGTGCCATTTTGCCTGTTACATAATCAACTGATTGTAATACAATAGAACCATTTTGTGTCTGCACATAAATTCGATCTAATAAATCATAAGAAGTGCCATAAGCTGTTGTAACTGTATCATAATCGAATACTGCTGTGTAACTTCCATCTGTATTGGTAGTAACTTGGTTAGGTTTTACGACTGCCCAGCCACAGCCTCCTGTCCAGCTTTGGAAGATTACTTGTAAACTGTCTTTTGTTCCCGTAAATGTTACTGCAAAATATCCGTCTTTGGTAATAACTGCTGGGTCAAATGTTCCACCATTTTTCTTTGTTGATACCTCTAGTGCTGTCTGCCATGCACTAACTTCTTTTGAACCTGAGAAAAAGTTAATTGCACCGTCTGTAACTGGTTTTGATGGCTGTACAGATACAACAGGTTCTTCTGAAATTACTGGCTCTTCTGATTTCGCTGGTTCTTTTGTAATTACTGGCTCTTCTGATTCTACTGGTGCAACTGACTGTACTGGTTCAGAAGCCCCCGTAACATAATTGAATGATTTTAAAACAATAGAACCATTTGTTGTTTTCACATATAAACGGTCTAACGCATCAAATTTATCTCCATATACAGAAACGATATCGCTGTAACTGATTTTTGATACATAATTTCCACTTGTATTTACTGTGCTTTGGGAAGACGTTACTTCAGCCCATCCTGTACCGCCAGACCAGCTTTGGAACACAAGTTCAAATGCATCTTTATCTCCTGTATATTCAACTGTAAAATATCCATCTTTTGTAATCATAGATGAGTCAAATGTTCCACCATCTTTTACAGTTGTTAATTCCAGTACATTGCTCCATGATGCAGCCTCTTTGGAACCTTTAAAAAGATTTACACTTCCAGCTGCTGGTGCTTCTGAAACTGGCGGCAGTGATGTTACGCATGGATATTTTGTAGGTTCATTTGATGCACTACTTTCAGGTGCTTGTGATACTGTTGCGTCTGTAAATACAGAACAAATCTTAGAGGTTTCTTTTAACCCATTTGCACCATTTACAATTTCATTTCCCCAGTCTGATAAGCTTGTACCAGCCCAGTCATTCGCTAAGTCTAAGTATTCAACGCCACCGCTGTTACCTTTCCAAGACCATGCCATATAACCGATGCCTTTTTGCTGACAATAACTCTTAACCGTCTCTTCTGCTACATCACCGTCTGTGTGTTTCCAGCCAAACTCACCGATTACCTGACATAAACCTGTTGCTGCTACAGAATCGATGTTATTCTTAACCATAGAAGCGGAACCACCCGCATATTCGTACATATGTGTAGAGAACATTGTATTAGCAAGTGGATCGGAAGCAAATACAGCCTTACCGCTTTCTGCGATTGATTTTGGATATTGTCCCCATCCAGCCGCATCTATCATTAAGGTATTCTTAATTCCAGCATCACGTATTTTTTTAATTGCTGCTATGTATCCTTCTTTCCAAGTGGAAGATTCCCACGTTCCATCCCACTCATTTGCAATGTTTACGATTACGTATGCTTCATTTCCAATTAACGCATCTTTCATTTCTACGAAATAATCGGCTGCTGCCAATAATTCGTTGGTTGTCTGTTTTCCAGTTGCATCATGCACTTCAAGAACTGCAACCATTTTGTTTTCTTTACATTGTTTGATTAAACTCTTTACAGAACTTAAATCATCTTTGTTCCATTGAACCCCGTTAGATAATACAAGTCTTACAGTGTTTGCTCCTGCGTTTGCCATTGCTTTGATGGCTGTTGTACTCTGGTCTTTGTACCAGGTATGTGCATGGTTGATACCACGCATAACGAACGGATTCCCATTGGCATCCAAAAGTTTTGCCCCACTTACATGAAAACCATATGTAGTATCGGCTGCTGCTTTCACATATGCATTGCCTGGCATAAATGTTACGAGCATGGCAACTACAAGTAAGTAAGCCCAAAGTTTTTTCATTCTTTTCATAATCCTACCTCCATTATTTTTTAACTGTGCTTCATTATAACATATAGAACACGAAATATAGCGTTTTAGTCTCATTATGTAGCAAATTCGTGTATCACATGTTTACAAATGAAAATTAATTTTATCTAATATTTTAGGTTATCATAAAGTTGTTTTAGGTTAAAAAATTACTAGGACATTCCACAAACATCCTAGTAATTTCTCTTTCCTATCTAGTATTCAATTCTAGCAGCATCTTTACAATCTGCTTCTGTGCCATTTCACTTATATGAAATATGATATATGGAAATCCTTTCTGGCTTCGCTTTATTTCCTTGCGAATTCCAAAGGCAACGCCCTTTTCCGTTACATCCTTATTCTCTTTTCCACGCTTGGCAAGTAGCGCTGTCATTAGTTAACAAAAGAAGATGTCGAGTTCCTTCACTCTCCATCCTCTTCCTTTGTAACTTTATTTATATAGAAACTATATCGTTCTCAAAATATTCTTTACCAAACTGGCAATCTCGCTCCATCTGTGACTTTAATTCATCCAATGACCCAAACTTCTGCTCTCCACGTTCGAAAGCAAACAGTTCCACCGTTATTTCCTTGTCATATAAGAAGCCGTCGAAATCAAAAATAAAAGTTTCAACGCCCTTTTCATTTTTATCACCAACGGTAGGTTTGTATCCGATATTGGTAATTCCATAATACACCTTATCCTCAATCAAGATTCTAGCGGCATAAACTCCATTTGGCGGAACCAGCTTTTCTTTAGAAGGAATAATATTGGCTGTTGGCATCCCCAAAGTTCGGCCAATCTGGTTGCCGTAAACAACCTTTCCAGTAATGCTATATGCTGCTCCAAGCATCTCATTGGCTTTCTCGATGTTGCCATTTAACAATTCCTGACGAATCCTGGTGCTGCTTACTTCTGCACCATCCTTAATTACCTTATCAAATGCCTTTACTTCAAAACCATACTTTTTCCCAAGTTCCCGAAGCACGGCTACATTTCCAGCTCGATTTTTACCAAAGTGATAATCTTTGCCAACCACAACAACTTTTGCTCCAAGCTTTTCTACTAGGACAGAGCGGACAAATTCTTCTGGCTCGGTGTGCATTACTTCCTCATTAAAAGGATAAGAAATAAAATAATCTGAGCCCAGTTCTTCTGCCTTCTTAACCTTTTCTGCTTCTGTATAAATTAAGTTATTTGATAGATTTGATACAAAATTACCTGGATGCTGAAAAAAGGAAAAGGTTACTGCCTGCAACCCTTTTTTCTTGAGAGATCTCACATACTCAATCAGCAAACGGTGTCCTACATGAAACCCATCAAATTTTCCTAACGAAACAGCAGTATTTTGTAATTGAAAATCTGTGGTATTCCAAATATATTTCATCAAATTCTGCCTCTCTTCTATAAAAACATTTTCTTTGGTTTTAATGTTTTTCGATTTTCTGCCTCGAAAATACCAACAAACCGCTGCTCTTCATCATACACACAAAATTCCTGATTCGGGCTTGTACGAATAGGCTCCGTTAAAAAAGAAATCTCGATTTTATTCCCGTTATCTACGTATTTCTGGTATTTCTTTGATACTGTAACTGCCAAAAGGTTAGAAAACATAGCATCCACTTTTACTAAGTGTTCTTCTATTGTATCTGCCTTAACTAGTTCTTCTACCTCTGATAGAGTAAGACTGTCCTCAATCATAAAAGAACTGACTTTGGTACGCTTTAATGTTGCCATTGCACCACCACAGCCAAGTTTTTCACCGATATCATGGCAAAGAGTTCTAATATAAGTTCCCTTTGAACAGCTTACTGTCATAGTTACGGTTTTCTGCTCCATATTTATCTCAGATATCTGGATGTCATAAATCGTGATTCTACGAGCTTTACGCTCTACCACTTTTCCCTCACGAGCAAGTTCATAAAGCTTTTTGCCGTTGACTTTCAAAGCAGAATACATAGGTGGTATTTGATCATATTCGCCCACAAATGACATAACTGCTTCTTCAATTTCATCACGACTCACAGAAACTTCCTTCTTAGATAAAATCTCACCAGACATATCCTGTGTATCTGTAACGACTCCAAGCTGCAACATGGCTTCATAAGTCTTATTTTTATCCGTTAATAAATCACATACTTTTGTTGCTTTCCCTAAACATACCGGTAATACCCCTACTGCGTCTGGGTCAAGCGTACCAGTATGGCCAATTTTCTTTTGTTTGCATATGCCTCTTAACTTAGCGACTACATCATGTGAAGTAAATCCTTGTTCTTTATAAATATTCAAAATACCGTCCATACTAACTCCTAAATGTATCTTTATTTTCGTAATTGTTCCTCAATATGAACTGTTACACTATTAATTACATCATAAACATTTCCTGATATGGTGCAGCCAGCAGCTTTTACATGACCACCGCCACCAAAAAATTTAGCAACCTTGCTTACATCAACATCATGATTGGAACGCATGCTGACTTTATAAATCTGTGTTTCTATCTCATGTACGAGAATAGCAACCTCGACTCCTTCTGTCACACGCATCTGGTCAATTACACCGTCTAAATCTTTCGAACTTGCTCCATAAAACTCCATTACATCCTTCTTAACATAGGAAACAATGCATTTTCCGTCTAATACAAGGAAACTCTCTAAAAGACAACGTCCCAGAATCTGATTTTGCAAATATGTTTTCTGATAAAATGTTTCATCGATAATCCTAGAAAATGGAACGTCGTAGCTGATAAGTTCTGCTGCAAGTTCCATTGTTTTTTTCGTTGTATTGCTATGTTTAAATACACCTGTGTCATGTACAATTCCAAGGTATAGACAGGATGCAAGTTCTTTATCTAACATATCTTTGTCAATCAAGTCCATAAGCACTTCACAAGTTGAACTTGCTTCTGGCTTTATACAGCTTATTTCTGCAAATCCTTGATTGGTAATATGATGGTCAATATTAATTGAACGAGCTGCCTTATGAAATAGTGGTTCAGAAAAACCAAGCCTGTCAAGATCACCACAGTCTAATACGATGAATATATCGTAGGCTGGTATTTCTGAGTTATCTATCTCATGTTTGACGCAATCGGAATTTGGCAGGAAACTAAACTCATCCTGCACATATTCCAGATAAACGTCTACTTTTTTATTCGGATACTTCTTTTTCAGATAGTAGCATAGCGCTAAGCAAGAGCCAACACAGTCGCCATCTGGTCTGACATGACCACCAATCCCAATTGACGCTGCTGCTTTCATTGACTCACTTATTGTACGCATGAAAATTACTTCCTTCCTATTCTTCAGAATCCTCATCTGCTGATTCTTCATCATGTCTGATATCTTTTGTTACTTCTTCAATCATCTTAGACATGTTTACGCCATATTCAATGGACTGATCCAAAACAAATGTTAGTTCTGGAGTATTTCTAAGGTTCAGTCTCTTTGCTAACTGGCTTCTGATAAATGGACTTGCTTTCTTAAGTCCTTCCTTCGTTGCCTGTTTGCTTTCTTCATCACCAAGAACACTGATATATGCTTTCGCAAATTTTAAATCTGGTGTAACTTCAACCGATACCACAGAAGTCATTGGATTGATTCTAGGATCTTTTACTTCCATGCTGATAATACGACTAAGTTCTTTTTGTACTTCACCGTTGATTCTAGTGTTTTTAATGCTGTTTTTTCTCACTATCTAGGCACC
>DBKX01000009.1:0-344 GCA_002297865.1 Lachnoclostridium sp. UBA739
AGGAGAATGTCATTGTTGGACTTGTTCCTGCCAATGATGGATTATATCATTATTATAGTAAATTTGGATTCGAAACGTTTTTTTATAAAAAGGTAGAAGAACTTACAATATTTCCAGAAGAAAATGATACATGCAAACTAGAGACAGCAGATCCGTCCTGTTATAAGCAGTTACGAGACAAGGTGTATCATAATGAGAATTACATTGTCTGGGATGAGCATGCTGTAAAATATGCATTGCAGGAAAATGAAAATAGTGGTGGAAAAGCATATATTTGTGAGAATACAGGGTATTTCCTATTGGTTTGTCCAGTAGGAGAAACCCTCATAGTAAGAGAAACAAAC
>DBKX01000009.1:365-4046 GCA_002297865.1 Lachnoclostridium sp. UBA739
CTTCCACAGCAAAGTCTACAGAGTGTATGTAATTTTTTGGGAAAGCAGTTCCGTTGTAAAAAAGCAAGGATTGTGACATGCTCTTCAAGTAAAGTAAGTGGTACGCCAGTCAAACATGGGATGATATGTTACGGTGATGAATTACTAAAATCAAGGGATAACACCAGCTATGTTATGGAAAGTGAAACAGGATATATTGGACTTGCATTGGATTAGTTAACAAAGTATGTTTTACTGATATGCGCAAATATATCGGTAAAACATATTTTGTTTAGTAAAAGTTTTAAATTATGACATGTTTATATATCAATTCTATCATGATTTGGCATAAGTAATTTATTTGTAGTAGAATAAACACAGTCAAGGGAACAAAAGAAAAAAAAGAAAGTTTCTTTGTGTGATTAAGGAGGGATGTTAAGAGAATAATGGTTTTATACATGTATGGACGGAGCGTACATGTTGGCAGAAAAGTGATGGTTCTGCATTCAGTGAAAGGGACACTGAAAAGGGGAAAAGAACATTTGTTTTTAGTACAGTTTTAGGGGAACTTGTATTAGAACATAAGTATCACATAGATGCCAGAATTACTTTTGATTAACTTTCTAACGAGTTTTTCAATTTTGAGGGGATTATTTTTTATATATACATAGCGGAAGCTGTTACAACAGATTTTTGTGAATTCTTTTCACAAAATGAGGTTGTTACAGCTTCTGTTTTATTATGTAAAATAGTATAATGAAAGAAGAAGTAACAATGGACAAATGTTTATTTACAAGCAGCAATCTAATGCATAAAAGGTAANNACTTAAAAGGTAAATTAAAAAAGAGTAAGTACTTGAGAAAGGATGAAAAGGGTAAAATCTATTAAGAGTAAATAGTTTTTACCCTTTTTTTATTTGTGTAAAAAGAATAGCAAAAAAATTGGATGAATTGTACAAAAAATATCGTGAAAATATGACGTAATAGTAAAAAAGGAGAAATTAAGTAAAAAATTAAGTAAATTAATTATTAAAATTGAATAATAAATATACTTAATAATAGCAAAAATTTGAAAATATTAACCTAAATCGTTGCCTGAATCGAAATTATATAGTATTATAAAGTTGTTGCAAGATATTGCAGCAAAAGTAACTATTGGTTGTAAAATGATTGAAAATGAAAGGGGAAGTTATATGGTGAAATGCAGAAAAATTCAACGGGGGTATATAAGTATAGTAACAGCATTTATGATGGTATTTGCTATGTTATTTGCACCATTGGCAGCAAAAGAAGAATTACAAGCATATTCGTCAGATATGCGGCAAATGACAGCAGCCCAAATTGTTGCAGATATGGGAGCTGGCTGGAATATGGGAAATTCTCTTGAATCTGAAAATGATGAGACTGGATGGGGCAATCCTAGAATCACAAAGCAAATGGTGCAAGCAATTGCAAATAGAGGTTTTTCGACGATACGTATTCCGGTAAGATGGGATGACAATTACTCCAATTCAAGTAATTATACAATTAAGTCATCTTACCTTGATAGAGTGGAAGAAGTTGTGAACTATGGACTTGATTGTGGTTTGTATGTGATTATCAATGTTCATCATAACGATTTACAAACGAAAGCAAACTATAATAGTTCAGATCAATGGCAAGTAAAACAAGAATTAAAAGCTATCTGGACTCAGGTGGGTAACCGTTTCAAAAATTATGGTGATAAGCTGGTATTTGAAGTAAACAACGAACCAAGAAATGGAGATAATGACTGGAATGGTGATTCCACTTTATACAATGTAGTAAATGAATATAATGAAGCAGGTAGAGCTGCAATTCGTGCTACTGGTGGAAACAATGCAAAACGTTTGGTTATGCTTCCAACTTATTGTGCATCAGCAGATGAGCCAAAGGTAGCAGGATGGAAGAATCTATCAAGTGATAATATGATTGCAGTTTCCATTCATGCCTATCATCCTTTTGACTTCGCATTTCAAGGAGACGGACATAATGATTGGACAGATGATGACTATAATCAATTAAAAGGAACGTTTAATAGACTTAACCAGTATTTTGTAAGCAAAGGGGTTCCAGTAGTTATTGGAGAATTTGGATGTACGAATAAAAATAACTTAAATGATCGTGTGAAAGCAGTAGGAATCTATGCCAATATGGCAAAAGAACTAGGAATGGCAAGTATCATTTGGGATAACAACAACGATGGGTGTGGTGGAGAATATTTTAAGATTTTTGACCGAAATTCTTTAACTTTTACTTATGATGGAATTGCAGGTGCTTTAGTAAATGCATATAAAGATAAACCAGTTTATTCTACAGAGCCATCCGTAGCACCATCCGAGACACCAGCAGGAAATGGATTTTATGTAAACGGTACAAAAATATATGATGCAAACAACCAAGAGTTTATGATGAGAGGTGTCAATGTACCATATGCATGGTACAAAGGCGATTTTTCAACAGCGATTGACGGAATTGCTGCGAAAGGCGCAAATACAGTAAGAGTTGTATTGGGAGATGGCCAGACATATGACAAGACATCAGCAAGTGAACTTTCTTCTATCATACAAAAGTGTAAAGAGAAAAAGATGATTTGTATTGTAGAAGTTCACGATGCAACAGGAAAAGATGATACGAATTATCTGAATACAGCAGTGAACTATTGGAAAGAAATGAAAGACATTTTAAATGAAAATCAGCAGTATGTTATTTTAAATATTGCAAATGAATGGTATGGAACTTGGAATGCTTCTGGATGGGCATCAGGTTATAAATCAGCCATTAAGAGCATCCGTAATGCAGGTATCAAAAATATGCTTATGGTAGACTGTGCTGGATGGGGACAATATCCAGATTCCATCAAAGAAAAAGGAAAATCAGTGTTTGATGCAGATTCCTTAAAAAATACGGTATTTTCAATTCATATGTATGAATATTCAGGTGCAGATTATTCTACTGTATATAACAATATTCAAAATGTATTAAATCTAGGAGTACCAGTAGTAATCGGTGAATTTGGCCAAAAACACACCAATGGTGATGTAGATGAAGATGCAATTATGAGCATTTGTAAAGAAAAAGGTGTAGGTTACTTAGGATGGTCATGGAAAGGAAATGGCTCTGATTATGCTTATCTTGATCTTTCCAATGACTGGAGTGGAAACAGCTTAACCGACTGGGGAAATAGACTTTTCAATGGAAATGATGGTATTGCTAGTACTTCTGTAAGGTGTTCTGTTTTCGGTGGAGGAACACCGACTAACACACCAGCACCAACTAAGACGCCAGTACCTACAAGTACAGCAGATGGAAATTCTGTATTACTCTTTTCTGGTTCAGCATCAGCATCAAATTGGAAGCAGGCAGTTGAAGTAGAAACAAGTAAGAACGGTGGAGCATTTGATGCATCCAATATTAAAAAAGGCGGAAACTTCTATGTAGAGTACAGTGGAACAAAAGATCAAGTGGAATTAATTTTCCAAAGCTGGTCAGGTGGTTCCGAATGGGGCAAAGTACAAATCAGTGAATCTGGTAGTGTGAATGGACATTATTTTGCTAAATTCTCATATGAGAATTGTGTCAGTGCATTTGGAAACAATGATTTTTCAGGAAAACTTGACAAAGTGTTTGTTGGAGCAGCAGAGAGCTCTGTTACAGTATATTCTGTGAAGTATGTATTTGGAA
>DBKX01000009.1:4072-5061 GCA_002297865.1 Lachnoclostridium sp. UBA739
TTCAATTTTCTGGGGCAATGCAACAGCATCAGGATGGGAACAGCCAGTAGGTGAATTAACAGCTAAAAATGGTGGAAAATTTGATGCATCTAAGATTACAAGTAATGGATACTTCTATGTAGAATATTCAGGTCAGGAAAAAGACCTTGATTTAGTTCTTCAAAGCTGGTCAGGTGGTTCTGAATGGGCTAAAGTTTCAATAAGTGAGACTGGTTATGTAAACGGACATAACTATGCGAAGTATTCATATGATAACTGTGTAAATGCGTTTGGAACAAGTGATTTCTCAGGAAAGTTAGATAAGATTCTTGTCAGTGCCAGAGAAAGTTCCATAACGGTATATTCAGTATGCTATTGCTATTCAAAATAAAGTAATATTATTGTAAAACACTCCCTAAAAGGTGTTTTAATAGAAAATGAAGGGGCTGTCGCTTTACCGATTGAAAAATCGTGAAGCGGCAGCTCTTTGGATTATAATATTATAATAGCCCCGTACTAAAATACCGTTCCATACGATCAGCAAGAACAGTCGCAATTACGGCATCTTTGCCATATTTTTGTGTAATGTATTTACTTGCCCATACATTAGCACCTGATGATGTTCCACAAAGTAAACCTTGAACGCGGGCCAGTTGGCGTGTTGTTTCAAAGGCGTCTTCATCGGTTACTTCTACAACATCGTCGATAAGCTTTGTATCTAAGATATCTGGAATAAAACCATCTCCAATACCCTGAATACTATGAAGTCCAGGCTCATCTCCTAGAAGAGCGGAAACATTCTTAGGCTCGACAGCAACAATTTTAACGTTAGGATTTTGTTCCTTAAGAAATTTGCCAATGCCTTGTAAGGTTCCGCCACTTCCTAAGCCGCTTACGAAAATATCTACTTTGTGGTCAAGCTGTTCATAAAGCTCGCGAGCAGTCGTTTCATAGTGTATATTGGGATTGTCTTGGTTCTTAAATTGCTGTGGCATAAAATATTGATCGGA
>DBKX01000009.1:5102-5602 GCA_002297865.1 Lachnoclostridium sp. UBA739
ACGTTCAGCCTCATCAACGGAACCGCCGATGCTTAAATTTGCTGGTGTTAAAACCAATTCTGCACCAAGAGCACGAATTAGTTTTTTTCGCTCCTCACTCATATTCTCAGGCATTACAATTATGACTTTGTAACCAAGACGTACTCCGGCGAGAGCAATTCCTATACCAGTATTGCCAGAAGTTGGCTCGATAATTGTCATTCCCGGTTTCAAAACTCCCTTTTTCTCCGCTTGGATTATCATATTTTTTGCTACGCGGTCTTTAATGCTGCCACCTGGATTCAAAAATTCCGCTTTCGCAAAGATGTTGCATCCAGTAGAAGGTTTTAACCCGATTAAAGGTGTATTGCCAATTAAATCTAATACGTTTTCTGTGTACATATGATTTCTCCTTTTTTGTTCTTAAAATATTCATATTCTAAAGAAAAGTGAATCTTGCTAATAAATACTATTTATGTTGTAAATTATGTAACGACCGGAGTGACAGGATTCGAACCTGC
>DBKX01000107.1:0-412 GCA_002297865.1 Lachnoclostridium sp. UBA739
CCAATTCTTTTGTCTCCTCAGCAGTCATCTCTTTGTCTTCTACTGTTTTTAATAAATCATTCAAGTTAAATACTGCTGTTTTGATACGCTCTAAACTTGTTTGAGTTGCTTCCATTAGCTCACGACTGAAGTTAATAGGATTACGGTAATGTACGCTAAGCATAAAGAAACGTAACACTTCTAGTGGGAATTTTGCACCTATTTCTTTTACAGTGAAGAAGTTTCCTTCTGATTTGGACATTTTCTTGTTATCAATATTTAAGAATCCATTGTGAATCCAGTATTTTGCAAACTCTTTGCCGTTAGCCGCTTCACTCTGTGCAATTTCATTTTCATGATGAGGGAATATCAGATCTTCTCCACCTGCATGAATATCAATTTGCTCTCCAAGATATTTTTTACTCATTTCAGA
>DBKX01000107.1:418-3863 GCA_002297865.1 Lachnoclostridium sp. UBA739
AGAACATTCAATGTGCCATCCTGGACGACCTTCAGACCATGGTGATGGCCAAGCTGGTTCGCCTTCTTTTTTTGGTTTCCATAATACGAAATCAAGCGGATCTTCTTTTTCTTCATTTACAGCAATTCTTGCTCCTGACTCTAAATCATCAATATTCTTTTTGGATAACTTTCCATATCCTTTGAAACTTCTTGTTTTAAAATACACGGTTCCATTTTTTTCATAGGCATGACCTTTGTCGATTAATGTCTGAATCATCTCAATCATGCCACCAATTTCTTCTGTTGCCTTTGGATGTACCGTTGCAGGCTTAACATTCATTGCTGCCATGTCTTCTTTGACGGATTTGATATAACGTTCTGTAATCTCCTTACAAGTAACTCCCTCTTCATTTGCCTTTTTGATAATCTTATCATCAACATCCGTAAAGTTGGAAACATAATTCACATCGTATCCCTTATATTCAAAATATCTTCTCACTGTATCAAATACAATCATTGGTCTAGCATTTCCAATGTGAATATCATTGTATACAGTAGGTCCACATACATACATTTTTACTTTTCCTTCTTCTAAAGGTACAAATTCTTCTTTTGATTTGGTAAGAGTATTATAAATCTTCATAACTTCCTCCTAGATTGCTTTTATTTTATTTTTTTATAATCTTCTAAATTCTTATTGAAGTTTTCAAGTATACTGCGAAGTTCTTGATTTTCACGCTGCAAACGATTTAGTTCCATCTCCACAGGGTCTGGCAAATGTACCTGATCCAGCTCTTCACAAGGTCTTTTAATGTTTGCACTTTTCACAATATGCCCTGGAACACCTACAACGGTTGAATTCGGTGGCACTTCCTTTAAAACTACACTTCCAGCACCAATTTTAGAATTTTCTCCGACTGTAAAAGAACCTAGTATTTTGGCACCTGTGCTCACCATAACGTTATCACCGAGAGTAGGATGTCTTTTCCCCTTTTCTTTTCCTGTACCACCTAACGTTACACCTTGATACAGCGTAACATTATCTCCAAGGATTGCCGTTTCTCCAATCACAACCCCATTGCCATGATCAATAAACAGTCCCTTTCCTATTGTTGCACCTGGGTGAATCTCTATACCTGTCTTTCGCACCGTTCTTTGTGATATCCATCTAGCCAGAAAATAATGTTTCTTCAAATAAAGCTTATGTGCTACCCTGTATCGCAAGACCGCTTTAAAACTTGGATACAGAAATACTTCCATGTCGGATTTAATAGCAGGATCTCTGTCCTTTATAATCTGTATTTCTTCCTGTACATATTTAATAAATCCCACAAAAATCACTCCTTATGTTTAACATCCTTATAAACAAAAAAATCACCTCTGTACTAAAATACAAGAGGCGACGTTATCGCGGTTCCACTCTATTTTATCAGAAAATGACACTACAGCATAATGCATTCCCATAATAATCTCCTTACTATAACGGCAGTTACCGGATTAAACTACTACAGTTCATCTAATCTGCTCCTAGAGGCACTTCATTCATCTTCCTGCAAAGAATGCTTTCAGCTGGTAACATTCTCTCTCTGTTGCAATCCAATCAATTACTCTTTCTAATCTTCGCATTTACACATATAAATTATTCTATGCAAACATTTATTCTTTGTCAAGTTCCATTTCCATTTTCTTGTGTAGTAATAATACAATAATTACTCAAAAAACATATTTTCTGTATATAATTCACTAAAATCCTTATCATTTGCTAGTGCTAATACACTTGCCACTTCCACAACCGCTTCTGCTTTCCTTATAAAATCATCCTCCACTAACGCAAGTTCCGCTCCTCTTAACGAAGCATTACCCACAACCGTTATCTTTTCTTTCCACTGTTTTGGCAACAAACCTATTGCAATTGCTTTCTCTATATTGACATGAAATCCAAACCCGCCTGCCAAATAGACTTTATCCACATCATCTATTTTGACACCGTACCGCCTTGTCATAAGAGTCGCTGCAGAATATACCGCTGATTTTGCCATCTGGATTTCTCTGATATCTCTTTGAGTAAATACAACTTCTCCTTTGTTCGATAGAGCTACTGGAAAGCCTTCCTCAAAATATCTCTCATCTAATGCACCTGTTTCGTCTATGAGTTCATTAGATAGTAACTCAGCTGTCAATTCTAGCACACCTGAGCCACAAAGCCCTACAGGATCTTTATCTTGAATTGTTCTTACCTTAGCCATACCGTATTGAATCTCGACTGAAGATATTGCTCCTGGAATAGAACCAGTGCCACACGAAATATTTCCACCTTCGAATGCTGGTCCAGCAGCTGCGCTTGTTACTAAAATCTGATTTTTTGTTCCAATCGCCATTTCTCCATTGGTTCCCAAGTCAATTAAAACAGACACCTTTTCTGTTTCAGAAAATCCACAGGAAACTAGACCACTTACAATATCCGCTCCTACAAAAGTACTGATTCCTGGCAATATCACTACCTGACAGAATGGTATACTATCACCAAACAAATCCTGACTGTTAGTACGGATTGTATTTACATTTACAGGTTCAAAGGGATAGACACCAAGAGTCTCACAAGGATACCCCATTAAGATATGGCACATAGTAGTATTAGCAGAAATTGCAATTTTCGAAATAGAGTGAAGCTCAAATCGTTGAATCATTTCACGCAATTGATTTCTTATTGTGTCTCTAAGTTTTTCTAAATCGCCTGCATTACATGCTGAAATTCTTGAAATCACATCTGCACCATAACTTCTCTGACGGTTCAGTTCTCCATAACTGTTTTGTATTACTTTATTTTTAACATCCACTACTTCCATTGCAATGGTAGTTGTTCCAATATCAATTGCGATACCATACTGTGCATCCTCATTTTGTTTTATATTTTCAGAAACTTCCATTGCATTCATGACAACTTGAAATTCTTCTTCCTTTTCTACTTCAATTGTAGCATCCTCTGTTAGGTACGCCCGACACCCCAGGCGGATTCCCAGTTCTATCTGCTCTTTTGTTAAAATACGTCTATCCGCTTCTGTTACAGGAAGCGTTCCCTTAACCAGACGAATTTTACATTTTCCACAAATTCCTTTACCACCACAAGGTGATGTTACATATATTTTGTTTTCCGTCAAAGCCTGCAATACAGATAATCCTTCTCTCATGGAAATCACCTGCTGCCCATCCTTACTAATCACAGTCAGCTTCATTCTAATCCCCCATCATTTTTAATGCTTGCAGCATCCGCTACAACCTGAGCAATCCTTACCTCCACCTAACATTGGGTCTCCGTATTTGTAATTGGAAACTGTACTTAAGGAACAGATTGCTTGAGAAGAGATACCAGCTCCACTTCCTGTAAATCCTAGTCCTTCTTCCG
Organism: Lachnoclostridium sp. UBA739; assembly: GCA_002297865.1. The sequence continues at coordinate 3,803 of DBKX01000107.1, forward strand.
TTGTTGCCTTAACATTTACTCTATTTTCTTCAATACGCAACGTTTTCGCAATATTCTTAAC
>DBKX01000104.1 GCA_002297865.1 Lachnoclostridium sp. UBA739
ATCCAGAGCCAAAAGCTACAGAAGATACAGAAGCAGAGGAAACGAACGAACAGGATTATACATATGAAGCATTATGGGATGAAACAAACGAAGCATATATAATTTCTAACGCACAGGATTTAAAAGTTTTTCGTGATTCTATGTTCGATCAAGTAGATTATAGTGGAAAAGTAGTTTATCTCTTAAATGATATCACATTGAAAGAAGGTTGTGATGTAGGTACAATTGGAACAATAGGAGATGCCTCAAATGTAAAGTTTCAGGGAACATTTGATGGAAGAGGACATTGTATTGAAGGGTGGAGTAATTCTTCTGAAGCGTTATTTTTAACGATTGGGGAGAATGGTAAGGTTCGTAATCTTACTATGAAAAATGTTAATTTGATTGATGCTCGTTTGGGAACAGCTTTTGCATTTTATAATGAAGGAACTATTTCACAATGTGCAGTAAGTGGTTACATAACGGGGGCAAATAATAATTACGCCAGCTTTTGTTATTCAAATAGCGGAACCATCACAGATTGTGTAAGTTCGGCTAATATAAGCACGACCAAAAAGAAACCTAAGATTGCGGGGATAGTATACGGTAATACAGGTACCGTAAACAATTGCATATATTATGGAATCCTATCAACAACAGAAAAGAAGCAGATATTTTTGTACGGCATAGCAAGTAAAAATGTAACAAATAGTTACTATTTAGTACAGGACACTTATAAAAAATTAGGTACTCCATGTACCAAAGAAAATTTGAAACTTCAATCAACCTATGATGGGTTTGATTTTGAAAATATATGGATAATGGATGCGGAGCAAAATGACGGCTATCCTATGCTTCGCACTGATTTTCCAGAGTTACAGTTTATTACGAAAGTACCAGTATCTATCGAAGTAAATGTGAGAGATTTTGTATTTGATTCCTCTTCCGCTATGGGAGCATGTTATTTTCCATTAGACGCCGATATTGAGTATGCTGGTAAAGATGATAAGGTGAAAGAACAATTTTCTAATTTGCTTTCCGGCTATCAAGTACAAGTTGTTTTACGAGAAGAAAAGTGGAAACAGGATTTTCTAGTAGATGTGCCAGTAAACGGAGTGATACAGGACTTTTCAAAAACGAGTCCCGATGATTATTTCAGCTTTTCTTATAAAAAGAATGATGAGTATGAATTTTATGTAACAGATTTTCATTATGGGTCAACTGCAGGAATCTATTACGATGGATATTCCAAAAGCAATACTTTGACAACAGATGAGAAAAATCAAAAAATTCAGAAAGCAGAAGAGGCAGCAAGAACCATATTGAATGCAGTTTATGCAAAATATGGTCCAGAAGCGATGGATAATACATGGTTCGACTTTACTTGTGCCAGAGCAAATTATTATCCATCAGGTTCAAGTAAGGATGAAATGTTTTTGAGATTATCCAATATATGGAACGAATATAAAAATTATCAGGTTTCAGTTGGAAAGCGGCCAGAAACTACAGAAACATCAAGGTTTGTATTGGCTATAACAGCCATGGGATTTGACCCAGCCGATGTGGCTGGTGATAATCTTATTAAAGAACTTATAGACAGTGATCCAAATGGAAAATACTTTGCCCAGCATTATTTAGCATATGCACTATATAGCGGACGGTATGGAGATTATTTGTCTTATGCAAAAGGGCTTGTGAAAGAGCAGATGTTAAGTTCTAAACGTGAAAATTATAGTGCGGATGATATGGCAACTATGTATATGCAGCCAGTTTTCCTTTTTTATAATAAAAATGCTACGATGAGCAATCCAGATGCCTATGCAATCAAAAATTACGTGGAAAATGAAGTACTTCCTTGGCTTCAACGAAGTATAACTGGATTTGGTACATTTTATTCTCCATATACTCATTGTAACAATAATGTATGGACAGATGCGCAAGCTCAGATGCTCCTTGCTCTTTTAAATGTAGACTATTTATCTGATGCGTATGTGAAAAATGGAAATACTATATTAGACTACATTATTGCCCATCCAGAGTTATCCTTAAATTACCAGGGAGATGAAAGTCAGTGTGCAAGGGCCATTGTTTCATTAGTAAGATGTTATAGAGGGCAGAAGAATTTATTTGACTGTACTGATGTGACAGGAGTGAGAGAGGTCAAGGCTCTGATTAATTCTCTTCCTAGTAAAATTCAAGAGTCTGATAAAGAGGAGGTTTATCGAGTACGGGATGCATTTAATGCTTTGACGGCAGGGCAGAAAAAACAGGTAAGTAACGCCTATGTTCTGGAAGATGCCATTTCCTGTCTAGATCAAATAGAAATTGATAAAGATGTTGCGCTAGATATGGATCAGAGAATCGCATCCATTGGAACTGTAACACTTGAAAAACAAGCGCTGATACAACAAATAAGGAACTTGTACAATAACTTAACGGCAGACCAGAAAGCAAGAGTGAAAAATTATCAGATTTTAGTTGATGCAGAAAATACACTAAAAAAACTTCAGGATGAAGAAGCGAAAAGGAAAAAAGAAGAGAATAAGGATAAAGATAAGAATAAGAATAAGAAAGATAAAAATACCTCTTCTAGTTCTTCAGAAGCATCAAAAGACAAGAATAAGAAGAAACAAAAACAAAATGTTCCTGAAGGGCAGCAGCACATAGATAAAGCTGCTGATGGTACAGGTTCTGATGGAACAAATTTACCAGACAAGCAAAATGACAATGGAACAGTAAAGAATACAGCAAGTAATTACCCAAATAAAAATTCTCAAGTTGATTCCACACGTGATAATAATAGAAAAGATATTACGAATGGAAGTCGGTCATTTGTAAAGGTGTCTAAGAGAAGTAATGATAAATCAAAAAGCGGAAAGAAACATCGTATAAACCAGGCACAGAAGAATGGTTCTGCTCCTCTATCAGCTTCCAACAAAGTATTAGGAGAATCTTCTTTAGTACTCAATGAGGCATTAAAATCCTCTGACTCTGTT
>DBKX01000310.1:0-4044 GCA_002297865.1 Lachnoclostridium sp. UBA739
AGTGAGACGTTGATTTGGTGCTTTCAGGTCATGTACACGGTGGTATTATGATTTTGCCAGTGCTTGGTGGCGTAATTGCTCCAGATTATCGAATCTTTCCTAAGTATGATTATGGAACATTTGAGTCGGAAAGAACGAAAATGATTCTATCAAAGGGGCTTGGGGTGCACAGTATAAGGTTGCGTGTGTTTAATAAACCGGAACTGACAGTATTTAAAATATAGGAGAAAAGGCGCTGTTGGGCAAGACAACAGTGTCTTTTATACTTAAAATGTGATTCTGCATGATTGAATATTCTCCCTTGCAATTCATGCAAAAATCATTTACCATAAAAGGGAATACAAAAGAAAGGCATTGTGAGCAGGTGACGTAAATGAGAGAAGGCATTTTTGAGTTGCGAACTTTGACAGCAGAAGAAGAAAAAGATTTAAAACATATTGTATATTCCACACACACATCTTGGCAAATCATGTTTGGATTAATTGCTGAGGACGTGCTGAGTGTGAAAGAAAAACAGTTGAAAGTTTCTTATAAGGAGCTAGTAGAGAAAGTTCATATTGTGAAAGAAAGTGCAGATGGGATTACAATTTTATGGAGAACCTTTGAAGCATGGATTTCCGAAAATATGAACTATAAGGATATGGGGCTTGTAAAGGAGTTACCTATGGACACAAAGGGACTAAGAGAAGACATACATGGGGTTACTAAAGTGTTAACATATTACCTTTGTGATATAGGAGACGAAATGTCTACAGAGATTGAAAAGCGGTTGGGTAGTACATTTGAGCATTATGATCAGGAAATGATTCATAACGAGGGCGTTTCTTTACAGGAACATCCCCAGATGCTTATGCGGTTTATCGTCACAGCGTTAGAGGTATTTGGATTTACGAGAATTAAGAATATTGGTGAGAATCAGTATATTGATACTTCTGCTATTGTATATGACGATTTTTGGTAAATAAGTAGGTAAGTATAGAAAATTGAGGGTTGAGGCATTAGGATGGAAGAAATTTATACGGTGATAAGAATAGATGATCCGGACTTTGGCTGTGAGGGGATTCCAGATGGGACAGTTCCTATGGCTACGGTTTATCTGAAGGATGAGGCAGGCAATGAAAAAATCATGAAAGAAAAAGACGGGTGGCTGTATGAATGTAATATAGCAGAAGGAGACAGAGTTTTCTATAAGGAAGGCAGTTTGTGCAAAGTATTAAAGAGGCAGGTATAAGTCTTATGATAAAGAAAGGAAGAACGATAGCATGTTTATGCCAGAAGACAATACATTTAACGAAATTCGTGAGAAATCCATTCGCCAGTGGTTACAGGAAATGAGTAATCATGAAGACGTTGCGGTTCGAGGCGGCGTAAAGGTTACAACGGACTATCTTGATGCTCTAAAGAAAAAGATAGCACTGCTAGAAGAGAAGAATAAATTGAAAGATGAATATTTAAAGAAGCTGAAAAATTCTAGATAGTGAGAAATGAATGTACATCTAAGGAATGTACATAAACAAAGAAGGATGTAGCGTTTGAGAAAAACACAGCATCCTTCTTTTTACAAATAGATTCTATTTTCCAACCTTTCTAGTCGCCTCTCTAAGCCATTCCTTTTCATCACCCTCCAAATATGGTGAAATATTCTGATAGACCTCTTCATGATATTGGTTTAACAGTTCAACTTCGCGGTCTGACATAAAGGAAGTATCTACTGCATCCAAGTCAAACGGTACCATTGTCAGATTTTCAAACCCCATAAACTGTCCAAATTCATTTTGAATATCCTTCTTGCATACAATCAGATTCTCAAGACGAACTCCAAATCGATCCGTTATATAAACACCAGGCTCATTAGATGTAATCATCCCTTCTTCCAAAACAGCACTTGTTACGATATTGTCAGGATTTTGCCAGCGGAAAGAGTTAGGTCCTTCATGCACATTTAGAAGAAAACCAACGCCATGACCAGTGCCATGGTTGTAATTCATGCCGTATCTCCAAAGAGGTTCCCTTGCAATGGAATCTAAATTCATACCACGGATTCCGTAAAGAAATTTAGAAGCCTTTAAATTTAGATGTCCCATTAATACAAGTGTATATGCTTTCTTCTCTTCATCGGTCAATTCGCCAAGGGCATATGTTCTTGTAATATCGGTAGTTCCTTCGTAATATTGTCCACCAGTATCACTAAGTAAAAAGCTTCTTGGTTCTAGTGTAGCGTTAGAGTCCTTTGTGGCGGAGTAATGAACGATTGCCCCATGTGCGCCGTAAGCCATGATAGGTTCAAAGCTTGGTTCGATGTATCCTTCTTGTTCCTGACGGAATTCTTCTAGTTTCTTAGCAGCACTTAGTTCTGTAATTTCGCTTTTTCCAATTGTATGTTTGAGCCAGTACATAAAACGTGTTACCGCAACACCGTCTTTAACATGGGCTAGACGAGTGTTTTCACATTCAGTTGGCGTTTTGACTGCTTTCATGAAAGTGATTGGACTCATACAGTCTACTATGGTAACAGAACCAGGGATACACATTTTTACCATATAGTTTGCCTTTGAAGTATCCAAAAGAACTGTTCTTTTATCAGAGATTGTTTTTAATTCCTGATATAAGTCGTCATAATCTTTCAGTGCAATATGACAGTTTGCAAGTTTTTCTTTTATGTTATCAGCTACAATACTATTTTCAATAAATAAGGTGGCATCCTTCTGTCCGATTAGCATATAAGATAAAAATACTGGGTTACAGCGGATATCATTTCCTCTAAGGTTAAGGAGCCATGCAATATCGTCAAGAGAGGTAAGTACGAATAAATCGGTTCCTAGTTCTGTCATTTTCTCTCTGACTTTTGCAAGTTTTTCTTCTCTTGACATGCCAGTATATTGGATATCTAATTCCCAAACTGGTTCTTTGGATAAGGCAGGTCGCTCCTTCCAGACCATGTCTCCTAAATCCGTATCCCATGCAAACGTAATCTGTTTTTCGCTTAGTTTTTCTTCTAACTTGTTTACAAATGCACAAGTGACAGTTCGTCCGTCAAAACCTACTATATTGTTTGAGCTTAATTTTTCTGCTAAATACGCTTCAATTGTTGGAACGCCAGGTTCTCCCATTTTCATGAGAGTGATGGTGCTGCCCTCTAACTGAGCAGCAGCTTGAAGAAAATAGCGTCCGTCGGTCCAAAGAGCAGCTTCATTCTCAAGTACTACTAATGTACCAGCAGAGCCAGTGAAACCAGATAAAAACTGGCGCATTTTAAAATATTCTCCTACATATTCAGACCCATGAAAATCGTCTGTACATACAACGTATGCATGGATTTGTTTTTCTTTCATAATCTGTCTTAATTGTTCAAGTTTCGTCGTAATCATTTCCATTATACATGCTTCCTTCTCTAAAGATTTGATGTAATAACTTTAAACTCTTTTGTCTGTCAGGTCAAGGATAAAGTGGAAAATATTGAAAACTGGTAAATATTTTGAAAAAGGAATCTATTATATGCAATATTAAGCTCTTTTGACTTTGTGAGGTATAATTAAACAGTTAATGTGATGCTGTTAGAGAGATAAGCATCAAGTGTGCAAGCAACTTTGACGGAGTTGCCAGTTCTTATAGAACTTACGGAAACACTCCATATGCCAGTTATATCATCTGCGATAGTTGTATAAGTTTTGCCATTTACAGTAACAGTAACAGTACAGCCATAAGCAGCAGTACCTGAAATTGTAGTTGCACCGGAGCGAATTTCATTCACAACAGGTTTTGCAAGCTGTAAGGAATCCAATGCTGCCTTTTCTTTTGCAAGAAGAGCATCTACACTTGCTTTGTCGGCATTGTCTTCGCCTAAAGCGATAAGAGCATCTGCTTCTTTAACGAAGGCATATACTGCATTGTAAGTTTCTGTTGTAAAGTTTTCGGCTGTTAAGTTCTTAATAGAACGGGTTGCAGCTTTTAATTTGGAATAATTGGATTCTACAGGAGCAGATTTTTCAACCTTGCAATTTTTGAAAGTAGAACCTTCGTTTGTAATGGTAACAGTACCTGTAA
>DBKX01000310.1:4057-4287 GCA_002297865.1 Lachnoclostridium sp. UBA739
TTGTGTTGAACTGTTTCCATAGCTTACGATACAATTTAAAGAGGTAGAATCAGACTTTAATGTCATAGTATAATAGTCACCGTCTTTTTCTGTCATCGTTGAACCAGGAAATGCATTAGTATAGCATTTGGCATCATCCCAGATATAAATTGTTGGAGCAGCGCCTGTTGCACTTGCTACTTTAAATGTAAAAGTATGTTTTCCTGTTCCTTGTACAGTTGTACTTTCCG
>DBKX01000310.1:4328-9105 GCA_002297865.1 Lachnoclostridium sp. UBA739
GAAACAGCAGGTGTAGGATTGGTAGAGGAACCACCTGTTTTTACCACTGTGTAAGACATATCGCTGTTTAATTTAATCCATGTGCCGGCTGTTAGACCAGTAATATCTTTTGTCTGTTTGCCAGAACCGTTATGTAATACGACATTGTATGCGTCTGTTGAATTCAAATCTAATACATAGTATCCATCTGCATTCTTTTCTGACATCCTTGTGCCAGGCCAAGAACCAGCTAATGCTGTACTGGAATCTTTCCATGCATATGCATATGGAGCTTCTGCCGCTTCTACATATAGAATATCTTTGCTAGATGCAGGAATTTCAGATTGTATCTGTTTGTCAATTGTGTAAGACATATCGGATTTAACTGTAATCCAAGTGCCACCTTGTAAATCAGTGATATCCTTTGTCTGACGGCCAGAACCATTGTTAATTACGACATTGTAATCATCTGATGTACCAAGAGATAATTTGTAGTAGCCGTCCGCAGTCTGTGTCATTTTTGTACCAGGCCAAGAACCAGCTAGCGGAGTGCTAGACCCTTTCCAAGCATAAACATAAGGGACGAAATCCGCTTTTACATATACAGTGTCTTCTACAATAACAGGTCCTTCGGAAACAATTGGAGATGGGGAAGGTTCCTCAGAAGGAGTTACTGTTTGAGATGGTGTAGGTGTTGGAACTGCGGATGTTGGGATGATTTCTTCTTCTAACTTATTGAAGGAGAAAGTAGCAGTTCTTGTACCGTATTCATTGGTAGCTTCCACTTGAACTTTTACTACGTCACCAGGGTAAGCAGTTTCCCCAATTGTGAAAGTATCACCATCATGGGCGATGAATTTCTTAGCACCATCTACAGATACTTTGGCGAAATCAGCACCAGAAAGGGTTAATGTAACTGTTTCAGTACCGCTAAACCAAGGATTGCCAATTACGCTTGCTAAAGGCATTCCGTCTGGTTCTTCGATAAGGATTGTTCCGTTTGCTCCGCTGTTAAATGTAACCTTGCCATTGGTAACAACTGCACAGGAGTAATCATAAGCATTTACAAGATATTGACCATCGGCCCATAGGGAAGAAACGTCGATTGTAACATCTGTATTACTTGTACATCCAATACAAGCAGCAATTTTATCGGAAATATCCTTTGCTGTATTGGTATAGGTTCTAGAAAATGCAACTCCATCGTTTGTTTCAAGAGCTGCGTTTTGACCAGCACCTACTGCAATATGATTATTACGGAATGTACCAACTTTTTGCCAGTGTGCTAATGTTTCCTGGTTCATGCTATCCCAGTTCATATCGGAACGAAGATTGTGTTGACCATTTGCAGCAGCAGTATTGTCATATGGGCGGTCTGACTCATCTCCGTAGTAAATCTGAACTGCACCAGGACATAATAAGAAGGCTGAACCGTTATAGATTGAATTCCCTCTTGTTAAAACACTATCGTGTGAGGATATGTAAGATAATACATTAAAGTCTGGATCGGAATTGATGCTGTCTGCAAACCCCTGATAAGTTCCTGCTACACGATTCTTGCTTAAAAGACCAGCACCTTGTGTACTGAAGTTAATGATAGAATCGAATCCACCTTGTGTATAATATTCATCTTTGTATACACCATGATCCCAAACTTCACCTGTCATCCAGAATTTGCTGTCGTCTAATGCCTTGTCTGGGTTTTTGGATTTCCAATCATCTAAAGCTTCCACACATGCATTTTTTAATGTTTTCCAGGAAGCGTATTCTACGTGTTTTGCAGTATCACAGCGGAAACCGTCAACACCGTATTCGCGAACCCAGGATTGTAACCAGTATGTTAGGCAGTTTCTTACGGTCATGCTCATGTTATGGGAAGAGAGGTAAGAGTTTAATTTAGAAACTTCTTCATTGTATCTTCCTTCTTTCGTCCACTTATTTTTTAGGAATGTAGGAATCGATACGGTATTAGTAGATTCGGTTTTGAAATCAGGCAAACCAGAAAGATTCATTAATTGGTTGGTAGAACCGCCTTGTGTATATCCAGGTAAACCAGAGCGAACCCAGTTTGAACCCCACCATTTGCCCCAGTCTGTACTAGAAGATTCATAGTCAATTACACCATGGTAAGTGGAGTTATTAATTCCAGAAGAACGGAAGTAAGCATCTTGCCAGCCATTTTTTAATGTACCAAATCCGTACTCGTTCATGTCGTAGATTGTATTATAACCAGAATGATTCATAACGATATCCATAACAATACGAATCCCATGTTTATGAGCTGTATCAACTAACGTTTTGAATTCTTCTTCTGTACCAAAATTTTTGTCGGTATCCGTATAGTCTAATACATAGTAGCCATGATAAGAGTAGTGAGCATAACTTTCGCTTCCATCCCCACCTATAACATAGCCATGAATTTGTTCGTATGGAGCACTGATCCAAAGTGCATTCACACCTAAATCGGTAAAATATCCTTCATTTATCTTATCTGTAATTCCTTTGAAATCGCCTCCATGGAAAGTAGCACCTTTGTCATTGTAATTGATAACGTTACCATTTTGGTCCAGACCTCTGTTATAAGCATGGTCATTGGACTTGTCACCGTTATTAAAACGATCCGTTAACAAAAAGTAAACATTTGCATTGTCCCATGTGAATTTGTTGGCATTCTTTGTAGTGATGGTGGAAGCGGCCTTAACGGTTGTCTTGGATGGAACGATATGTAGCCCTCCAAGCATATGTGGCTGCATGGTGAATGCAGTTGCCATAGCTAACATGCCGGCAAAGGCTCTTTGCAATCCTTTTTTCTTTTTTAAATGCACTATTATAACCTCCTTATACTATGTGAAATTGTTGTATGTGTATAGGAAATGAAAGTGTAGTAGGTAAGATATGAGTAAAGATTTCCTGTACAATATAATGATATAGGATGGAAAATGTGAAATAAATATAAAATTTCTAATATATGTGTTAGATATTTGTGTAATGTGTATGGTTTTCTCGTTGCATTCACATAATAGCATATACGATGTTGCAATTTGTAATAAAATGAAAGTATGATGCTCCTGATGAAAATTAATTATGTCGTGAAGAAGAATCGTTCTTGTTGCATCTTTCTTATAATGTGTTATAATAAATGAGATTATATTTATAAGTATAATTGCATACTATGAAAGAAAGGCTAGGAAGTATCAATGAAATTACTTGAAGAAAGAATCCGAAAAGACGGTATTGTAAAAGAAGGAAATATTTTAAAGGTGGACAGTTTCTTAAATCACCAGATGGATACCAATTTATTTGCTGAGATGGGAAAAGAGTGGAAACGATTGTTTGGAGACAGGACAATTAACAAGATTTTAACCATCGAAGCATCCGGAATTGGAATTGCCTGTATTGTTGCACAACAGTTTGGCGTGCCAGTTGTATTTGCAAAAAAAACACAGACTCTTAACATCGATGGTGAAGTATATACCTCTCGAATTCATTCTTTCACTCATTCAAAGGACTATGATGTAATTGTGTCAAAGAAGTTCTTAGGAAAAGATGATCATGTATTAATTATTGATGATTTCTTAGCAAATGGCTGTGCTTTAGAAGGTCTTATGAACATGGTAAATGATTCAGGAGCAACGCTTGAAGGTATCGGAATTGCAGTAGAAAAAGGATTCCAAAATGGTGGAAAACTTATCAGGGACAAGGGAGTACGTTTGGAATCACTTGCGATTGTGGAATCCATGGATGCAAAAACAGGGGAAATCATTTTTCGTTCTTAAGACAGAATTTACTTATGTTAAGTGAAAAAAGCATAGGGGATGACAAGATGAAACAAACTAATATGATTTCATAAAAAATCACATTCATAAAAACTGTGCTTATCTCATATATTTAAGAGAGTAAATGCAGATTGGATGTGATTTTTTTGAAATTAATATTTCGATATATTGCTCTATTAGAGCTAGTAGTTATGTTATGTACTGGGTCTTTTGTTGTTTTTCATGATACTGTTAGTGCGGAGAGTGTGCAAGTTATCAATACAGAAAGCACAAAAGAGACAGCAGCAGAAACACCGAAAGAACTAAGTCAGCTGTACGCCCAGTCTGCATGCTTATTAGATGGAGATAGTGGGCGTGTTTTGTATGAAAAAAACGGATACGACCCAAAAGCGAATGCTAGTACGACTAAGATTTTAACCTGTATTGTGTCCTTGGAAAATGGAAATCTGGAGGATGTTGTAACGGTGTCAAAATATGCTGCCAAACAGCCAGATGTTCAATTAAATGCTCAGTCAGGGGAACAATTTAAACTAAAAAATCTTCTTTTATCTTTGATGTTAGAGTCACACAATGACAGTGCAGTAGCCATTGCAGAACATATTGGAGGTTCTGTGGAAGGCTTTGCAGCTATGATGAATCAAAAGGCAATGGATATCGGATGCAAGAACAGGAATTTTGTTACACCTAACGGATTAGATGCTATTGACGGGCAAGGTCAGCATTCTACAACGGCAACGGATTTGGCTAGGATTATGAGGTATTGTATCAAAGAATCGCAAAAGAGTAAGGAATTTCTTGAGATTACAAGAACACCTGCAGCTACCTTTTCCAATGAGGCTGGTTCAAGAAGCTTTTCGGTAGTGAACCACAATGCTTTTCTATCTATGATGGAAGGTGCTTTGTCAGGAAAAACTGGTTTTACATCAAAGGCGGGATACTGTTATGTTGGTGCCTTGGTACGGGATGGAAAAACATTTATCGTTGCCTTATTAGGCTGTGGCTGGCCAAATCATAAAACCTAT
>DBKX01000220.1 GCA_002297865.1 Lachnoclostridium sp. UBA739
GCCTTGCTCCTAAAGCCTTCGAAACATTTTTATTGGAGGCTTAAGGTCTATTACATGCTCGGCCTACGATTTCTTAAGGAGGCTGTATGCAACAATTACCTGCGTCTACATGGCTGTCAGCCACTGATTTTGCTTCTAAATATGAAGAAATCGAATGTTTCTGGAATGAAAAAGTAAAAATCCTTACATTTGATCGTGGTGACGGAGTAAAAATACGTGCGGCAATTGCAGAACCGCATTACTTCCATACAACAATTGCTGTGATCCCAGGACGAGGCGAAACAGCTCATAAATATGCAGAATTCTTATATTGTACATATAAAACAGGTATAAAAGTTGCTGTACTTTTTGCTAGAGGACAAGGTATTGCAGATCGTTTATTAAAAGATCATCAGAAATGCCACATTATTGATTTTTCTGATGAAACAAAAGACTTAGACTACATGATCAACAAACTAAATCTAAATAATTTCGGCTTGTTGGCTTTTTCTTTAGGTGGTCTTTTAGCCTTAGATTTAATATTCTCAACAAAAAAACTTCCTCTTAAAGTCGCCCTTATTACACCTTTTTTATGGCCGCATACCAAGTTAGCTCCATGGTTATTAAAATCGTTAGCTGGCATACTCGGTTCTCTTCCCTTTATCAAAGACAGCTTTACTCCATACGGAAAAGAGTACAAGCAGGTTCCTTTTAAAGATAACTACCATTCGCATTGTCAAATAAGGTACAACGCGTACCACAACTATTACAAAAAACATCCGGAACTGACCATCGGCTCCCCTACATGGGGTTTTGTCCATCAAGCCCTAAAAAAACAGCAAAGCCTTTTTAGAATGACAAGTGAACTCCCTGTTAGGGTACTAATCCAAACAGCCCAGTTTGACAAAGTTGTCTCGACAAAGGCTACGGAACGTTTTTTCTCGCTACACTCATCAGACCATAAACAACCGATTGTCTTGTCATTACCTTCGGCTTATCATGACGTACTAAATGAAAGCGACGAAATTAGAAACACAGCGTTGAATCGCGCGTTGAATTTTCTGCTGTGATTGGAAGATATCCAGTTTATCAACAAACTAGATTTTTAATTTTACCGTGATGTTATTGCATAACGATTCTATTGTTATTGCAATAACAATAGATATGCGAACTTACATGATAATGACAATGATAGCGTATTAAGCTTGCATAAAAATACTCTACAAATACTAACTGTTCACTACAACGGAGTTTAAAATGGAAATTGAAGAAATTGATACTCGTATCCCCGTTAATATCATTACTGGATTCCTAGGTAGCGGAAAAACAACTTTATTAAATCATTGGGTAAATACACCAGAATTTAAAGATACATTGGTTTTAATCAATGAATTTGGAGACGTCGGTCTGGATCATGAATTAGTTGAAAGCGTCGATGATACTGTCGTTTTATTAGGTTCTGGATGTATATGTTGTTCTCTTCAAGGAGCCTTAGTCGACTCTTTAGCTAATAATCTGGTAAAAGCTCAACAAGGAATCATTCCAAAATTCAAAAGAGTTCTTATCGAAACTACAGGATTAGCTGATCCTGCAGGTGTTATAGCCACATTAAACGGTGATGAATATCTTTTAGATAACTTTTATTATGCGGGCACTGTAACAGTCTTAGACGCTCAATTTATTGCGACTCAATTAAAAAAGCAATACGAGGCAGTCAAGCAAATCGCTCTTGCAGATCTTATTTTAGTTTCCAAGACAGACTTAATTGATGCTGACGCCTTAGAGCCAATTTATGATGTGGCAAGAAAAATTAATCCGAATTCTAAAATTTATCCTGTTATCAAGGGTCAGATTTCACCAAAATTACTGCTTGAAACTGGTCCTTATCAAAATTCATCACAAGATTATGAATCTCAGGTTAAATCATGGCTTGAGATAAAAACTCCATTAGCTAGTTCCTTACGCCCCGCCAGTATTCAAGGAGCAGTTGGAGTTGCAAAGCCAAAAATAATTGCTCATACCGATGTTGATTCTTTTAGCATTGAACATGAAGGAGTCATAGAACCTTTAGCTTTGCTTTCAGCTATAGGCAGTGTACAGGATCTTTACGGTGATTCTATTTTAAGAATAAAAGGCATCCTCAATCTCGAAGGACAAGAAAAACCTGTAATTGTTCATGCTGTAATGGGTAACCTCTATCCTCTAGCCACAATGAAGGAATGGCCTAATGATAAGAAAATATCACAATTAGTTTTTATCACCAGAGCTTCCGTAAAAGAACAAATAAAACATATGTTTGAGCAAATGCTCGATTCTCCTGATGAAGCAGCTATGTCTTATTATCAAAATATGATTGATAATATCGAAGACAATCAGAACTAAATTCACATTCCTTATATTTAACTTCAAGGGCAAGCGTCTATCTTGCCCTTTTTTTGTTATCTTCGGTCCACCAATCACTGTATGTTCTCAAATCTGATTTAATTATGTTCCACATGGAACATTTTGCTAATGAATATCTTTTTTAATTGTTCCACGTGGAACAATT
>DBKX01000128.1 GCA_002297865.1 Lachnoclostridium sp. UBA739
AAAGAATATGCCTTATCTCTTGGAATGCCGTATTTTACAGCACCATCTGCTAACGCTTCAATAAACATATATACATAAGCCGGTGAACTTCCACTAGCACATACTACAGCATTCATTAGCTTTTCATCTACAACCTCACATCTGCCAAAGGATTCAAAAAATTCTACTACTGTTTGCTTCTCTTGATCAGACATTGGTATTTTTCCAAAGCATAAACCAGCCATACCTTCGTTCACTAAAGCTGGAGTATTTGGCATTGCACGGCTCACTTTTACGTTACCACCTAGCTTCTCAGCTACATCGTCTGTAGAAATTCCAGGTGCTATTGAAATAATAACATGGTTCTCTGTAATAAAACCTTTAATTTCACTTAATACAGCATCATATACTTGTGGTTTAATTGCCAATACAACATACTTACAGTTTTTTACTAAGTCAACATTATTCGCCAAGCAATTAACACCTGTTTCAGCAGAAACCTGGTTATTACGTTCCACATCCACACTTGTAAATGCCAGCTCTTCTTTCGTATATTTTGTTAAGGCACCCTTCATCATTGCATATCCCATATTACCAATGCCTATAAAACCTAATGTTGCCATGTTATAACTTCCTTTCTATTACTGTAACTTGTTTAAAAAATCTTCGATTCTGTTTAATCCTTTTTCAATCTGCTCAATTGAAATCGCATAAGATAAACGAATATACTCTGGTGCTCCAAAGTCTGGACAAGGAATCACTGCAACATTAAATTCATCAATTAAGATTTTTGCCATATTTGTGCTAGTTGAAACTTTTTCACCTTTATACTCTTTTTCTAATACTTCACTTACATCAATAAATACATAAAATGCACCTTGTGGCTTCAATGTAGATACCAATGGCATTTTACTTACTCGCTCATACATGTATTTACGTCTCTTATCAAATTCAACTGTCATCGCCTGCATTTCATCCTGAGGACCTGTCAACGCCTCTAGTGTAGCTTTCTGGGCAATACTGTTTGCATTAGAAGTCTGATGACTTTGTACACTGCTCATAAGTTTTGCAATCTCAGCAGAAGAGCCTGTATATCCAATTCTCCATCCTGTCATAGCATAACTCTTAGAAACACCACTACATGTAATTGTTCTCTTATAAATCTCATCATTTAATGATGCGATGCTAATATGTTCCGCCCCATCATATGTTAAGTACTCATACATTTCATCAGAAACAACATAAATATCTTTCTTTACTACAACATCGGCAATTGCTTGTAACTCCTCACGAGTGTAAAGCATACCTGTTGGGTTACTTGGGCTGTTTAATACAAGTGCCTTTGTTTTATCTGTACAAGCAGCTTCAATCTGTTCAGCAGTTACCTTATAATTCTGTTCCTTAGTAGCTTTCACAAAAACAGGAACGCCATCCGCCAATTTTACGATCTCAGGATAGCTTAGCCAAAATGGTACTGGAATAATAACTTCGTCACCTGGATTTAAAATTGCGCTGAATATATTAGTCAAGGAATGTTTTCCACCATTGCTTACCACAATCTGATTTGGCTCATAGTTCAAATGATTGAATTTAGCAAATTTATCACAAATAGCCTGCTTCAAATCTACAATACCTGGAACAGGTGTATATTTCGTAAAACCACTCTGAATTGCGTCACATGCAACATCACAAATATTCTTAGGAGTATTAAAGTCTGGTTCTCCTGCACCAAATCCTACTACATCAATTCCTTTTGCCTTTAGTTCTTTTGCTTTAGCTGTAATCTCAAGTGTAGATGAAGGTTTCACCGCTTGAGCTTTTCTAGATAACGTTAAAGCCATTATTAGCACCACCTTAATTTTTATCTAATTTAAAATCATCAATTTACTAATTGATATTTTAATATATATATTATCATATTGCAAGAAATAATTTATGTTCTTTCTTTTTTTATTGTCTTTCACTTAATTTTCGCAAGAAAACCATCATTTAGCCATGCAGCATTTTAAAATAATGAAAGTTTCCCTGTCAAATCCATCATTTTTATAGTGACCAATCTAATATGTAAAACTCGGCTACCAGCCAAAAGCAGCCGCTATTATATAATTATTTACGAAATAATACTTCCAATATACTAAAACCTATTGCGAATCAAACTACTGATAAAATAATATTATTATAAAATGGGGTTATAATAGAAATATATAGAATATAAAAACTCAGCAATTCCTATTCAGAATAAATAGGAATTGAACTGAGTTATTAATATAATTCATAAAAGTTATTTTGCGTAATCAATTACTCTAGACTCACGAATAACATTAACTTTAATTTGTCCTGGATACTCTAACTCTGCCTCAATCTGTTTTGATACGTCACGTGCAAGTAAAATCATTTCCTCATCATTTACCTGTTCTGGTACAACCATCACACGCACTTCTCTACCAGCTTGAATTGCAAAAGATTTATCCACCCCTTTAAAGCCATTAGTGATATCTTCCAACTGTTTTAGTCTGTTAGTATAGGTTTCAAGTGTTTCTCTTCTTGCACCTGGTCTAGCTGCAGAAATAGTATCCGCTGCCTGAACGATACAAGCAATTAATGTCTCTGGTTCAACATCTCCATGATGAGCTTCTACTGCATTAATTACAATTGGGGACTCTTTGTATTTTCTACACAAGTCAACACCAATCTGAATGTGAGAACCTTCCATATCATGATCAACCGACTTACCAATATCATGTAATAAACCAGCTCTTTTGGCTAATCTGACATCAACACCAATTTCACCTGCAATAAGTCCGGATAAATGTGCAACCTCAATAGAATGTTTTAATGCATTCTGTCCATAGCTTGTTCTGAATTTCATTCTGCCAAGTAACTTGATCAGCTCTGGATGAATTCCATGCACTCCAACTTCTAATGTTGCTGCTTCACCTTCTTCACGAATCATAACATCCACTTCTTTTTGAGCTTTTTCTACCATTTCCTCAATACGAGCTGGATGAATACGACCATCAACAATAAGTTTCTCTAAAGCAATACGAGCAACTTCCCTTCTGATTGGGTCGAATGCTGATAAAATGACTGCTTCTGGGGTATCATCTATGATTAAATCGACACCTGTTAAGGTCTCAAGAGTTCTTATGTTACGCCCCTCTCTACCAATGATTCTACCTTTCATTTCATCGTTCGGAAGTTGAACTACTGATATTGTAGTCTCAGCCACATGGTCTGCTGCGCATTTCTGAATTGCAGTAACCACATATTCCTTAGCTTTCTTATCCGCTTCTTCTTTGGCTTTGTTTTCCAATTCCTTAATTAACATCGCCGTTTCATGTTTTACTTCGTCTTCAACAGTTTTTAAAAGATAATCTTTTGCTTGTTCGGAGGTAAGTCCAGATATTTTTTCTAACTCCTGTAATCGCTTCGTGTGCAACTCTTCAACTTCCGAACGAATTCTATCAACTTCTGCTTCTTTTGAAG
>DBKX01000419.1:0-1213 GCA_002297865.1 Lachnoclostridium sp. UBA739
CAATAATAACATCATCTCAAATTATGCAGATTTTAGTGCTGACTTTGGAACTAATTTCTCAGAACCTTATCTCCTTTATACTTTAATGCGGAAAGTCTTCGATGGTAGGGTTGATGTGATATATACTGGTGCTCAGTTAAAAGATATGGGCGTTGATGCAGAGCCAGATTTGTATATGAGAGTTGGTGATACTCTATTTCTGTTTGAGTATAAAGATGTAACTCTGGCGGATAATGTAAAACTGTCGGCAGATGCAGGGAAAATGAAAACATCCATATTGGACAGAGTATGCAAATATGAGAAAGGAAAGGGAAAGAAAGGTGCTGGTCAACTTCATTTTACAATGGAGAACATCTTGTTGCATCATTCTTTGGATGGCATTGATGAAGATGTTAGAAAAGTAAAGAAAATCTTTCCTATTATTATGACCACAGACAGAAGTTTCTCAGCATTAGGAGTAAACGCTGTTGTGATAAAGGAGTATGAAAAAATAATGGAAAATCATCCGATAGGTTGTCCAGTATTTATCTCTGTGCCTATCATTATGGATCTGGATGTTATCATTAAATGTGCTAATAGGCTTCATACCGGCAAGTTTGATTTGGCAGAGATGCTGATTCATTATATGAAGGAAAATAACTATAATCTTGTTCCTTTCAATACTTTTGTCATAGATAATTACCTTTGCAATCATCCTTTCGATGAGGGAAATGGAGCGTTTTTGTTTGGTGATTTTATGGAAAGGAAATAATAGGTTAGGATTGGTATGAAATATTTGTTAGTTGTAGACCATATTGGTACGGGTGGCGCCGAGCGAATACTTGTTGACTATCATGATTATTTGATAAAACAAGGACATCAAGTTAAAGTTTTCTGTTTGTCTGGTCGTAAGGGGCAGAGTAAATTGGATATAGGGCTTGAAGTAGTTTATGGTGCAAGTTATGATGTTGATAATTTGTTGGGCAAGTCATGGCAACAGGTCATGCTTTTTCGAAAACTAAGAATAGTTGTCAGCCAATTTTCGCCTGATGTCATTTTCTCTTTCTTGGAGAAAAGTAACCTTTTGGTGTCTTTGGCAGGCAAGGCAAAGGTTAAGGTCTTGACGGTTCACAATGTTTTGTCCATACAATACACCAAGGTAAAATCAGGTATGGTACGGAAAGTTCTTTATGCGATGATTCGCTGGATGTATAACAAGTGTCCGAATGTAGTT
>DBKX01000419.1:1243-2827 GCA_002297865.1 Lachnoclostridium sp. UBA739
GTGTCCAAACAGGTAAAAGATGATCTTGTGGCTTCGTTTGGCGTGTATGCTAAAAACATTCATGTTATCAATAATTATGTAGACAAGAAAGATATTTGCAGAAAGGCGAAGGATGATATAGATAATTATGCGTTTGACCCAACGGTTCGTTATGTGATGAATGTTGGTCGTTTTTCTGACCAAAAGGCTCAGTGGAAATTGTTGAAGGCTTTTTCTCTGTATTTGAAAACAACAAAAGATCGAGTGAAATTGGTGTTAATGGGGCAGGGGGAATATACTGACAAACTGAAGAAGTTGGCTGATGATTTGCAAATTTCAGGTCAAGTCGATTTTCTTCCTTTCAATTCCAACCCCTATAAATATATGGCTCATGCCCATTTATTCGTGTTGTCAAGCATTTTTGAGGGCTTCCCTATTGTTCTTGCAGAAGTATCTTCACTTCGCATCCCATTTGTAGGTACTCGAAAAGCTATACCCGAAGAAATGTTCGATGAAAAGTCGATATGGGAAGAGTGCATATTTGATAGTACATCTCTACAAGCTGATTTCACGATAGACATTCATGATGATGAAAGGATGTTGGCAAAATTGATTCAGAAAGGGATGGAAGATAAGGCCTTCAGAGAGATGATATTATCGCATACACTGTCATGGGAAAACAAAAATAATAAGATTGTGCAATTTGAGGAATATGATAAATTAGGAAAAAATGGAACCAACAAGTAAACATGCTTATTGCATCTTGGCTCATGGCAACTGGCAGCAGTTGCAGATGCTCATGAATGTATTGGATGATGTGAGGAATGATATTTTCTTGCATATTGATGCCAAGTCAACTGCTGATTTCGAAAAAGTGGGGGGGCATATCAATTTGCAACATTCCAGGCTTTATTATGCGGAAAGTGTCGATGTGAGATGGAGCGACATCTCATTGGCTGATGCCGAAATGAGCTTGTTCAGAAAAATTATTGAAGTAAGAAACAATTATGACAGGGTGCATCTCATTTCTGGGGCAGATTTCCCATTAAAAAAACAGGAGGAGATTCATGAGTTCTTTGATAAAAGAAAAGAGGAATTTATGGATGTACGCCATCCCAAAATATTTGAGAAGAGGCTACGATATTATCATTTATTTGTTAAGTATCGCCGTAACAGACCACTTGTTGATTTTATGCGAAGACTGTTGTTGATACCTCAAATTCCTTTTGTGGATCGCTTGAAAAAAGCTCCACTCAAATATGCGTATGGCTCGGAGTGGTGCAGCCTTACATACGCAGCTGTTAAGGAAATTGTAGAAAAGTATCCAACTTGTCGCTATATGTTCAAATATTCTACTTGCCCAGACGAGCATTATAAGCAGATGATACTGCAAGCTAATCCTAAGTTTTCCTTTGCCAAGGAAGGGTGTATGAGATATGTAGTTTTTAGTTCTGATAATCCATCACCTAAAACTTTGACGATGGCAGATTACAATCATGTAATGAAATCAGGATGCTTGTTCGCAAGGAAGTTTGATATAAAGGTGGACTTGGAAATTCTATCACGAATATATAATTCTTTTAATAAGTAACTGTTCAAAATTAA
>DBKX01000291.1:0-10975 GCA_002297865.1 Lachnoclostridium sp. UBA739
AGATATACGTTGTTTTTTTTAACTATACCCCGGTAGCTCGCGGGGAACGGCGGGGGGGTCACGACAAAACAGCGACCTCGCGTGCGCACATGAGAAGGGCCATTTGGAACATAAAAAATCAGAAAAATGCGAGAATCTTACATAACTAGAAAAGATGTATACGCGTTTCACTAAAATCTATGGTATAAAAATATCGTGGATTTATAGGAAGACGATTCTTGGCATGTGTGAATCGTCTTTTATTATCCCTTGGCGCAACTTTCGTTGCATGGTGCGTAATGTTGTAGGGTGATTCTCCACACCAAAATTGGCAGTGGGATTTTGCCTTGCTTACTGCATCAATTTATTAGGAGGCTATATGTCACAAAGAAATAAGCCATATAAAACTAAAGAGTGGAAAGAGGTACGTGCTCATGTTTTGAAAATGGATAAAGGCCTATGTCAAAGATGCTTAGGCAAATACAAGCCGATACCTGGAATGCCTAGAAAAAGAACAAAAGCCACTCTGGTACATCATAATTTCGAATTAGAAGAGTACCCGGAATGGAAATATTCGATATATGCCACTATTGGAGGAAAAAGAGTTAGAAATCTTTATTCTTTGTGTCATGATTGCCACGAAGAAATACATGCTAGAACTCATCGCAGTAGATCGTTTAAACCTAAGAACGATACTTTTACAACTGAAGAAAGATGGGATTAGGAGAACACCATGGCAAGAAAAAAAACAATTGAAAAAATAGATTTCAATGCGATGTTTGAAGATTTTACGAATCGAATCAGTGCAAACGAAGTATTGAAAACCAATCCATTACTTAATCAACAATTAAGAGACTTTAAACGAATGTCTGATATGAATGATAAATTATGGGATAGCATTCAAGAACAGGGATACACGACAATTAATACTAAGACAGGTGCAATTGTTGTGAATCCAGCTGTTGCGGCATTTAATAAAAACGCTTCTACATGTCTAAAGGTTGCACAGTGGATTGAAGAAAAAACAAAGGCAGTGACAGTCAGTGCAGAAGAAAAGAGCTGGTAAGCAACACGCTCCAACGCTAAAAATACCTAGAGATGTAGAAAAATATATGAAACAAGTTGAGAACGATAAGCCTAGAGCTTGTAAAGATCAACATAAACTTGTTTCTCTTGTAAGAAAAGCTTTTGCTAAAGGAGATATATATGTAAATAAAGAACAGTATGATGCATATTTGAAAATAGGTTTAGCGATGTTTGAAGAGATATTTCCATGGCAACGTTTTTTGTGCATATTATTACTTTGTACTTATTACTGTAAAGATGATAGACCACGATTTAATCACGGATTAGTTATGCTGGCGCGAGGCGCTGGTAAGGATGGTGTGATTGCGTGGTTTTCTTTATGCCTGACTTCCAAAAATAATCCTGTTAAGGATTACAACATTGATATTTGCGCAAACAACGAAAGACAATCGTTACAACCAGTTGAAGATGCTGTTAAATTTCTCGATGAGCCAAAGTATATTGATGCTAATAAATCTTCATTCTATTGGACAAAAGAAACGATACGAGGTTTAAAAAATGGTGGAAAAGTAATTGGCCACACAAATAATGCACGTGGAAAAGATGGCTTGCGCTCTGGATGTGTGATATTGAATGAGATACATGAATATCAAGAATACGCAAATATTGATGTTTTCTTGACAGGGTTAGGAAAAAAAGCGTGTCCTCGCTCAATTTATTTCACTACAAATGGAAATGTTAGAGATGGTGTATTAGATGATGAACTAGCTCAAGCAGAAGACATCTTAAATGGAGATGTTGCTGATGGAGGCTTTTTACCATTTATTTGCAGAATTGATTCCAAAGAAGAGGCATATGAGGAAGAAAATTGGTATAAAGCAAATCCATCACTTCAATACTTTCCAAATCTTCTTGATGAAACAAGAAAAGATTTTATTAAGTGGAGAGATGCGCCTGCTACATTGCCTGGATTTATGGCAAAGAGAATGAACTTACCTACTTTGGCTAGTGCGCAGGCAGTTGCAGAATATGATCAGATTAAATCAACTAATAAACCTATTCCGTATGAAGAAATCAAAAAGAAAAGATGTATTGTTGGAATTGATACGGCTCAAACTTCTGATTTTATGTCTGTGTCAGCTTTATTTAAAGTTGATAAAAAACTTATTGTACTCAATCACACATGGGTGTGTTTACAGTCAAAAGATTTACCAAGGGTGAAATTCAAGTCACAGTTTCCGCGATTAGTAGAAATGGGACTACTTACACTTGTAGATGGTCCGGAAATTCCACCGTATATGGTGATTGACTATATTGAAAATTTAAAGCATGAGTATCGAATACAAAAAGTTGTACTTGACTCATTTAAGTATTCTATTTTTTCACAAGAACTGGAAAAAATTGGTTTTTCAGATAAGTTTAAAAATCTTCGACTAGTTAGACCTCTAGATGTTGGTAGAGCACAGCCAATAATATGTAGTGCATTTATGCAAGAAAAATTTGTTTGGGGTGATAATCCGATGCTTAGATGGGCAACAAACAACACAAAAATTGTTCCTTACAACGCTAAAAATGCTACATATTCAGAAACAGGCGCATATACATTTGGAAAAATCGAACCAAAGTCAAGAAAGAACGATCCGTTTATGTCTTTGGCACATGCGATGGTTGAAGAACCGTCATTAAAAGAAGGAATGGGATTCAACCCTGATGTATTTAAGGCTGTTGTAATTTCATAGAAGGGAAAAGTAAATGGCAAAGTTACTAGATTTTTTAGAAAAAGCGTTATTCCCGGAAAACAAAAAAGAGGTTTCGCTAAATGAATGGGTAGCGAGTGACGATACCATTTATCAACTATGGGCATATCGTTTAGCATTACATATAGCAGCAGAGACTCTTGGAACACTTTTATCTAAATGTGAATTTAAAACTTTCATAAAAGGTGAAGAAACAAAAAATGCAAACTATTACTTATTAAATGTTGAAACAAATCCTAATCAATCTGCTGCTGAGTTTAAAAAACAGATGGTCAGAAGAATGATATTAAATCCTGATCATGATGTATTGATTCTAAACATGAATGTTATTGGTTCTGAATTGAATCAAGGATTATATGTTGCATCAGATTTCCAAAGAGACCCGACACAGATTTATGAAGCAAAATTCAAAAATGTAAATATAGATGTATTTGATGATGGCGGTATTCCGTTAAAAGGTGTTTTTGGCGGTGATAAAGCAATTTATATGAAGTATACAAATAGCGAATTAAACCAAATATTTATGGAAATGCGAAAACAGTATGCTGATATGATTGAGAATGCAATGAAAGCTGGTGTATATCGTCAAAAATATGTTTTAACAATGGATCAGACTGCTATGGTTGGAGATGATGATTTTGAAGAAAACATGAGGAAACTTACAAATGATTCTTTTAAAGCATTTGTAACTGGAAATGAAGCTATTCTTCCTGTGTATGCTGGTATGAAAATTGACCAAACATCAGCAGGTGCTGACTTAGGGCAAAATGCATCTGTAGCAAACAAATCTGTAAATTCAATATTAGATGAAGCTCTATCAAAAGTTGGTAGGGCTTTTAATATTCCTAAATCTGTAATGTTAGGAGACTTTGAAAAGGATGATTTAGACAACATATTGACATATTCACTAGATGGGATAGCTGAAATGATATCTCAAGCATTTAATAGAAGATGGTATGGTTATCGTTCTTATAAAAATGGAACCTATTGCAAGCTTGATACAACGAATGCAAGACATTTAGATATGGTATCTATTGCATCTATTTCAAATAACATTATTTCTTCTGGAATTTACACAATTAATGAAGTTCGTGAAAAGGTCGGAGAACCACTTGTAGATACGAAGATTGGTGATACGCATTTTATAACACGTAACTATGCAGTAATTGGAGACGCATATTTAGATGATCCATCGAATACAATTACAGAAGATACAGGACAAGCAGCAGATAATCCAGCTGTGCATAAAGATAACAATTCTGAACAAGAAGAGGAGACAAAAAGAAATGATTCAAGCAAGAGCTGAAGAAAATGTAATCACTTTGAATATTCATAACTCCGTAGGAGAAAGCTATTGGAAAAGAAGTGATAGAGAAGAAAACTGTGTAGAAGATGTTGAAGATCTTCAAAAGTTATTAAACAAAAATAAAAATGCATCGCGCATTGATGTATATATCAACTCTCCTGGTGGTTCTGTATCAGAAGGTATTTCAATTTACAACATTTTAAAAAGAACACGTGCTTATAAACGCGTGTTTATTGATGGCTTTGCTTGCTCAATAGCATCCGTAATTGCGATGGCTGGAAACTCTATTTCAATGCCGAAAAGTTCCATGCAAATGATCCATAATGCGTGGACTTGGGCTGCTGGAAATGCAAACGAGTTAAGAAAGACAGCAGATGATTTGGACAAGATAAATGAAGTGGTTGTCAATGCTTATATGAGCAAGTTTAAAGGCACAGAAGAAGAACTCAGAAAGCTATTAGACAACGAATCTTATCTTACTGCTGATGAATGTCTTCAATATGGATTGTGTACAAAAATCGTTGAAGACAGTGAAGATACACAGAGTGATGTTGAAGAAGGCTTAGAAGCAACTACAAATATGTTTGAAAATAAGCTAAATCAGCTTATTTCAATAAAAAATGCAATTAGAAATTTGGGAGTGGAGACAGTTCCATCAGAGACAGTCAAAGAACCAACAGGGGAGACGGTCAAAGAAGATGAAACAGTCAATGAAACATTGAAGAGTAAAGTTGCAGATAGAAACGTAGTTAAAGAAAAAGTAGAAGAATTCAAAGTAACTGAATTACAGAAATTTTTCAACTACAAACCAGAAAAATAAGGAAGGAAAAAGTATGAACTTAGACAAGATTACAGCAATGAACAAAGAATTATCAGAATGCATCAAGAATGGAGATACAGAAACATTTGTAAATAAGCTAAATGAAAAGCTAGAAGAAAATGTACTTTATGCAACACAAAATGAAGTAAATAAACTATATGAGGCTTATAAAGATGAAACAGATGATAGAATTCTTGCTTCAAATGGTATTAGACCTTTAGCATCTGAAGAAAAGACTTTCTATGATTCTCTTATCCAAAATACAAAAAATGAACTTACAAATTTTGAAGTAACATTGCCAAAGGTTACAGAAAATAAGATTTTTGAGGATATTGAAAGAGATCATCCTTTACTTAGTGCAATTGATTTTGTTAACTCAAAGGGATTAACAGAATGGATTTTAAACAAAGACCTTAACTACGCTTATAAATGGGGTGATTTGAATGACACTGTTACACAAGAAGCTTCTGCAGCTTTTACAAAAGTTGAATTCAGTCAGTTTAAATTATCTTGCTGGATTCCAGTACCAAAGACAATGCTTGATTTAGGAATGATTTGGCTAGATCAATTTGTTACACGATACTTATCTGAAATTATTGCACGTGCATTAGAACATGCAATTATCAACGGTACAGGTCAGAAGCAACCAGTAGGTATGATTAAAACAGTCGATATTTCAAATCAAACAACTCCAGCAGTAGACAAGGAAGCAACAAAGATTACGAGTCTTGATACAACTACTTTTGGCGCAATTGCAGCTAAGTTAACGGATAACGGTAAGAGAAATGTAAGTTCTTTTGCTATGATTGTTAACCCCCTTGATTACTGGGAATTAGTATATCCAGCACTTTTCTATACAAATGAAAACGGGCAAGTAGTAAAGTCAAATCTTCCAATTACAATTTACCAGTCACTTGAGCTTGCAAGAGGAAAAGCAATCTTTGGCCTACCGGAAAGATACTTTGCAACAGCAGGATTTGGGGCAACATCTGGCAAGATTGAATATTCTGACCACTACAAATTTTTAGAGGATGTACGAACATTCAAGGCACGTTGTGTTGCTTGGGGAACACCTAAAGACAATACATCATTCTATGTTTACGACATTACGGAACTTGAACCAGCAGCTATTACTGTTAAGACGTCAGCAAAAACGGCAGTTGCTAGTCAGAAAGCTGTAAAGTAAGAAAGAGAGTATGAGATATGTCTGTAATGAATAATGCTGATATTGCAAAACTTCTACAAGAAGTTAAGGCATATCTCGGCATAACGTGGATTGATGAAGATAACGATAATCTTTTAAGATCATATATTCGCATGTCTGCTAAGAGATTGGAATCGATTTTTGGCGGAGATTTAAATTTTATCGATGGAGAAGAATCTTATGATGTTTTGGCACATGAGCTTCTTCTCAATCGTGTTTTTTATCAACGTGAGAAAGCTTTGGATGATTTTGACGGGAATTATCGCGGTGAATTGTTAACTCTTAGAAATCTTGGAAAAATTAAATTGATGCAAGAAAGGGAATCTAATGCTGAACAACAATAAAACGTATGATAATAGAAATCTACGAGATAGACAGAAAGTCTTTAATGATGGTATTGTTAACTTTTTTATTGCAGAAGAAAGAGTTCTAATACGCCAAAAAGCACATTTCTATTTTTCAAAAGAATCAGTTTCTTATGAAAAATATATTGAAGCTTCTCAAAATTCAGAAAGAAAAGTTATTGCAATTGGTGTACCGGCACAAAGCGTTGAAATTGAACATGGCGACATAGCACTAATTAATGATACATATTATGTTGTAGATCATGTTCAATACAAAGATTACAATCGTCCAACTTGGTATAAGGTGTTTTTGAATGAATCAACAATTCCATTTATAAGAGGTAGCTCAGATGAAGAAGTTTGAATCTTATGAATACTTTTTGAAAGATCTTGAAGAGAATACAGGCTATCAAGTATATGATCAACGTACTGATGCACATGGTGTAAAAACACCTTATATTGTGTGTCAACGAGTTTCAAATAACGATTTTCATGCGGATAATGGAATTCTTTTAAAAAAAGATCAGATTTCCGTTAATCTACACACTTTTCAAAAAAATTACTCCTTGAATGGGGAAAAGGTTAAAGCAGAAAAGAAATTAGAAACCTATTTAAGTGAATGTGGAAGCCTTTTTGATAGAGATGAAGATTGGCTCGATGATATTAATTTATATCGTATCTCATATGGATTGGAGATTTGCTATGACTAGTCACGGAAGAATTGTTTCAATAGATCATCTTGGTTCTGAATTGAGCGAAATTTTTAAAGAAATTGAATCTGAAGATATTCAAAACAGATGTGGCGAAATAGCATATGAAATCGTAAAAAAATATCGCCCAATTATTAAAGCTAAAGCAAAAGGGCATATTGATAAAAAAAGTGGAAGAAAGAAATATGTAAACAATTTCGTTTCTGTTTCGAAAAAAGATGGGAAGAGCTTGTATGGTGCTTCTCTGTGGAATAAACAGTACACATTATCTCACTTAATTGAGGATCCACATACTTTGTGGCAGGGTGGAAGGACTAAAAATACTTATGAATTTTTCAAAGAAACGGAACCATTAATGAATAAAGAATTTTCAGACAAATGTAGAAAGGCAGTGCAAGATGCACTAAGAAAATAGAAAGGTATAATATGGCAACTGAAAAGGTTAAATTTGGCTTATCAAACATTTATTTTGCAGAAAGAACAGGAACTGATGAAGGTGAGGTTACTTATAAGGCACCTGTTAAATGTCCAGGAGCTGTAAATGCATCAATTTCAAGAAATACAGATCAAAATATTTTCTATGCTGATAATAAAGCATATTTTGTTTCTAATACAAAATCATCTGTTGAAATTGAACTTGAAGTAGCAGATATCGCAAAGGAATTATTGACTACATTTTTAGGATATATTAAGTCTTTAAATGGCTCACTTTTGGAAACAAATGCGGCCGTAACTCCGTCTTTTGCAGTTTTGTTTCAAATTGAAACTGACAATAAAGCGCGAAAGATTTGCTATTACAATTGCACAGCAGCTGAATCTGATGAAGAATACGGCACGAAAGAAGACACAATTGATCCAACTACATCCACACTAAAAGTTACATGTACTGGTGAAACAGTTGGTGATTACAGCGTTTTTAGAGAAATCGCATACTCTGGTGATAAGAACTATGATACATTTTTCAATACTGTAAAAGTTCCTACATCTGAACAAGCACAAGAGTTATCAATGGACAACCCAGACAAGGCAGTTATTTAACTGCCTTTTTTGATGAAAGGAAAAGCTATGGCAACAGATAATTTGTTATGTGGAATGCATCATTTAAACGTTACACAAATTGGGAGTGGCTATGATGGAAAAAGCCATCGTTCCCACACTTCTTATGAAGTTGATATGGCAGGCTCAGATGAAGGAATCGATTATTGGAAGAATTTGATGCCTAATACAAAATGGTATTGTGCAGGAGCTTGGGGAAATGACAAGTCTGGAAACACTAGATTTTTCTGGAGCGTAGATGCTAACGGAAACCCAAAATCTGTAATGTGTGCTGATAATATGCTTAGAGTTGTTACACTTGCACTTACTCACTCTAATAGAAATTTCATTGTAGGAAAAACTTACGGCTACAACGAAGCGATGTACCAAGAAGGAGTTTCTGGAAATGCATCTGGAAATCACATTCACGTTGAATGTTGCACAGGCAGAGTAAAGGCAAAAGTTAGAAACTCAAAAGGCTTCTACGTGCTTCCAAATATGTTACCACTCAACAAAGTTATGTTCTTACTAAAAGGATATACAACGATTGTAAATGGTGGAGGATTGACCTGGAAGTATGTAGACAAGGCAACTGTTCAAGCATCTGCAACAGGAGAAAAAGTAGACCAAATCTTACATGTTGGCTCCCATGCAAAATTTGCAAGCTCTATGAAAGTCCAAAAAGTAGATGCAAAAAAAGGACTTGTATACGTTCCGGACATTGGTGGATGGATCAGTGCGAAGCCTTTAACAGAAGTGAGTGCAGCTGACGGAAGTTTAGACCAACACTTACATGTTGGCTCACAAGTTACTATCAAAGGTGTATTTACCGTGACTGATATTAGTACTAAGGGGAACTGCGTTAAGCTAAAGGCTTACTCAGGCACTACCGATAATTGGGTTTTCGATTATTGGATCAAGGCAAAGTGCTTAACTGAAGTAGCTTAAAAGAGTTGGAGGTAATAATGATTTTATCAGATAAGGTATATAAAATTTTAAAATGGATTGCTTTAATTGCTTTACCTGCAATTGGTACTTTTTACTCAACAATTGGAGCAGTTTGGAATCTTCCATATACTGCAGAAGTTGCTAAAACTTTGCAAGCCGTGGGCACTCTTATTGGTGTTTTGATAGGTGTTTCTGCAATGAATCTAAAATCCCAAAGTGATATTGAAACAGAAGAAACAAATAGTGATGAAAACTAAGCAGGATATTTCCTGCTTTTTTTGGAGGTAAACCATGAATGAAGTAAAAGTTAATAAAACAAAATACCCAATTTTAGGCACTGGAGAAACAGTGCTAATTTGCATGGAAGAATTGCATTCAGATTTTTTTAGACTATGTAATACATTTCAAAGTGCTCTAGCTAAAGGGGAAGTTCCTTTGATGGATGTTACAGGAAAAATTATGTATTGCTTTATAAAATCTGCAAATGAAGACTCTTTCAAGTCTTATAAAGAATTTATGAAATCAATTCATAAACTATCTGATTTTTTAGATGCAAAAAATGCAGAAGCAATCTTAGCTGAAATAACAGCAATCTTTCTAGATGATGAAGAACTAGATAAAACAAAAAATGAGAAAAAAAAAGAAACGGCAGACCTATAAGCACTGCTGAATTTATTGTAGCGTGTTTATCTTTAAAACTTACGATGAGTGATATCAGAGCTTTAAGGCTGAACACGCTTTTTCTTTTACTAAGTGCTAAAGCACAAATCAATCGTGAAAATAGCGATACCAAAAATGGCACAATTCGCAAAGCTACACAGCAAGATATTGATGCCTTTTTTTCATGATATAAATGGAGGATTGAACGATGGCAAAAGAAGAATTGGGGATGGTCATTAAGCTTGAAGCTGATGCCAACAATTTACAGCAAGAATTACGTAAATTGCAATCTAATTTGGTTTCTATTGATAAGCAAGGTAGAAGCTTAAAAAATGCAGTTAAGTTTGATTCTTCTAATGTTAGTAACTATGCAAAGGTAGTGGATAATTTAAAAACAAAGCAAACTGAATTAGCTAAAGTTTTAAGCACTACCCAAGAAAGAGGAAAAAATCTTAATGCAGCTTATGCTCTTCAAGTGTCAAAAGTTAAGGAACTAGAAGCAACATACAAAAATCAAGAGATCGTTCTCGAACAGCTAAAAGCCAAATATGGAGAAAACTCAGAAGAAGTAAAAAAATATTCTGCACAGCATGAAAAGACTAAAGAAGCTTTAGATGAAGCTGTCAGTAAAGAAAAACTTCTTGAAGATGCACTACAGAGCAATCAAAAAAAATATGATGAAACAAGTGCAAAAATTACTGAAACAAGTGCTGAATTAAAAAAATATGAAAATGCATTAGAAGGAACAGGAACAGAGGCAGATAAGGCAAGCAATGAGCTAAAAAAATATGGAACGTCTGCAGAGGACGCAGGGAATTCTGCTAGAAAAAGTGCAGAAGCTTCTGAGGTAGTTAGTGAAAAGCTAACAGCATTAAATGTTGCGGCTGGTCAATTAGTTGCTGATGGAATAAAAAAGCTGATTGATGGATTTAAAAATCTTGCAACTAGTGTTGTAGATTCCGGCTCTTCACTAGAAGATGGTGTAAATGGATTGGCTGCAATTCTGCAAGTTTCTAAGGATAGTTATACGATTCGCGACTTATCAGATTATTTTGAAGAACTTGGAACAAAGTCCAAATATTCTGCAGCAGAAATTGCTAACAACGCGCAAATTTTAGCAAATGCTGGCTATGAATCTGATCAGATAAAGGATTCTATAAAAGTAATCGGAGATTTAGCTGCAGGT
>DBKX01000291.1:11026-19293 GCA_002297865.1 Lachnoclostridium sp. UBA739
GATTAGCTGCGTTCGGAATGAGTGCAAATGAAGCAACACATTTTTCTGATGTACTGGCAAAATCTGCCATTTCATCAAATACAAATGTAGAAATGATGGGTGAAGCATTTAAATATGTTGGATCAGTTGCTGGAACATTTGGATACTCAGTAGAAGATGTAGGTGTTGCTTTGGGCGCGATGGCTAACCAAGGTATCAAAGCATCTACTGCAGGTACATCTTTGAGATCAATTCTTACAAGACTAGCCACAAATACATCTGATGCACGAACAGCAATTGAAGATTTAGGTATTTCTTTCTTTGATGCAGATGGGAAAGCAAGAGATTTAATTGGCTCTCTTGGACCTGACGGAGTTGCTGGCACTGCAGATGATACGACAGGTATATTAGATGATTTGCGTTCTGCTTTATCTGGTATGAATGATGAACAGAAAGCAACAATTGAAAAAACAATTGGCGGACAACGTGCGATGACAGCTCTTGCGGCAATTGTTAATACTTCTACAGATGATTGGAATAAATTGAAATCAGAAGTGGCTGACTACAATGGCACTGTCGAAGGTATGGCAGAAACCAGACTCGATTCTTATTCTGGCGATATTAAGGTTTTAAAAAATAACTGGGAGCAAACAGCTTCTACGCTATTTAAAGAAGTAGAACCATCTTTAAGAAAGGTAATACAATCACTTACAACTTTGATGCAAACTGATTTCTTTAAAAAGGATATAAAAAAAGTAGCTGAAGGATTTGCTGATGCATTATCAAAACTTGGAGATATTATTTCTTCTATAAATCCTAAAACTGTTGCTACAGCTTCTACGTTTGCTAAACTTACGGCTACATTTGGCGGTACTGTGACACTTTTGCCAAAAGCTGTAAATTTATTTAGTTCAGTAGGATCTACTGTACAGAAATTAGGCACTTTAACTATGGCTTTGAGTAATACGTTCAGCCATGCGACTTCTACTACTGCAGCATTTCAAGGTGCTGCATCTGTCCTAGGAAGCGCTGGGCTTCCTCTCATTGCTACTGGTGTTGGGTTAGCTGCTACTGCATTTGTGGCATTCACAAGTGGATTAAATGAAGCACAGCAAGTTCATAGAGAAGAAATGAATGCTCTATATGGCTTAAACGAAGCTACACAAACTACTATCGATAATGTGCATACACTTTCGGAAAGCTATACAACTTTACAAGAATCGACAGCAAATAATGCTTCTTCTGTTACTGCGCAATACTCTTACTATGAACAACTTGCTACAGAATATGATTCTATTATCGCAAAACAAGACCAAATGACAGATCAAGATAAGGATCGAGCAAATACGATTCTAACAATTCTTTCTGAGGCATTTGGGGTAGAAAAAACTGATATTCAAGAGTTAATAAATGAACATGGTGGATTATCTTCAGCAATTCAAGAAACCATAGAAAAGAAAAAAGCAGATGCTTTATTAAATGTTTATCAAGAACAATATGCACAAGCAATAAAAAATGTTTCAGAAGCACAAGCTGAACAAAACACTTTGCTTGCAGAACGCGAAGAAAAGCAAACATTAGTAAATCAGCTTACGGATCAAGCAACAGCATTGCACCATTTACTAAGTGACTCAGAAGGATTAACTGCTGAACAAGCTCAAAATCTAACTAATAAATATCAAGATGTTTTAGGCAAATTGTCTATAGCACAAGACTCTCTTGGAAAGGTAGATACCGCATTAGATGAAAACAAAGCCACTCTTGAAGAAAGCCAATCCACGATTTCAAACTATGAAGCATTGGTTGGCGCTGCATCAAGTGGCAGTGCTGAGGATGTAGAACTGGCTACTGCTAGAATGACAAGCAGTTTCAAGACTGCTAATGATGCATCATACAATTCGCTTTATGAGCAAACACAAAATTATAGAAAGCAGTGGCAATCAGCAAAACAGGAATGCGATTCTGGAAGTGGTAAAGTAAGCCAAACACAAGTTGATCTCTATAAAAAACTATATGACATGTCTAATAGTGAACTTAGCAAAGCACGAAAGCAGTGGAAAGAATATGGAAAAAATCAAGTTGAAGGTGCAGAGGAAGGCCAAAAATCTGCCCAAAAAGGCCTAAATAGAACTAGTAGTGAAAGTGCCAAGCAGTCGAACGATGCTTATAAAACTAGTGCAGGTGTCAATTCTCCATCTAAGATCTGGTACCAATACGGTGTTTATCAAGCACAAGGCGCTATCAATGGTATGAATTCAATGCAAGGTCAAGTTTCAGCTGCTGCAAGGCGCTTAGCCGATGCAGCTAATAATGCATACAAAAAACGATTGGACATTCGTTCTCCTTCTAGAGTTATGAAACAAAACGGCATTTTTACAGCACAAGGTGCTATCAATGGTATGGATGAAATGCTTCCAAAGTTAGCATTAAAAGGTCAAGAAATGGCTGAAGCAATGAATGATTCTATACAAGGCTATATTCAAAGAGGTTCATTAAACAGCACCACAAATCAATATTCTGATAATTCTACATACTCACCATCTATTAGCATTCAAATTGTACAGCGTGAAGGAGAAGATGCGAATGCTTTAGCTAGAAGAGTGTCTGAGTTGATCAGCAGTGAAACGAAGAGGAAAAAAGCAGTATGGCAGTAAAAAGAAAAAAATTTGTTTTTAACGGATTTGATTCTGAAACATTCGGACTATATCTAACTGGGACAGAAACTTTTGATAGCACTTCTAAAAGACAAACAAAATATCATATTCCAGGTAGAAATGGGGATCTGATTGTTTCCGATGATGACTATGAAAATGTAACGTACAAATTGAAAGTTGGGCTCATCGGAGATGATGCAAGTCAGCTTAAAGATATAACACATACGCTACACAGTAAAGTTAGACAGTTGCGTAGCGTTCTTCTTTCTTCTAAAGGATACTGTAAGCTAAGTGATGATTATCATCCAGATGAGTATAGGATGGCACAGTTTGTAGGAAATATTTCATTTGACATAACAAATTATCAACATGCAGAAGCTACTCTTGAGTTTGATTGCAAGCCACAACATTTCTTAACTGTAGGACTAAATAAATATGATTTTACTAGTAATGGAATACTTCAAAATTTTACATATTTCTCATCTAAGCCGTTGATCAGAATATACGGAAAGGGGAAAGTTGAAGTAGGAGACGGAATCATAAATATCACTGAAGAAGGAACTTCCTATATAGATATTGATTGTGAAAGTGAAGATGTATATGAGGGTGCTACAAATAGAAATGAAAATGTTGAAATTTCATATCAAGGAATTTCCCATTTATTTCCTAGACTTGATCCAGGAAAAAATGTAATCAATCTAGGTGATGGTATCACAAAGGTTGTCATACAACCTAGATACTGGATGTTGTGAGGTGTATATGAAACCTATACTATATAAAAGCAATGAAATCAAGTTTACAACTCAGGGATATGGAACACTATCAGATGCTATTTCTTGCAAAGTAACAGAAGAATTAAATGGTACATTTGAATTAGAAATGCAATATCCAGTTGAAGGTATACATTATGAAAAGTGTGCTTTAGGGAACATTATTTTTTCTAAACCTGCTCCAAACCGCGATGGTGAACCATTTGTGATTTATAAAAAAACTTCACCGATTAATGGCATTGTTACGATTTACGCAGAGCACATAAGTTATAGACTGTCATATATACCTGTAAAGCCATTCAAAGCAAACAATTGTGTTGAAGCATTGCAAGGACTTGTAACAAATTCAATTGAAAAAAATCCGTTTTCTGTATGGACTGACAAAAGTGTCAATACACCATTTGAAACGACTATACCGCAAAGCTTTAGAACCTGTTTAGGCGGAGTGGAAGGATCTATTTTAGATACATATAAAGGCGAGTACGAATTTACTCGCTTTTTAATTAAACTTCATACACATAGAGGGACTTTAAAAAGCCGAGCAAAAATTGTTTATGGAAAAAATTTAATTGATCTAACGCAAGAGGAGACGATTGAAAATACCATTACTGGAATTGTCCCATATTGGAAAGGAAGCGTCACATATGAAGATGGCGGAACTGAAGATATAGTTGTAACGCTACCTGAAAACACAATTCAAAGTGAATATGCTGATAAGTATCCATATAAAAGAACTGTCACGAAAGACATGTCGGAATACTTTGAAAGCCAGCCTACAGAAGAACAACTTAGAAAACAAGCACAAGATTTTGTTAAAGATAATGTAACAGGAAAGCCGGATGTTAGCCTAAAAGTTTCATTCCTTGCATTAAGCAATACAGAAGAAAATCGTGGCTTTGTAGAAGAAATGGTAAATATTGGTGATTATGTTCCTGTTTACTTCTACAAGCTTGGAATCGAGACAACTGCTGAAGTAGTAGGAATTACATATGATGCTTTACTGGACCGCTATGATGAAATTGAGCTAGGAAAAATGAAAGATTCGATTTCTACAACGATTGCGGATATTCAAAAAGATACAGATGATGTGTTTGTAAAAAAGTCTGATCTAGAAATTGCGATTGCTTTAGCCCAAAAGCTTTTAAATGGAGGACTTGGTGGATATTTAGTAACAAACAATGTAAATGGCCATCCTTCTGAATTGATAATCGGTGACTCACCAAATATAGAAACTATGGTGAATTGCATACGCTTAAACAAAGCTGGATTAGGCATATCGAAATCCGGATATGCAGGCCCATACGTCACAGCGATCACAGGTGAAGGAATTGTAGCCAATGCAATTAACACTGGAGAACTAAACGGAAACATTATCAAAGCTAATACAGTCAAGATTGGTGCTTTAGACGAAGAAGTCACGGATTCTATAGATAATGCTAATAGCAATGCAAATAGAGCACAAAGTACAGCTGATAATGCAAAAGCAGCTGTTGATGAAGCAACTTCAAAAGCTGATAAAGCACAGGGTACAGCAGATAATGCCCAAGCATCTGCAAACAACGCAAACAGCAAAGCACAGCAAGCACAAGCGGATGCAGACGATGCCACTAAGTTAGCACAAAACGCATGGCAAGGCATTGATGATTTATTACAAATAATTGTGGCTGATAACACAGGTGTGAAAGTTAAAGAAGCGAGAGATTCATCAAATTACTCTTGGACTCGTTCGGATGGAATGCATGTAATGGTTGCAAATGAAGAAGTGGCTAAATTTGGACAAGAATCACATATTTATAACTTGGCTGTCAGTGGTTTTTCAATGTTTGGTGCACACAGAGCAGAAACAATAAAGCTAAACGGTAAAGAGTTTACAGCCTTTTTTTATATAGGAGATGTTAAATAATGGCAACACTTAGAGTAGCAAAAAGAATTAAAGAATATAACTCTAGTAACTATGCTGATTTATATGCCGATGAAGTCGAAGTGGATATTGCGAATAATAGATCTCGTGTTGAAACATCGTTAGGAATTTATACTTCTAAATCTACTTATACTTATCAGGCACAAGAAATGAGTGCTGGACTAACTGGCGCATCAGATAAATCATGGGGATTTACATCTCTTAGTGGGCAAGAATATCATGAATTATTGAAAGGCTCTTTTTGGGTTACACATGCTAGTGATGGAAAAGGCACAGCATCAGTTTGGTGGTGGTTCAAAACAACATGGGGCAACAGTTTTGGAACGGCCACAAGCTTCGACATTGGATTGTCTACGATTCCACGAGCTTCTGTTCCTTCCATAAACACTTGGCCAAACAACAGTCCAGATATAACAGCTGGCCAGACATGCACAATTCACATGAATAAAAAAGCCAGCTTTACGCACAAAGTAACTTATGGCTTTGGTCAAAAAAATGGAATAATTGCTACATCGGCAGTTGATAACTGCTCATGGACTCCACCTTTAGATTTGCTAAGTCAAATTCCTAACTCACAGACAGGGCAAGGTACAATCTGGGTAGAAACATATAGCGGTTCGACAAAAATTGGCAGTACACAAGCTTGCCTGTTTACACTGCATGTTCCATCCGATTCAGCTCCAAATCTAGGAACACCAACGATTACAGAGAACAATGCAAAAGTTTCTGCAAAAGGTACGAACATAACCGTTCAACAAATTTCAAGCAAAACAATCAAAGCAACTGCAAGTTCAAAATATTATTCAAATATTAAATCTGTAACTATTGATGGAGTTAATATGACAGCTAAAGACGGAGCGTATTCAGTTACGGTTGGTAACTTGAACGGTGGAAAATACACGATCGTTGCAACTGACAGTAGAGGGCTGAAGACAACAAAAGTAGTTGAACAAACTTTTTATTCTTACTTTAAACCTCAAATCACAGATGTTAGCTTGAAACGTACATCAGAAACTGGAGCAGAAGGAACTCTGAAGCTTGACGGTAAGTATTCAACAACACTAAGCAATACAGTGAAAATTGAAATAATGCGAAATGACGAATCGTCATACAGCATTCTGAATGCAACTTTGAGCAATGGTACAGTCTCAGCTAGCAAAGGCTACTCAGACTTAGCTTACAGTGCACCATGGAGCATTCAAATTCGCATTACTGACTCTTTTGGAGAAGTTGCAACTACAATAGCTAAGTTGGGTGTTGGTCAATTTGCTTTTGCGATTGGAGAAACTGGAGTAGTTCTAGGAAAAGAAAGTTGGATTTATGATGGGCAAAATAACATGCGTAAATTTATTGACTTTTTTTACCCTGTAGGTAGCTTTTACGATACTACTGATGAAAATTTCAACCCAAATGAAATATGGGGAGGGAAATGGGAAAAAGTAACAGATAGAATGCGCATTGGTGCTGGAAATAGTTATAAATCAGCTTCAACTGGTGGTTCAACTTCACATAAGCATACAACTCAAGGACATGCAATAACTATAGACGAAATGCCTGCTCATAATCATCCATTCAAAGGAAATACAGCAGGTTACAGTGGAGGTACTGCTTATACATTGCATTTTGGTAATGGGAATCCAGGAACTTGGGACGGATACGATGGTAGTTTAATTTTGAACCGAGGCGGTAATAAAGCACATAGTCATGGTGATACAGGAACATCATCGAATTTACCACCTTATTACGCAACATATATGTGGCATAGATTGTCTTAAAGGAGGACAAAATGACAGCAATCAAAATACAAACAAATTTAATTGGCAGCATGTGCATTCCACCAATTGTTAACTTGAAACAATATGATAAATCAGTTGACAGCAATGGAAAAACAATTGAAATCGAACTTCTCAATGGAACGGATACATATTCGATTCCGTCTAGCTCAAATGTAACGATCCGCGCAACAAAACCAGATGGAACAGGGTATGAATATCCTTGCACATATTCTGGAAATGTAGTTTCTGTTGAAGTAAAAGAACAAATGACTGTGTGCAGTGGTCGATATTTAGCAGAAATCCGTATCGTAAAAGGTGATAACGTTCTTGCTACGACAAACTTTTATATGTCTATCGAACCTTCTGCATTGAGAAGCGACACAGTTATTTCTGATACGGATCTTCCATTACTTGAAAAAGCATCACAGTCATATGATTTTATTTCAAATGCAGATGATAGAGTCAAGGAAGCAAAGGCTTCTGCGGAAACTGCTATAGAAAAGGCTGAAGAAGCTAGTAATCATGCAAGCAATGCGAAAAAAAGTGAAATTAATGCATCTAGCAGTGCTAATGAAGCTAAGGAGAGTGCTGCTTCTGTTGCTGATGTAGTTTCAGACGTTAGTCAACTAAAGGAAGATTTAGCTAACATAAATGAAGTAATTGTATCTGTATCACTACCAGAGCAAATTGTATCTACCTCTGATTTTTCAGAGAAATCCACAGCAAAAATGGAAGGCAATACTTATACTTCAAACGATATGTTTGGAGGTATTGGTGGATTTAAAAATGGTAAGCATTATAAAATAATTTTTGTGCCGGCGAGTGATGGCTATTTTACAATAAAGACTATTTTAAATGGAGGTTACCGAGACAATTTTATTACAGGTACTTATATTAAGGCTAATACAGCATATGTTGTTGATGTGCCGAACACCATTGATTTCTCAAACGTAAACAAATATGTAATTTTTCTGTGTAACAATAGTTACGTTGCAAATGCTGATGTATATATTTATGATGTAAGTGCAATATCAGAAGAAATTTTAAATAATATTGATTTTACCGTACACGAAAATCCGATTCGTTACAAATCAATCGAAATTCCGCAAAAAACGTTCAAAAATGGAATCATTCAAGAAAATATTCTTTATGGCGTGGATGCTTCTTT
>DBKX01000291.1:19336-23598 GCA_002297865.1 Lachnoclostridium sp. UBA739
CAGCTAATGGTAGTGGTTCACAATACATTGGATTTGTTGCTACTGGATTGGGGTTATCTGTAACGCATAATTGCGGAATCGGAGGAACAAGAGTTAGTGGGGGAGATAATTCCAGCACGTCATTCTGGACGGATACACGAGTAAATTCTTTAAGTTTGAATAGCGATGCACTGTTTATTATGGGGGGAACGAATGATGCTCCGTACATTACAGTACAAGATGATGATTTTACTATTGAAAATCATGATACAAATAATTTTGTTGGGGCATACAATGTTCTTATCAGTAAGGTTCTTTACAAGTATTTGAAGTTGTCAGAGGGATATTATTCCGACGTTGATTATAGCGCAGTGATTCAAGTAGAAACAGCCAAACCATATTTTCACATTATTTTAATAACACCGCCTAAAAGATTCGACAGTATTTCTAATCTTCAAAAAGTAGAAAATTTTGCAAATTACGTTATTAAAATCGGACAACTTTGGGGACTCCCCGTGTGCGACACAAATCATCAGATGAATATGAATATTATCAACAGAGATAATTATTTTACCCATCAAACCAACAAGGATTATTTGCATTTTGATGTGAACGCACATAGAGAGTTAGCAAACATTGTAATTGGAAAGGTAAAAAGTCTTAATTAACTAAAGAGGGCTTTAGTTAACAAATAGGAAATAAAAGTAAAATAATTTGAAAATTGAGCAATTCTAAAAGTATTTAGAATTTATTCATAGTTGCTTAGAGCAGGAGAAATAGTATGAATCAAAACATTACAACTATAATAGTTGCTATTATTGGAGGCCTATGTGGATCAGGCATTACTGGGCTTATTCAATTCCTAATAGAACGCAATGACAAGAAAAAAACAAATAAAGACGGAAAAATAGAGGCTCTATGTGAAGCTGTCTGTGGATTAGATCATGATCGATTGTATTTTCTTTGCTCAAAATATATTGAACAAGGACATATATCTCAAGCAGAATATGACAATTTGAAAAAGTATTTATATGAACCTTATAAAAGACTTGGAGGAAATGGCACTGGAGAAAGATTAATGCAAGAAATTAACAAGCTGCCATTCAAAGAATGATATGTCAAAACAAGTATCTTGGAACCTTCCAATCTTAGAAGAGTTTATAAGAATTGGATGCTTAAATGAGATTGAAGAAAAGATTATCAGAAAACATGCATTAGGATATAGCATTGATCAAATTGCTATTTCGCTAGATTACAGTAGATCAACGGTTAATTACTATATTAGTAGATTAAAACTCAAATATGATGAGGCGGCAAAATTTTCAGAAATCCTTCCTCCTCGTAAGAAAAACAGAAAAGAATTGTGGAACCATAGATAATATGGTTCCACTTTTTTTGTTGAGAAATATTGTACTTTTTTTGGACTTTCTTAAAACCAAGTAAAACATGATTTTATAGATAATAAAGTTGTAAAAAAAGGAGGAAAGATATGGACTATTATAATCCTTATATGACACAAGCACAGCAGCCTTATGCTACACAAATGTTGCAACGTCAAAGAATTGTTCAAGTGAATGGAAGACAAGGCGCTGATGCTTATCAAATTGGTCCAGATTCACAAGCACTACTTTTAGATACACATGATCCAATTGTTTGGCTAATACAAACAGATGGTGCAGGGTATAAGACGGTTACTCCTTATGACATTGTAGAACATAAGGAAGTGAATCAAACAATTGTATTACAAAATCTTGAGACAAGAATTCACACATTAGAAGAAAAAATAGAAGGTATGATAAATGGCAAATCCAATTTTACAGAAACTCAATCAGAGAGTACAACCAACACAAGGAATACAAAAAAATAACCCTTTGCAAATGATTTCTGAGTTCCAGAAGTTTAAAAAACAAATGCAAGGTAAAAATCCAGAGCAAATCGTGAAAGGATTGATTAGCTCAGGCCAAATGTCTCAACAACAATTTGAAGAGCTAAAAAAAGAAGCAATGACTCTTACGAATATATTGAAATAAAGTAGATGTAAAACGCACATCGGCCGATGCGGATTACATATAAAAAGAAAGGAAGGAATTATGGATTATACACTATCTGACTTGGCAACCGCTACTAGAGGAGCAGAAGACTATAACGGCTTCGGAGGCGGAGCGTGGTGGATTATCGTACTATTTTTATTCGCATTCATGGGGAATGGATTTGGAATGAATGGAAGAAATACACCACCAAATGGAGAACCTGTTACTGAAGCAGGACTATGCAATGCAATGAATTTTAATGATTTACAAAATGCTGTCGGAAGATTGTCTGACAATGAGAATCTTCATATGATGCAACTTTCTCAAGGCTTATCATCTATTGGATACGAAAATCTAAGAAACTTTGCGGATACACAAGCATCTATTAAAGACGGAAACTATGCATTGTCGTCTCAGCTAGCTGATTGTTGCTGCCAAAACAAACAAATGATTGCTGACTTAAAATATTCTGATGCAATGAACACAGCATCTATTAATAAAAATATTGATGATAAATTTGCTGCATTAGAAAAAGCACAGTTACAGCAGACGATTACTGCACAAGCACAGAGAATAAATCAATTAGAACTTGCTCAACAGATGTCTGGTGTTGTTCGATATCCGAACTCTTATACATATTCTGCTGGACCATCACCATTCTGCGGCGGATGTGGAAACATTTAATAGAACGTATTAAGTACGTCTGATCTAAGAGATAGCTCAGGCTATC
The DNA here is from genome assembly GCA_002297865.1 of Lachnoclostridium sp. UBA739. The sequence goes on from DBKX01000291.1 coordinate 22,076, forward strand.
TCTTTTTCAAAGAAAGGAATATATAAATTATGATTGAAACATATTCAAATAACATTACAGTATCTGCGAATTCAGCAGTACCATTAAATACTGTGCTGAAAAAAGGTTGCACAGTAGAGAAAAGCGGAGATGCCACAATAAAATTTAAAAAGTGTGGTCTATATATAGTGAATGTGAATGCTACAGGCATTGCTGTAGCTGGTGGACTAATGACGTTACAACTTATGATTAATGGACAAGTTGTGCCATTCGCTTTCGCATCAGAAACTGCTGCTGATACTACATCAACACATAATCTTGCGTTCTCTGCAAGAGTTCAAGTTCCTTACAATGACAGTTGCTGCGCATGTGCTCCAGAGTTCACAGCAACATTGCTAAATGCTGGAGTTGAAGTAACATATAGCTTAGTAAATGTTCTTGTTACAAAACTGGTGTGATTATGGAATTGATAAAAAAACTATCTGAACATATTGAAGATGAAATTGCTGATATGGAATGCTATGCCAAGCTTGCAATAGAAGTTAAAGAAGAATATCCTGTTCTAGCGGAATCTCTTTATAGTATTTCTACTCAAGAAGAGAATCATATGAAGATTCTTCATGAGAAGACAGAAGCAATTATAAAAAAATATCGTGAAACAAATGGAGAGGTTCCTTCTGATATGATGGCTATATATGAATATCTTCATAAACGTCATATAGAAGAGTACGAAAAAGCTAAACGCTATCAGCAGATGTATAAAAACTAAACATATAATATTCTGTGGCATGATTTTGGAACGAAATTTACAAAAAAGCAAAAAACTTAAAATGTAAAAATCGCATATTTATGCGAAAAAATAAACTTTATAATACATAAAAAAACGTATTAATCGATTCCCGTCGCTCGCTCTGTATATCAAAAAACCGCATATTTATGCGGTTTTATTTTTCTGTGGAACGAAATTGGAACGAAAATGTATTTTTTTATTGCTTGTGGCACTTATTTATAAACTCCATCATGCTACTATCTGTGTCTTTTAGCAGGTGTGCATAAGTTTTCAAAGTAGTCTCTATATCAGCGTGCCCAAGTCTCTTAGATACAGCAACAATGTTGACACCATTATTTATTAACCATGTTGCATGACTATGCCGTAGACAATGGATTGTTACATTGTCTTGTATTCCTGCTTTCTTTTTTGCTTTTGTAAATTGAGATTGGATTGCAGAAATGGAAAGAGAGCGCTCTCCTCCAAATACGAAAGCACCTTCTGTGCTCATAAGTGGTTCTATCTCTTTAGCTAAAGTATCATCTAATACGATTGTTCTAGATGTTCTTGTTTTAGTTGGTTTAAGCCCGTTTTTGAAATGTTTTATCGAATAATGTATGAATGCTTGATTCCCATGAACATCACTTTTCTGTAATGCCATGGCTTCACCTCGTCTGCATCCAGTCCAAAACAGAAAATCAAAAAATATTTTATATATAGGCACCTCCACACAATCGATGAATTTTTTATATTGGTCAGGTGTCCATACTGGGCG
>DBKX01000241.1:0-14889 GCA_002297865.1 Lachnoclostridium sp. UBA739
ATCAGACTAATTTTTACAAGCTGTTCGGTGTTCACAAACATATGTTCGTTTTTTTAGACTTTTACAAAGGCTTCATCACACTAAATAAAACTCTTTCGAATATTATACCCTATAATAAAAATATGAATAGCACCCATAATGACAATAAAAATATAACTAAACTTTGTTACTTCTAATAAGGATTTTGCTATCCAGTAATAAAGCAAGAAAATTTTTAGTATGTAAAACACAACATTGATGCACATGTATAAATTCATTACGATACTATCCCTACTCAATTTTAGTGTACTTAATTTCTTAATATTTTTTAACATAGTCAATCGCCAGTTATTTATACCTAACCATATCGAAAAAATAAAGTATCCATCCGTTAGCTTGAACGGTGACAGGCAGTTAATGATGATTGAAATATTTGAAACGATAAGACACTTACATATCTCATTTGAAGGACTTATTGAACATAGGAAAATACTTACAGCCGTAATCATTAAGTTACAATACATTCCCCCAAAAAGAACAGTTAATTTATCTCTTTTAGGTGCTATTTGCAAACTTCTAAATTTAATCACCCACTTAGGCATAAATCCTAAATACAAATAAACACCGATTTTTTCAATTCCAAGTCTGTTGTAAATTCCAAATAGCACGTGGCCAAATTCATGGAGAAATAGTGAAACAGCAGACAAAACAAAAGTAATCAGAAATGCTGATAAATAGGAACTCTTATATGTTAAGATGTTCAGATTAAAGATTTTCGTTACTGCCTCCCAATGAAAAGCAGAATAGAAAAATATCGAAAGTAAACAGATATTACATAAGGTTATAATCCATTTTGAAATAATAACACTCCTGTCAGAAACTATATAATTGCTAAATTTTTTTTCGAATAACTTGATTGACACAATATCAATCTCATTATTCATTCGTTTTTCTGTCTCTTCATTTAGAAAGAAGCCATTTTTTCTTAACTCATTTATGAATGTTGACATGTTAATATTAATACTGTTTTGTTTACAGTAATCTTCAATCTGGTTGACAGAGTGCTCTCCATCGAATAATGCCAATAACTGTTGTACGGAATTCAAACTTCTGCAGCGCAACTTTACATAACGGTTTAACTCTCTGCTTCCAAATATGATGACGTTATCTCTTTCTTCTAAATATTCCATATCAGTAATTAGTTTGGGATTATCATTCATCAAATCACCCCATTCTATTTATAAATTCTTTAATGTTATGAATCAGCATCTTCATATCCGCCTTATTAGACTTTAGACTGTATAATAATGTCAATAATCTTTTCACCATTACTTTTATCAATGTACACTTATATGGCATCGTTTCTTTGTTATCCAATTCTCTGCACCATGCACTACAAACTTTTTGGCAAGAGCAGCTTTGGCAGCTTTCTGGTGGAGTAACCATACAGTATGACTTTCTCAATTCATCAAGTGTTACTTCCTTATCTTCAAAGTCAAATAAAATATCTTTTGACATACTGCATGTTAGTAATTGGCCGTCCGTATTCATAGTCAAATTATTAACACCACAAGTGCATGTATTTCTGACATCCGCTTTTGACAGTATATTAATAACTAAGTTCGTCAGTTGTATATCATACAATTGACATTGTTCACTAAATAATTCTTTTAACAATAGTTCTATATAATCATTGATAAACTTTTTGTAAGTCTTATAATTCTCCCGATAGACTTTTATACTGTCATCAGAATAAATAATATTCGTTATGATAAACTGAAATCCCAATTCACGAAATTCTTCAATAATATCCTTTGCCATATCATGATAATACTGTTCTATAAGAGAATCCGATATTGAAAATTCAACTGTTAGCTGCTCTTTATTATTAAACTGTATAATATTATTGTAAATTTGTTGGAAGCTTCCCTTACCATTTACAAAAAACCGATTGCTATCATTAACAGAAATTGTACCATCCAAGCTAATTGTAATAAAAACATGATAGTTCCGTAACTCATTGTACCAGCTATCACTCAGTAATACTCCATTTGTCACAATCGAATACTTTGGAATTTTAATTTTATTCGTATTGCAATATTCGTTTACAAATTGAATGCATTCTATGATAAATGCGTAGTTTAGAAGTGGTTCTCCACCAAAAAATTGAATGATATCAATTCCATCAGGATAATTTTTTTGTAACTCCAGAAACTTATCTCGAAAAGTATCCATATCTATCATATTACTTCCACGATTATTTTCATAAGTTCCACAATTAGCAAAGCAATACTTACATTGCAGATTGCATGAATTCGTAACAAGTATATACAATTTCGATAACCTGTTATCCAAAGAATGTATATATAACTTTTTATTCGCATGTTTATCCAATTCTTCTGAGGAAAAAGTGCATGATTCAAAATTAAAATAAACATCTTTTTCATTCACAGCTAACTTATAACTCATGATATCTCCTTAAATTGTCTTATAATCGTCAACAATTGCTCCATCGTAAAGTTCTATGGTTCGATCAAAATAATCAAACACTTGCCTGTCATGTGTTACAATAAATACAACTCTTTCCTTACTAATCTCCTTTAGCATTTTCATTACTACCTGTGTCATAGTGGAATCCAGAGCTGCTGTTGGTTCATCTGCAAAAATTACCTTTGAATCATTAACCAGAGCCCTTGCAATTGCTACCCTTTGACATTCTCCTCCTGACATTTTATAAATTTTATTTTTAGCAAGCTCCTGAATTCCAAGCTTATCCAAATATTCCAGTGCCTTTTCCCTATTTTTATAATCATTCGAACTGACCAGCACATTATCAAGAACATTCAGATACGGTATTAAAAAATGCTTCTGAAAAATAAATCCAAAATCTTTTCTTCTCATCTCCAATATCTGTTTATTCTTCAGTTTTGTAAGTTCCACATCGTCATACCAGATTTCACCCCTTAAATTATTGTTTTTAAAACCCGCCAGAGAATACAATAAAGAACTTTTGCCAGAACCTGAAGCACCAACAATTCCATATAATCCATTTTGCTCAATCTTCAAATTAACATTTTTCAAGGCAATATTACTCTTATAAAATAGAGTGATATCCTTGCATATAATCCTTGTCATTCCTATTCCTCACCTTCTATAATTGAAATACAATCCATTTTCTTCGTCAATTTCAGTATTGGAATTGTTGATAGAATACACAACGCAATAACTAATATTAGAGGAGAAGTAAAATACTTCCCATCTACAACTGCAAGTTTCTGTCCATTTTTAGCAAAATAGCCACCATTCAATCCTATTCCTATTCCTATGCTTAGCAAAATTCCAACTACAGTTCCTCCTAAGACAATACTAACCATCTCACCAAATATTCGCTTAACCACGAATCCCCTGCTATAACCTAAAGCCATTAAAATTCCAAACTCTTTCTTCCTTTGAAGATAATAAATGTATAAAACAAAGAACAAGGTAAATGCTGTAATAAGTATGATTACAAAGTTGAGAACAATCAGTGTTACTTCCATCATCTTTCCAGATGACTCCAAATCATCTTCTTCATTATCTTTACAATATAATTTATAATCTTCTCCTTCTTTTCCGCTCAATTTTACATTTTCATCTTTAGATAAAATTGCACCCAGTTGTGCATCTGCGAGTTTATATTTATTTTTTGCATACGGTAGGGATGCCATACCGTACAATGCATCTCCATCAATTAATCCAACAACCTCATATTTGCCTGTAAGTGAATCATTACTATCCACTTCACTTCCTACCATATCTCCTATGACAACACCTTTATTCTTGGCAATATCCATATGTAATACGATTTCATTTTTCCCATCTTTGGGATATCTGCCCTCAATAAGCTTACTTCCTGTTATTTCTTCTAGCTGTTTAAATTTATTCTCATCTAGAAACCAAACATATGCTGAAATTCTTCCTACCGCACTATTAATAAATATATCACTTACATAGGTTGACGCAATAAATGAATCCGAATCATAAATATTCTGGTCAATTTCTTTATCCAATGGCATTACCACATCCATATTAGAAAGTGGTTCTACCCATGCATGATAAGTTGATGATGTGAAAGAACTAATTATCATTTTACTAACATATAACAAGCAAATGCTTAAAATTACTGTGAACATTAAAGCAATAAACTTCTTCACGTTTCCCTTAATATATTTCATTGTTGATAATGGTTTCACTTTCCTTATTCTCCTTCTCTATAATACATTTTAAATATTTATGTTTTATCATTATTAAGCTATCTACAGCTTGTCTAAATTTGTCTATTTCCTTTCTTGCTTTAAATTTATTGATTAATTTTTCTAACGTCAAATAACATTTTTTCCATGCTAATCCAATCTCTTTCATCTCTTGCATCTGGGGTTCTGTAATATATCCAAGCTGATAACCGCTATTGGCTAACTCATAATAAAACCCTCCATAGGAACCTTTACATAAACTTTTTGCAATTAGTGTAAGCTGTGTTTTTAAAATACAAAAACTTTCTGGTTTCTCTACATTGTCTATTTCTTTTAAGCACTCTTTAATTTTAGTATTTAACTCATATAATCCATTTAGATTATATAACCTTTTCACCTGCTCCAGCCAATTTTTTTTTAATGTATCATCTGAAGGGTCTCTAATTTCACCATTTCCACTTTCTAAAAAAACTATTTCATGTCTTGGTGCAAATGGAATGCATTTACTCTCTCTTGCCTTCCGATATTGTTCATAACTTATATGTATAAGTTTATTTGAAAAAGCATCCTTGATTCCTAATGTAAATCCATCAGAATCATATCCTATAATCGCCGATGTAGAAACTCCTGACAAGACTGTGCTCTTTTGCCTCAAATTCTTATTTTGTAAAAATAAACTTATAATCTCCACAATCACTGGTGTACCCTTAGTAATAGTATCTTGAATCAGCTGAACTTCAGTATCCCCATCATCACTCCGAATACTATGATAGTTAACATTCCAAAACTTGCATAAATCTTCTTCAAAACCTCTTTCACTATTTAGTATGATTGGTGTTTTTATTACATTATCCTTGTAGCGTATACTGATAACCATACATTGCTCATTCGTGATTCCGGCTGATATAAACATTTTAGCTGGATCGATATTTTTCTTTAAGAATTTCATAACCATGTAATAACTATCCAGTCTGCAATCAGTAAAATATTGTTTCTCGTCATTCCAAAATTCTATCATACGGTTCATGGTAACACCTCACTTCACGTTGTACCTACCTAAAATTTTATTACATCTCCGAATTCCAGCATTTATTTTTGCAATCTTGCCTTCTTTTTGAAGTATAATAATGCGCGATAAAACCCGCTTTATAAGCAATAAATTTGCAAGACATTTTGATGAAATATTTCTCCCCTCATACTGTATGTTTTCTTTTCTAATATAACAGAAATTGTTACAAAGATTTGTAGCCCAACATTTTTTGCACTTACTTCGGAATTCATTTTTTACTAACTGGGTTACCTTTTCTGACTGCCACATTTCACTTGAAAAATCCCCTAATTTATATATATCCTCTAGCATATACGTACAAGGTGCAACGCTTCCATCAGCTGTAAATGTCAATTGCGTTAAGCCAGGGCCACATGTTCTGTGTTGACACTGCTTTTTCGAAATATTTTGTATTATTTCAATTATCTGTGTATTCACCATTATATTTTCTTTTCCAGACAGAAGCTCGTCTATAAAATAATCAACTATCTCTTGATAGATTTTTTCAACAATAGACAGTTCTTGTTCTGTTATATTCAATGAATTATCCTTACTATTTTCTACAAGACAGATAATTCCAACTTGAAGTCCCATGCTTTTTACTTCGTCCATCCACCTTTTTACAGCCCCATCTTCATAATGCTTTACATGCTCATTGTTAATTGTCATTTCATAAATAATTGGATTTTTCATTTTATGCTGATACTGTTCGACTACGTCTTTCACTTTTATAAAACTGCCATGACCTGTAATATTTATCCTAACTGCATCATGTATTTCTTTCGGACCATCTATACTTATTGTTAGACTAACATTATTTTCATTAATTGCTCGCACCATGTTTTCAGTTAAACTGATACCATTAGTTACAATTCCATAATTAGGACAACTTATATTTCTCTTCTGACATAATTCATTAACAATATGTATAATACTTTCCAGCTTTTCAAAATCTAATAGTGGTTCTCCACCAAAAAACTGAATATATTCAATTCCTTCCTCGTATAATCTAAAAACGTTTTCTAATGCAATTCGTAAATGGTTCAAATCAATACTCACCGATGTACTGTTTCCTGATATATTTCCGTAATCCATATAACAATAACCACACCTAAGATTGCAAGAATTATTAATTAATATAGCTAGTTTTCGTAGTTTATGAGTTTTTATAAACGGCTCGATTCCTGTATCTGTAAATTTCTCTTTTTCTATTTTATCTATCAAACTGTTAATCCTGTCATTAGGAATTTTTAGTATTTGGCCTGATTGTGTATAGTATACTTTATACTCTGAATCCTGTAATATTTGTACATAATTCACTCTATCACATCCTAATCAGTTTAGTTAGGCAACTCATATAAGTCACCTAACTAAACATGTTATGTAATTCTGTTGCATGTGTTAATTACTAGCAGCAGCAAAATCCGCCGCCATTACCTGGGCATACAATTTCTTCAAGAGCCTCAATATCTTCAATAACAATTTCCTCTGTTTCTAATTGTTTGTTTTCCATGCTTCATTCCTCCTCTCGCATATATTTATGCCAAACAATACATTGGTTAAAATAATGTATCTAAGCACCTCACTAAGATACTACCCCAAAATTCAGCTTTTCTCCCTAATTTTCGGATAATTGCAAATATACTTATATAACTTAGGAACACTATCCAAATCACCCAGATTTGTGTTATTAAATTCAACATTTAATACTTCTTCTAACTCTTGCATTATGCACATAATAGCTATTGAATCCAGTCCTAAATCACTGAACGAATCTGCCTCCTGTAATTCCTTCTCTGAAATATCAAATCTAGTTTCAAGTATCTCATATAAACATTGAATATCAAACTCCATCTAAATCCCCCCATAATATCTTGTGGACCAAAGTTAAAATAAACGCATAATTCCCTTCTATATTTTAACAAAAATTATTATATATAATACAATTTCTGTATTTTTTCTTTTGCATAATTTATTATATTATTATTACTATTTTTTGTCAACTCAGAAGTTTGACCGTTTAATAATCAAAGAATACCCTGCAGACCGTATAAAACCTGCCGCAAATTGAATACAAAATAATCCATTCCATCCCATGTCCGTCAAGTATTTTCTTTTCTATCAGACTAATTTTTACAAGCTCTTCAGTGTTTACAAACATATGTTCGAGTGTTATAATGTGTCTAGAATCATTTTTATGGAGGAAGTTTATGCAACAGTCAACAAAATATCCAGTGGATATCATTGCTGCATTTAATCCAGTAGGACAGATTAAGCCATTATATCTTCGCGTTGAGAATGAATCACACGAACTAATCACAATGACGATACAAAAGATATTAACCCATAAGACTGAAAATTATGGCGGACTGCACTGCATTCATTACTACTGCGAGATTACGCAGACAGGTGGAGAACCGTTTTTTGGTGATGTGTATTACTATATTGAAACACACAAGTGGATGATATATCATCACACTTAAACAGAATTTCTAAAACGAAATGAGGTGAACCAAATGAAACCAATTATTTTTCATATCGACGTGAATAGCGCCTTCTTAAGCTGGGAAGCAGTCTATCGTCTTAAGCATCGTATGGAGTCTTTCGATCTTAGAACCATTCCATCTGCTGTCGGCGGTGATAAGGAGAAGCGTCACGGCATTATTCTTGCCAAATCAGAACCTGCCAAGCGTTACGGTATCAAAACTGCTGAGACTCTTAATGATGCCTTGAAGAAATGCCCTGACCTTGTCATTGTTCCACCACGTTATGATTTATATGAGAAGTGTTCCAAAGCTTTCATGGATATTCTCTCAGAGTATTCACCAAAAGTGGAACAGTATAGTATTGATGAAGCATTCGTTGATATGACCAACAGCAGTTCCTTATTTGGTTCACCTGTAGTTGTCGCCAATCTGATTAAAAACCGTATTCGTGAGGAGCTTGGATTTACAGTCAATATTGGCGTAGCTCACAATAAGCTTCTTGCTAAGATGGCATCTGATTTTAAGAAACCAGATCTTGTACACACCTTATTCGAGTGGGAGATTCCTTCTAAGATGTGGCCACTTCCTGTAGGAGACTTATTCTTTGTAGGCCGGGCAACTACCAGGAAACTTAAGAATCTTGGTATTTACACAATTGGAGACCTTGCCCGAAGTGACTTATCCATTATCAAATCCCATCTTGGAAAGCATGGTGAATTAATTCATAATTATGCCAATGGTATTGATACTTCTCCCGTTGTAAGAGACGCACCAGCGAATAAGGGATATGGTAACTCCATCACCATTGACCATGATGTAACAGATTCTGAAGAAGCGAAGAAGATTCTGCTTTCCTTATGTGAGACCGTATGCAGTCGTCTCCGTAAAGATTCCGTTTTGATATCTGTTGCTTCTGTTTCCATTAAGAACTGTTACCTTGCAGGTGGAAGTCATCAAAAGACCCTACTCTCACCTACTAATGTGGTTCCTGAACTTCATAAACATATATGCCAACTCTTTGACGAACTATGGGATGGTTCTCCCATTCGTCAATTAGGTGTTCACACTTCCCGCGTAACCAAAGAAGGGAACCAGCAGTTAAATCTGTTTGATATGGACATGTTCGTTAGACAAAGTCATCTTGAAAAAGCAATTGATCAAATTCGTGAAAAATACGGTGAGGATTCGGTTCTACGTGCCAGCTTTATAAAAGGAGATGTTGACCATATGAGTGGAGGCATTCAGAAAGAACATCGCAATCCGGATAAGGATGATATTCTCTAAATCTAAAAAGTGCGTGTTTTTCCAAAACACGCACTCGATCTATACTCGATTCATTATTTAATCTTTCATAGGCAATAATTTTCTTCTTTATTCCGGCCTTTGCTTTGCCCGATTTAGAATTAACTCATCAAGCACCGACTTATACACTAGAATAATATGTGCATCGATAAAACAGTACTTATTTACGATAAACTCAATTGTTTTATAAATAAACGCAATTGAAAGTGCAGCAATACTACATACAGTAATCCACCATAAGAATCCTTGAGAAAGGATAAGAACTATGGTCAGAATGTATGCAAACAGAACAAACATATACTGCTTGCTGATAGACAGTGCCAAATGCATACAATCAAGCAAACGTTCTAGCATTTTTTGTAAGGTTACCATATCACGATCTTTTAACGTATTATACATGTCATCATGAATTTCCTTGTTACTCAGTTTGGTACTATCATATTTTTTTTCTATGATCAACTTTTGATAGCAAAAGAAATATTTATTATAACGACTTGCTCCTAATTCTTTTGTAATCAGCTTTTTGAACACACTTGACAAACTATTCACCAACCTTTCTTGCCTTGGTATTCCTGTTTTTTTACTAATGTTTATTATAAACTATTCTGATATTATATTATTCAAATGCCACTAAATTGTTTAAGGTTTCCAGTAACTTTCAATCACATTATTCTTTGGTTTTTCGGCATCCTGTTTTGCGCATATACACCAAAAATCCATGTTCTATTTTTTTCCCCTTTTCATATTTCTCTATTAGTGATATAATGTTTCGAAGCGTAAAAATAAGAACTGTAATCGGAGGTAAACATATGTCAAAAGTAACAGTCATGAACCATCCACTGATTCAACACAAAATCGGAATCATGCGAATGAAACACACATCAACAAAGGAATTTCGTGATTTGGTGTCTGAGGTAGCAATGCTTATCTGCTACGAAGCTACACGAGAACTTCCTCTAGAAGACATTGAAATAGAAACCCCGCTTGTTAAAACAACTGTGAAAGAAATTGCGGGCAAAAAATTATGTATCGTTCCAATTCTTCGTGCTGGCCTTCATATGGCAGACGGAATACTAAACTTAATACCAAACGCTAAAGTTGGTCATATTGGTATGTATCGTAACGAAGAAACTCTTGAACCGATTGAATATTTTTGTAAACTTCCACAAGACGCAAACGAACGTGAAATTTTTGTTGTAGATCCTATGCTTGCCACTGGTGGTTCTGCTATTGCAGCTTTAAATAGTTTAAAAGCAAGAGGTATTCAGAAAATGCATTTTCTATGTCTAATTGCAGCACCTGAAGGTGTAAAAGCATTACAGGAAGCTCATCCAGATGTAGAAATTTACATTGGTGCATTAGACGAACGTCTAAACGAAAATGGCTACATTATTCCTGGACTAGGTGATGCTGGCGACAGAATCTACGGCACCAAATAATTGTACTTAAGTAATATCTCTTTTACAGATAGCAATGAAGCAATAAATTGGCTCCCTCTAAATAAATTCAATTATTTAGAGGGAGCTGTTTTTTACTGTACTGAGAATTTATAAACAGTTACAGAGTTAAATTCCTCTTCCGCTTTTAAAACACTGTTTGGAAAGTTTGGTGTGTTAATTGCGTTAGGGAAGTTCTGTGTTTCAAAGCAAATTGCATCGTATGGTTTATAGGTTGCACCATCTTTGCAGTTACTCTGATTTAGGTTGTTGCCTGTATAAATCTGTATGCCTGGACGATCTGTATAGACTTCCATGAGTCTGCCACTCTTCTCATCCCACAATTTTGCAACCAATTCTGCATCATCATCTTGTCCTTGATGAAGAACAAAGTTGTGATCATAACCTTTTCCTTGATGTAACGGTTTATAATCTGCATGAATATCCTGGCCGATTTTCTTCATGGTACGAAAATCCATTGGAGTGCCTTCTACATCTAGGAACTCACCAGTTGGAATTAAAACATCATCCGTCGGTGTAAACTGGTCTGCATAAAGTTCTACTTTCTGCTCCAAAACAGAACCACTTGCATGTCCAGCAAGATTGAAATAAGAATGATTTGTAAAGTTAATAACGGTATCTTTATCTGATACCCCCATGTACTCAATCACTAATTCATTGTCTTCTGTTAAGGTATATGTTACAGTCACATCAAGATTTCCTGGGAACCCCTGTTCCATATCCTTGCTAAGTCTTGAGAACTCTACAGAGAAAGAATCTTCTTCCTCAAAGGAATCTGCTTCATACACTACCTTATTGTAAGCTGGACTTCCACTATGAAGATTATTTCCATTATTATTTTTCTCAAGCTCATAAGTTACGCCATTTAATTCAAATTTTGCATCTTTAATACGATTTGCATGTCTACCGATGAAAGCTCCTAAACTAGAACTATCATTTACATATCCATCCAAATCATCATAACCAAGTACCACATCTTTCATATTTCCATTTTTGTCTGGTACTAAAATATTCTTAATAACTGCCCCGTAATTAAGCAAGGATACTTCCATACCATTTTTGTTTTTTAAAGTATAAACATTAACCTGCTCTCCTGTTTTCAATTTGCCAAATGGCTTAACTGTTAACTTCATTTACTACACCTCTCTCATATTTCTTTTCTAAGTCTTTATAACACTCTTCTGGAAGGACATAAAACATTCCCTCCCTTAGATATGTGTTTCCCTCCAATACTATAGAATATGTCTTATCTTCAATCCAGACATATCTTCCATTCCCTTTTCGAATTCGGTAAGTTAAAACTGGTAATTCCTGTTTTCCATTATCCATACAGGCTTTCAGTTCATGTTCTATTCTTTCATAATCCATAGGATGTAGAATCCTGCCCCACATAATAACGCCACTGTAAACTTCATGAATGGCATAACCAAACTGTGAAAAATTAGATGACACATATTCAATTGGCCATCCTTCTTGCATCTTCCAGCTCACTACATATTTATTATGCTGGCTTAAAATTCGGCTCAAAATCTGTTTTTGTCTAAGAGTCGTATCAAATAAACCTTTATATTCGTCTCGATTTAAGATAATATTATAAATTCCAAGAATGCCTATCGCTTCTCCATCACGATCCAAAACAGGAATCCGATTGATTCTAATAAAATAATCTTTTCTTCCCTTTGGTCTAATCGTATGTATTGCGTTAATTTCAGCCTCCTTAGTTCGAAGTATATTTTCCTCTGATAATTGAATGTACTTTGCGACCTCTTCTTCCATAAAATCTTCATTCCTAAAATTACTACATAACTCTACGTTATTATCCAGAAGAAAATGACGATTGGCTACTAAAAATATACCTTCAGAAGTTTTATAAAATAATCTTGGAACTAAAAGTGACATATATTTTTCATACATCGCCTTATAAGACTGTTCAAAAAAGCAAACTGTAACATGCTGATTCTCATACGGGATTACATTGACCTGTATATCAACCTCTAACTCTTGTACACCTCTATGAATCTCTACATTGTAAAAAAACTGTCTTCTTTGTTCGATAATTCCCCGGCGAAGCCATGCTTTATAATTCTCGCCAACTAACTCCTTTACATTTTGGGTCTCATTTCCAACAATCTTTTCCGCATTGTGATTCTTAGCAATAATTCTTCCAGTTTTATTGATAAAAATAATGATAGGGAAATCAACATAACTAGCTAAGTCCTGAAACATCTTTTGGGCATTCACTTTCATTCAAGGTACCTCACTAATTTACTTTCCTATTTGTTTCACATTTCATTATAACAAAAGAAATCAGTAACGCAAGAAATTATTTCTTAATTACTCTATAAAAATCCAAATTTTAAAAGTTTTCTTTAAATTCTCCACAAAATATACAATTCTTATTGTCCGCCATACAATACTCACAAGGACTAACTTTTATCGGTTGTTCGGCCTGGTAACTAACCATCGCACCTATAGTTGATTTTAATGGTTCCATCATATCTCCCTTATAACACACACCAATTTGCTCTCCATGTACTAATTCCAGCATCTTTTTTCCTTCTTCAATTGGCATTCCAAAATACCCTGGCCCAAATCCTCTAGAAAACCAGACAGTTTCAGATTCCCCAATCTGATCTCTTGTAAGTTTTCTAAAATTTTGCGTAAGTATATTACGCACAAGATCCATACAGGCATTCTGAATAAAATAGAAATTCAGCTCTCCTGCCTTATTATCCTCATAGGATTCTGGACTACAGGTAATAAGATATACCATAGCTGACTTTAACTCACATTTGGCATATTTTTCAAGCACATCACATGTTAATGATACATCGGCAAAGACAAGCCTATTATCCTCAATTTTTACTAATCCACTTTCTACATCTTCTTCATCAAAATAAAGCAGCATTCCACGTATAGGCTTACATGCTGCAAAAAAACGCCGGACTTTTAACAAATCCACATCTATGTTTAGTTTTCGAATTGACTCATATAATTCTGCAGTCTGAAATAGTTTCTCGTAAGAAAAATTTAGTATTTCTTCTTTCATGGTTTTATCCTTTTTGTAAAGAACATATATAAAATTTTATGCTATATACAACTACATAGTTCATATAGTTCTATATAACATAAAAAAGGTTATCCGAAGGGATAACCTTTTTTAATCAACTTCGTTCTAACAATATAACACTTAATCCGTATAAACTTAAAAATCAAAATATATCTAAATTAGCATCTAAATAATCAAACTTTAAAATCTATAAGAATAAAGGTACACTGTAAACTACCTTTGATTACGCAATTGTTACATTAGTTGCTTGAGGTCCTTTAGCACCTTCAATAACATCGAATTCAACTGCTTGGCCTTCTTCAAGAGATTTGAAACCATCCATGTTTAATCCTGTGTAGTGTACAAAGATGTCACTTCCTGTTTCATCTGAAATAAAACCATATCCTTTTTGATTGTTGAACCACTTTACGGTACCTTTGTTCATAATAATTCCTCCAATAATAAATAATCATTGCGATGTCTCACAATGAAGATAGTATACCATCTTTCGGTAGTTAAGTCAAACTCTTCTTTCTTATTTTAAATCATTAAAGTAGTAATATGTTATCAAATTTTATATAAATTGTTAATTTTAGTAACTTATTATCCTGATCTTGTTTTGCGTAACTTTTTGTGATATATTTTTACTGTTTTTCTAATAATAAATAATATCAATTAACATCATGCCCTTTCAAAACTCCTTTAGGCTTTGGAAGGGCAAATCTTTTAAGGAGCATTAAATTATGGATATACTGAAACAATTATTTCTTATCTTTCTTTTGTGTTTATGTGGTGAAATAATATCCGATCTTCTGCCATTTGCTTTTCCTGCTAGTGTCATAAGCTTGCTTCTTCTTTTCCTGCTGTTGATATTGCGCATTCTAAAAAAAGAGCAGGTGGCAAAAGTATCTGATTTTCTCTTAAATACCATGGCTTTTTTCTTTATACCTGCCGGAGTATCTATTATTGAAAAGTATGAACTAATCAAAGATTCACTATTTCCACTGTTCATTATCACAATTATTACTACGGTATTTACCTTTGTCGTGACAGGTTATACCGTTTCCTTTTTTATAAAACTTATGAAAAAAAGGGAGGCAAGAAAACATGAGTGAATTTTACGCTAATCCATTATTCGGTATTACACTTACTATATTGGCATTCTGCTTTGGGGTATTTCTCAATCGAAAAACCAAAAGTCCCATTGTCAATCCTCTTTTAATTGCCATTATTTTTGTTATTACTATCCTTAAACTCTTTGATATTCCTTTACAAGCATATAACAATGGAGGTAATATCATCAATATGTTTATTGGTCCTGCAACCGCAGTACTAA
>DBKX01000241.1:14902-17793 GCA_002297865.1 Lachnoclostridium sp. UBA739
CTTGGATACTCCATCTACAAACAAGTCACAATCCTCAAAAAATACCTTATTCCAATTGTAGCTGGATGTTTTGTAGGTAGTTTGGCCTCTGTTGGAGGTGTATATGGTCTATGTAAACTTTTGTCTATGGAGAATACCTTGCTTTCTACTTTAATTCCTAAGTCTGTAACAACAGCTATTGCAGTAGAGATTAGTGAACAGCTTGGTGGTGTTCCAGCTATAACAGTTGCTATCGTTATTATTACGGGAGTACTCGGTGCTGTATCAGGCCCATTTTTAATTAAGATCTTTCACATTGATCATGAAGTTGCACAAGGGGTTGCCTTTGGTACTGCAAGTCATGCAGTTGGTACAAGCAAGGCACTAGAACTTGGAGAAGTACAGGGTGCAATGAGTGGAATTGCAATTGGAGTATCTGGCATTATTACCGTTATCCTATCTTTGCTTTTAAAATAAAACAATCACCAACCCATTCTCTATTCATATACTTATAGAAGAAGGGGGTTCCAAACATGTCAAATAAACAAAGCTCATCTTATTCAAAAATCTCTTTTATTGGTGGAGACTTAAGACTTTCTTATATGATAAGAGAAATGGCTAAAAGGGGTTATGAGGTTGCTGCTTATTGCGTTCCATTAGCAGAGACATTTCCTTCCGTTACTGTCTTAAGCTCTTTACAAGAAGCATTAGATTATTCTGATGTGATTGTGGGACCTGTGCCTTTTTCTAAAACACAGCTCACGATAAACTCGTCAGTCGAGGCAAACGACTTAGAAATGAAGAACTTTCTCTCCAGCTTAAAAGCTTCACATATTATTTTCGGTGGTGCCATTACACCATGCGTAAAACTATTTTGTGATGTCCGTTCCATAAGGTATTTTGACTTTATGAACAATGAGGAAGTTGCCATTTTAAATGCGATTGCTACTGCTGAAGGTACTATTGCAGAGGCAATTAAACGAAGCCCAGTGAATCTTAGCGGCAACGCATGTTTAGTTCTCGGTTATGGAAAATGTGGCAGTGTTTTAGCTGCTAAACTCAAAGGACTGGATGCTAACGTTTGCGTTTGTGCCAGGAGATCAGACGCATTGGCACAAGCAAAGGCGGCAGGTTTTAGAACTTTGCCTTTTGATTGTTTCAAAAACTCTTTGCATGAGTTTTTATTTATTTTTAATACCATCCCAACTCAATATTTTGATGAAAGCTTATTGAAAGAGGTTTTGCAAGATGCAACTTTAATTGACATTTCATCTAATCCTGGATGTTTTGATGTAGATGCTGCTTCGAAACTTGGTATCAAGACAGCACTTTGTCTTGGTCTTCCTGGAAAATATGCTCCAAAGACCTCTGGTTTAATCCTTACGGAAGCGCTTGTTGCACAACTTGAATCTCTGTAATAATCTTTCCTTTAAGAAAGAAGTGGTTTCATGAAATTGGAAGAATGCACCGTTGGTGTTGCAATGACTGGTTCATTTTGCACCTACAAGAAAATGATTGAACAGATCGAATTACTTGTAGCGCACAACATTAACGTTATTCCTATTTTTTCAGATAGTGCCCAGACTCTTGACAGTCGTTTCGGGCATCCTAAAGATTTTATGGATACACTTGAGAAAATCACATCGAATAAACCTGTATTAACCATTCCAGCGGCAGAGCCTCTTGGTCCTAAAAACAAACTGGATCTTTTAATTATAGCTCCATGCACTGGCAATACATTAGCAAAGCTTTGCCATGGTATTACAGACACACCTGTTTTAATGGCAGCAAAAGGACATTTAAGAAACGGAAAGCCTTTAATCATTTTCTTATCCAGTAATGATTCTTTAGGCATTAACTTCACAAACATTGGTTCCTTAATGAACATGAAACATATCTATTTTGTGCCATTCGGTCAGGATAATTATAAGCAGAAACCAAATTCTATGGTTTCTCATTTTGATTTAATCGAAGATACGTTACAGGCAGCTTTAAATGGAGAACAGTTACAGCCTATTGTGCTGGCTCCTCAATAGACGCAATACCTTTATTATCATCTTTTCAGCAAACAAGATATCTAGTTTTACCAGGTATCTTGTTTGTTTTCACTATTCATTTTCCAAATACGTTTTCCACCAGTACCTTATACTCCTGCCAAGCCAGATAACAGTCCATATCTTGCATTGCCATTACCAGTGATTTATAATACCAGCCCTGCTCTTCCTTTCTCTTCTCATGAAACCGCTCCCATAACCTATCTCCCACTTCTTGATAATCCTGGTACATGGAGCGAATATTAGAAAGTTTATCTGCCAATGCAATTATCTTAATTTCTTTACGTGTTTCCTGCTGCAAATGTTCAATCGTTTCTTGCTTCCGAATCTTCCAAGTTGCTTCTGGTGGCAGTTCTTTTCTCTTATTCTCAGACTCAGCAGATACATAATCAGCCACTACTCCAAATTCTCTTTTTAACTCCTCATAGGTAACATCGGTGTCTTCCAGCACATCATGCAAAATAGCAGCTGCAATCACATTCACATCATTTGTCATGGACGAAACAATCACACCTGCTTCTAAGGGATGTAAAATGTAAGGTAATTTACTTCCTTTTCTTACTGTTCCTTTATGTGCCTCGGTTGCAAATAAAATTGCCTTATTAATTATATTTTCCACCATAAGACCCCTTTCGTTTCATTCTCCTTCTATGCTTCTAAACTAGACATATGAAATAGTAGTTAGTATAACCTGATTACTTTCCTATCATACAAAACATGAAAATAGAAATAATCCCAAAGCCACCAATTATAGTCCCCATAACAATTCGATAAATCAATGCTTTTCTTGTCTTTTTAGAACCTATCTGATCAAAACATTTACCTATGAAGATTGCACCTAAAAAAGCCGTAGGCACA
>DBKX01000239.1 GCA_002297865.1 Lachnoclostridium sp. UBA739
ATACTTGGCATCCTTGCAACTGATCTTTATATCAGGAAAACCGCCCTGACGGTTAGCCTTTTTTTGTCCAATATGAATTGAACCTATAAAGCCAAGTTTCTTGAAGATTTCTGTAACCCCTTTTTCTAGAATGATAGCCTCTTTTCCACCTGATAATGCTGCATGCATGAGAGTTTGTCGCTCAATGGTTGAAACTTTATCCAGTAATGGAGCAACTATCGAATAAATCTTATCCTTATTCTTAGCCCATTTCTTAGCTTGTTTTTCTACAAACAAATTCAAATCAAAACCATAACAAGCATCTTCTACAGCGGCAATAAATTGCGTTTGAACTAACGTCTTAAAACCATCTTTGCGAGGTGTTTTTGACAGAGACATTACAGCTTTAACTTGATCAAAGCGTCCGTAATGCTGTTGCCATGCCGCTGTATGTTTTGTATCTACTTGCTCTATTCTTTCATGTGAAAGCTTAGTTATAAGTTTTTGAACTTCGATAGAGGAATTTATTTCGTAGTTATCGCTTTTGCAATGATGCTCAGGATCATCTATTTTTGCAATTAATTGTGCCGCTTCTAAGTAATTTTTAAAAGTATTACCTATTGTCAGAGCATCTTCTATACCTTTTTCAATATCTTCATCAGGATCATTTTCGTGATAACGTCTAGGAGTTCTTAAATCGTTAACATCATCAATAATACTTGAAAAGAAACCTTCCGCTCTTAACGCTAAAATCTTATTTACGACCTTTTCATAATCAGCAACTGTTCTTGCATAGACAACAGCCACTGCCATATCCTGAGTAGATAATTTACATTCAAGTCTTTCATCCTGCATTAGTTTTAAAAGGAAGCAAAACGGTTTTATTTTAAGACTTGGATCAACTACAACATTATGACCTAATCCATATACAGATGGATATTGCATACGCAACAGTTGATAACGTAATACTGTTAGAGGTTCTTCACCTTTGATTAATTGCTCCCCTGCATATGTCGGAGCATATGAATTATCAGCTGGATCTTTCCAAAATAATCCAAGACATGCTAGCTGTGCTAAATATGTCCTGAGACCACCTGAGTTACTTACCCCTGCGGTATTAGCAGAAACTTTAACTCCTAAATTGGCAAGCTGTTCATAAAGCAAATCTTGAGTTTGCTGTTTCTTGATTTCTTGAGTAGGAGCCGCTGTATATATAAGGTTAGCAATTTGCACCAACTTCCAAGGTTCAATTTTGCGGATATTCCTTGGGATCATCCACATTGTACGATGTGTAGGTTTCATATTTTTCGTTTATCTCCTACTATGTACACTCACCAGCACAGAATCATGGATTAAAATTCCATTAGAAACTCATTTTCTGCCAACATCTTGAAAGTAACAACAGATCTACCATATATTTGGGAGTTCCTAACAGCATTATTCTCCTTTAAAAAAGGAATCATTAAGAAATTTGTGTTCAACATCAGGATCTAGAAACATATTCATTACTCATGCAGATTAGCCTTAACAGACGGATAATCAATACCGCGAAAACTATTGAGCACTGCAGAAACTACTATTTTAGATAATCTGCAAGGAACAGCCATACCTATTTGTTTTCGCACGCTAGCATAATTGCCAACAAACTCATAAGTATCTGGAAAAGTCTGCAATCGGGCACGTTCTCTATTGGTCAATTCTCTATTAGTCCAATGATACCCAGCAGTACCACCACCACCTGAAGCAGTTAAAGTATATGATGGTCTGTTAGGATGTAATTTGCGGTAGATTTGTGAAATTCTTGTACGAGTTTTAATTTGTAACTCTAAAGGTAACTTACCGGACTTTTCCGCTTGCCAAACATTCTGACCAGGTTCAATATAACTTAAACGTTCAACTACCTTATCACTAAGCTTTTTTTGTTCATTATTGGAAGCATTAGCTGGTATATTTTCAAGAGCTTTAGACGCAGATATATCTTTTGCGTACTTCTTCGGGTCTGGAACCTTAAAAGAAATTTTTAAGTCATCACGAATACCAACAATGATCACTCTATGACGAGTCTGAGGAATTCCATATTCTTCAGCCTTATAGAGATTCGCTGTCAACTGGTACCCTGACTCTCGCATATCATTTAATATGGTTTCAAAGTCATTACTACCAGCTGAACGAATTCCAGAAACATTTTCTGCAATAAAGAATTTTGGATGATAATAACGGAGTACCTCTATTCCAAACCAATAGAGTTGCCCAAACTTTTCATTTGCTATACCTTTATGTTCTCCTACCGAAGAAAATGAATTACAAGGAAAACCATAGGCAAATGCGTCGATTGCTCCAAGATGTTTTAAATCAACATTGCGAACATCTGAGCAGATAACGCTATCAGGATCTTGAGGACAAATGTTATTAATATATGTATTGCAGGAGTCACAATCAAAATCATTTGCCCACACATGAGATAGTCTTAACTTATCATCATCACTTTTGGCATTTAAAGCGCCATAGGCAAGACCACCAGGCCCAGAGAATAGCTCCCCAAGCTTCCAATATTCAGTTGTCATAAGTTGTTTCCTTTATACGTAGGATCACGTTCACAGCGCAATGCGCAGACATATGTAGTCAAAAACTACATGACTATTTTACTAATACTCACCTTATATTGCTTATCTTTTTATTGTTGTAGATTATCGAAGATGATCTAAAAGATCCAAACAAGATGATCACTTAATTTCATTCATCAAATTTTCACTTTCTCTGAAACCGAATTTGCCACCTCTAAT
>DBKX01000292.1:0-11717 GCA_002297865.1 Lachnoclostridium sp. UBA739
ATCCAACATTTACAATATCCTCTACACCTTTTCCCATCATATAACGTATAGAATCCGTCCATTGTACAGAATGATTAATTTGATCAAGTAACGTTTCTTTCATATTTTTATACTTGTAAGGTCTTGCTGTTAAGTTGGCTATGACAGGCACGGTTGGCTGCTTAAGCTCTATATTTTTTATGTACTCTTCAAATTCTACTCTTGCTTGATCCATATAACGTGAGTGAAAGCCTGCACTTACATTTAATATGACATATCTTGCACCAGCTTCTTCAAAATAATGCTGAATCTCATTTATTATATCTTTTGGTGCTGAGATTACTGTCTGTTGTGGAGTATTGTAATTAGCGACATCTACTTGTGTAAGATTATTCTTCTTTATTATTTCTTCTATATCTGAACAAGAGAGGCCAATAACTGCTGCCATTCCACTACTAGAGGATTTTCCCATTAATTCCCCTCTTTTTTTTACCAACTGAATACCTGTCTTCCAGTCAAAAACACCCGCTGCGTATAACGCATTATATTCTCCCAAACTATGGCCTGCGTAAAACTCTGGATTAACAGGATTCTTTTTCTGATATTCAAGATAAGTCAATGCATTTACAATAAAAACTGCTGGCTGTGTATACTGTGTAAGATTTAATAAATTGTTCGGATCTGTTAAGCACAACTCTTCTACTGAGTAACCTAAAATTTCATCTGCTTCTTTTATTAAAATAGGATATTGTTCGAATAAACCACTACCCATACCTTTTTTTTGCGATCCTTGACCTGAAAATATATATCCTGACATATTTTTCTCCCCTCTAAATTAGTACAATATGAATTTATTATAGAAAGAAGTCACATATAATGCAACTAAATTATACTAGTTTACTATAAGGTGGGGGAAATTTTCTACTAAAAAACCAAAAACAAAATGTACTGCATGGATGAAATTGTAGATAAAAAATTGCTTAGAAAAGCCATATAATCTTACATAAAGTTTTATAATTTGTACTTTGTTGATTTTTTCACGAACTGCTATTAGATATTTATTTAAGACAGTATGTAGATCTTGATTGGTTGGTTTTAAAAATTTTTTCATGAATCTTTTGAACATTATTGATATCAGAATTATTCATTTTTTGGTCAATTTTCAAAAAAACTCCAAAACTTTTTCATTAGAACTTTATCCTCATTATCTAACAAAAATTCTTACTGTCATTAATACAATGTACGAACAGGGATGCCCATATGTTCCTAGAATTCTTTACGTGACATCCCTGTACCACCTATTAACCATATCTATTTCTTTGACAGTAACACACAAGTCTCAAGGTGCTTCTCATTGGGTAGGGAATCCTCTGTATCTTCTTCATCATCGAAAAACAGCGTGTCTATAGCCTTTCCGTCTATATTCAATGGTATTTTGAACTGTACGGATTTGACCCAGCGACCGTCCTTCTGCTTCTCTATATATATCTCGATTTTTTCAAGCAGCAGATTCATCAATGTCTTCTTATCAACATCAGACATATCATCAATGTGGTCTAACATTTCATCAATGATTCTCTTGTATACTTCTGTTGACAGATTCTCGCCCTCTGCATTTTCAATCGCAAGGTCATTCTGATATAGCTGATTCTCCATTGTAGCTATCTGCTCATTCACTTCATTCACAGAACTTCTGTATGTCTTCATCAAATCATCATATAATTCATCATCAATATCCAGCTCTGCAATACGTCTCAACAACTTTGATTTCTTTGAACTCAGCTTTTCACGTTCTTTTGTAAGACGTTCCTTTTCTTTCAATAGCTCATTCAAAGAATCATCAGAACCCAGCTTCTTAAGAATCTGTTTTTTCATATCGTTTTCGCCACCGAAAACGTACTTGACCAACTGTATGACTTCATTATTGATTTCATCCTGCCTGATATGCTTCTTATAGTCGCACAGATGCCCTGAGACCATCTTTCTGTTCTTGCAGATGTAATACCACATATCTGTATAGAACTCCTCAGACCCCTTTTTCTTCTTTCGGTTCACAACACCATACATACTGGCACCGCACTTCGGACATTTGATAATTCCTGACAGAATATGTTCATACATCAGACTATGTGTCTTTTCACGTTTAAAAGCGTTCTTCATTCTTTTTGTCTGTACACGCATGAATGTTTCTTCATCAATAATGGCTTCATGCTGACCATCGTATAGCTTATAACTGTCTTTATCCTGTTTAACCACATGGAACTCATTACGTGTACCTTCGATTTTCTCGGTCTTACGTCTGCCATAAGCAATCTTGCCACAATACACAGGGTTATCAAGTACACCCTTGACAAATGCCGCACTAATCAATGATACAGACCCATTCTGACGAATATTCTTTGTATATCCGTTGTCGTTCAACCATTTTGCAACACTGCTGATTTCCATACCTTGTAAATACAGTTTGTAAATCAGTCGTACAAGCTCCGCTTCCTCTTCGTTAATAACGAGAACTTTGGACTTTTCACCCTCTTTGGCTACAAGTTTATATCCATAAGGTGCAAAACCGCCACTCCATTTGCCGTCACGTGCTTTTTGTCTTCTACCAGCCATCGTCTGTTCACTGATATTAGCCCTTTCAATCTCTGCCACTGATGCAAGCACACTGATTATGAGCTTACCAGCAGCACCAGCCGAATCAATACCATCCTCAACGCACAACAGATTCACTCCATAATCTTCCATGAACTGTAAGCTGTTCAATGTATCAGCAGCATTACGACCAAATCTCGATAGCTTGAAGACAAGCACATAATCAACATCGTCTTTACCAGACTTGATGTCACTCAGCATCTTCTTAAACTCAGGTCTTCCAGCAATATTCTTACCACTTTTACCTTCATCACTGTACTCACCGCAGACTTGCATTTTTCTATGCTTTGCTTCGCTTCGTAGTCGCTCTTTCTGAGCTTCAAGGCTATATCCGTCAATCTGTAATTCCGTTGAAACACGTGTGTAGATATAACATTTTTGTTTCTTCGCCATTTTCCTACCCACTTTTTCAAAATCTTTTTCTATGTCGTGCTTCTATTATATATCATTGATACACTTCTTTCAACATTTATCTACATGATTGAATGCGAAACCCTCTGTATTTTTGCATAAAAAAAGCATCCTCATGTGAGGATGCAACTTGTCGTATCAGTACGCCAAGACAGAACATATTTCAATACTCATCCTCTTGCAAGGATGCAACAGCAATAGGTCCTTCATAAATCAAGCTTTTTTACTAAAACTTCGTGAACAGCTCTATTTATTATTTCCTATCCTACGTGCATATTTTACCACCTACACGTGCATTTTTCAATTCTTTCTTATACTTATAATAAGTATTCTTATCAATTTCTAGCAGCTTAATCAAATCCTTATCACTCAAATCACCGCCAAACACTTTGCTATATTTCAAAATCTTCTTTTTACTTTCATCAGATTTCTTTGTAACCACAACAGTACCTTTCGCACGTCCCAGCTGTTTTCCATTCAACTTTGCTGTCTGTAAACCTTGCTTTGTGCGCTCTGATAAATCATCACGCTCTTTCTGTGCCTGTTCAAATGCAAGCTCTACCTGCTTTTCAGCCAGTTTCATCAGATACTGATTCACACCTGTCAAAATCAAATCTACATCCGTATTGGTCATCGGAACCAATGCGTCCCTTGTAGCTTTATACACATCTGTATTGATATATGGTTCATTGATAAATACAAGATTTACACCATCATCAAACAGTTTCTTGTATAACTCAAATCCTTCTGCTGCATTTCTACTCATACGAGATACAGAATCAAATACAATCGTATCACCACTCTGTACTTTGTTCAGCAACTTCTGAAACTCGTGTCTACCAGTCGTTTTTGTACCTGTAAAAACCTCTTTGTAAATTTTCGCAGATGCATCCACCGCCAAGATATTACGAATCTGTCTGTCAATGTTCTGTTTATCTGTCGATACTCTCACATATCCATAAATCACTGTGTATCACCTCTTTTTATATCCTAATATAAACATCCGTCTATATTCATATATATTATGCTATCAGATTTTATGTTTCATTTCAAGACAAAAAAGTATGATTTAGATGTATCGTATAAATTCATATAAAATAGGCTGTAAAAAAGACACCTGATTTCTCAGATGCCTTTTTTCTTATGTATTATGTTTCATTATCTCAAAAACATAATCATATTTGATACACCGGAACCGCCCCAAGACTTTACAGCATCGTTTGAAAAATCTAACATGCTATTTATAGCATGACCATAAAGACCAATTCCTACAAAAACCATTACAATAGAGAACACAATCAGTGCAATCGTAATGCCCAAAGCTACCCATGACAGAATAAATCCGATTTTTCTCATACCATTATCTTTATAGCCATGTGTAACAGCCATATGTGACATAACAATACCGAGAATAGAACAAAAAATGCTGACCCATCCAAAGATAAATAAAAATACAATCGCAGCAATACCACATCCTAATGTCACATACGTAAATGTCTGTCCACTTTCATCCTGTACTGGATGCTGCTGCACATTCATCTGAACAGATGTCTGTGGTGCAATTTCTTTATTCTTTGCTTCCGCTTCTGCTCTGAGCTTTGCTTTTTCTCTAAATCTTGCTCTTTCTTCATCAGTCATAACAAGTTTCTCCTTTCGTCAGATTTAATTATTTTATGTAAAAATAATTAGCATCACACTCACCCCTTTCTTTATTTTTCTCTATCATAACTATTACCACTCGGAATATAACTACCACCGTTCGGCAATGGTCTACTATGCGAATTATTAGCACTCTTGTTACCAAAAATTCTACCCGGCAACGTGCTTTCAGCACGAATCTTATCCAGTCGAATCTGTTCCAGTCGTCTTCGATTTTCTTCATTCATTTTTCTGACTGTCTCAGCATCTGGTTGTACTTCTTCCACAACCTGCTCCGCTGGTGCTGTCACCGTCTGCTCTGTAACAGGTTCTTCCTGTACAACATCTTTCTCAGGAACATTTTCTTCCTCTGGAATCTCCTGTTCCTTCTCTTTTACAGAATCCAATTCTTCAATAACAACTTCTTCATCTTCTGTTTCTTCTTCCGGCGGTTGCATCAAATATTCATCGTATTCATCCACCAATGTCTTATAATCAAGACCTTCACCAAATTTATAAATGTCACCATTTTCATTCGTATAAAACTCATATCCCTGCGATTTCAAATACTCCTTGAATCGCAACTGTTTCTTCCATTTTTTCTTTGGCTTCGCTTCTGGTTCTTCTTCATATTTCTGCTGAACAACAACACTTTGCACCTGCTGTGCAGCAGCTTTCAGCTTCGCTGATTCTTTCAAATCAAAATACTCTTGCACGCCGTCAACATCATAAAGATGTCCCATGTTATACGAACGTACCTTTGTATGTTTTGGTGCCTTTTCACCATCAGGCACATTCGATAAATCCTGCAAGTCATACACATAAAAATCCGTATGCTTTGCAGTTTTTCTTTTCGATTGTTTATGTTCTACACCGACACCATTACTCTGTAATTTTTCAAAAAATTCATCAGCAGATTCACATTCCTTCAATGATTTTTTAATGCGGTCACGCAAATCATCTTTCCAAGAATATTCACCTTTTTCTCTCAAAGACTTCTCAGATTGTGTCAGCTTTTCAGGATTCTTTACACCAGTGTCTCGCACAGTGTACTTCTCTGTAATTTTATCAGTCCACTTCTTAACCATTGGATGATAATACTGTTCTTTATCACACGCTCTGTAATCTTCCATCGACACATTGTTCACTGCAATATGATTATGAACATATCCTTCTTTTCCATCAATCTGCGTGAACACTGCCACCTGTCTTCCCGGATAATGTTGCTGTGCAAACTCCACTCCGAGCTGATTTGCCATCTGTAAATCGTTCGGGTCATCAGGATTAAATTCCTTTTTTGAAAACGACTGAATCACATGAATCATCTGATTCTTGTGACCGCTTTTCATCTTATCTCAATACTGTTGCATCTGCGTTACAACATCTACACCCGGTACCAAATTCACATAGCCAATCACTTCATTTCTTCGTTCCTTGCCGTTGTGACCTTTCGCATCTTTTCCAATCGCATACTTCAAGAGTGCCTTACCTGATTTTCTCAAAAAAACTTTTGAATAAGCCATTTGTATCGTCACTCCTTTCGTATTACATTCTCAATGTTTTCCACAACTCACGTCCCACTTTATCAGCCGTTTTTTCAAATCTTTCTGTAAGATTTTTCAACTCTGCCTTGCTGAGCTGTGGCACGTTTTTCTGCTGCGTCTGAATCATTACTTCCAGACTGCTGTATTTCTTTTTCAATTCTACTTTTACATCATCTGGTAAATCTTTTTCGGCTAATTGTTCCAGAACTTCTCTCTGCTTTGCTTCCATCCGCTTCACTTTCAGTTCCTGATTGTAATTACAACCAATCCTGTTCAGTTCCACTTTGATTGCATGAAGCTCTGTTCCAATTTCGCCCATCAGTTTCTCCACGTTCTTTCCCGTCTGTGTATCTACATACACCATATTGTTGAAATGTTTTTCCAGTGAATCATCTACTGCAAGTCTTACGACTTCGGCAAAACTACATCCGTATTCTTTTGCCATATCGCAGATGATTTTATGCACATTTTCACCAAATCTGACTGTACCGGGAATCAAACGTTCCGTAGCTTCTTCACCATCTTCAAGCTCTTTCAAATCATTCAAATACTCATCTTCATATTCAGCTTTTGCATTTGCCTGTTTCTCTCTTGCTTGTACGATGGTGTCATATATGCGGTTGTTTGGTTCCATCTTTCCACGTCTCCTTTCTGAATGAATCTCATTCCGTTGTATGGTGCCAGGTGTCAAGAAGGTACCTTTCAACCTCGCAAGCATAGGGTTCCGAGCCGCTTCGCTATTCTTCACCCTACCGCTCAGCCCTTACGGGCTTCACTTGCTTGCGGGACAAACACTCACTTCGCTACGCTCCGTTCGTGTTTTTCCTGCGACCTTTTCGCATGGGAACAACTCTGTTTTTCCCCCTGCACCCCTATTTTTCCACACCCAATTACTGACCATAATATCCATTATTGCTGTAAGTTGGTTGTGGTTCTACTGGTTCCTGAACCTGTTCACGAACCATGTTCTGCTGTTCGACTTCCCTCTCAGCTTTTTCTTTTTTACGCTGTGCTGCTCTCACTCTTGCACGCTCTCTTTTCTGTTCTGCTTTCGCTCTCATTTCTTCAAGCTCTGCATTACTTTCTTCTAATGCTTTGTCGAACAAATCCACATAATGTGCTGCAATAACTTTTACCTCATCGGCTTTCAATCCGATAAGTTTCTTGTTCAGTTCCACATCATTTTCAATGACTGAAACAAGAATTTTTCTGTTTGGTTCTGCTTCCAGCATCGCCAATTCCAGCTCAAGAGCTTCCTTCTGTTTTCTCTTTTCTTCAAGAGTTTTTCTTACATTTTTTAAATCTGACATATATGTACCTCAACTTTCTATATAAATTTTGTAACAAAAAAGCGGCAAACAGAATCAAGAAACAATAAGTTTCCATCATCTGTTCACCGCTGCGCCTCTCACGTATTTTTATTTCATAATACGCTTCTGCCAGAAGCTGTGCGTCCGTAAACAATTCGGTTTTCTACACCGTACTGCGTAGATATTTTTTCATATCGGACATTCTCTCGTGAACTTTTTATTTAATTGTTCAATGTAAATATAACAGATTTATTTATCAGATACAACCGTATAATTTCTACCCAGTGCACCCATAAATAATTCCTTTGCAGAACTTCCAGTAAAGTTTTCAATTTCATCCTGCACCTGTTTTGTCATCAAATCAAGATAACGATAAACACCACCTTTTTCATCTGCAACAGCAAGTACAGAACCAAACATATCAGGATGGTCTTTCAAATACATTACATAACCTTTCAGCTTTGCAACACTATCTCCTAACCAATCACCATGAGGGTCTACAATCGAACGAATAATTTTTCCATCTCCAGTCTTCTGAAAGAAAATAAAATCAGGATACATATTTTCCCATACATCATTTAACTTGTAAGGAATTGCAAGAGATGCATTAAGATTTCTTGACTGATTCCTATACCATGCTACATTTAATGTACGTGATAATTCTGTCTGCACCACCTTTTCTTCAAGGTCATTCAACTTCAAATATGCCCAACCTTCATCGTCACTAATAATATGTTTTGGATATGCCTCATAATCTTTGTTCTGGCGTGTAATGCTTGCCTGAACATTCAAATTACGTTCAATATACGGTTTTGTATTGCCCTCAATTCTATCCCATTTTGCTTTATTTTCTTCTGATACAGCATATCTCTGCGGAGCATAAATACTCAACAATTCATCTGTCTTTTTCTCTGCCCATTCTTCCATTGCCTGAATAATTTCCATACAATATCCGACAGCAGCAATACGACTAATCGCATTTGCATCAGAATCAAATTCTTCATTTTTACGCTTGTTGATACAATACTTAATCAAATCAGATGCACCAGAAAACACACTTACTGCATGTTTATAATATGTTACCAATCTATCAGCATCATTCTCAACCAATTCTTCCCTATCCTCAAACGCTTCTCCGGTAAGTGGGTCAACTCTTTTCACACTTACAGTTGTACTTTTAATTTCACCCAATGAACGCTTAAATTCTGCTGGATGTTTATGAATTTCACCTTCGATATTATTATAAAATTCTTCCTGAATTTTTGAATCCAAATCAGAATCCACATCAATATCAGACATAACCACGTCAATACAGTCCCACAAATCTAAGAAATGATTTGTTTTATCATGACGCACCTGTCTGGTAATAATTTCTTCAAAACTTGCTTTAATCGCATCGCTGTCAACCTTCGGAATTCTTTCAAGTGCTTCCGTCAATTCTTCCTCCGTTTCAGAAATATCATCAATGTTAACCGCAAATTCATCGTCTGTATTAACAGCAAATTCTGTTCCTGATAATGCATCTTCTGTCGATTCTCTATATGTATAACCGCCTGATTCACATACTCTATCTGCACTAGCAGCAGTTACATTTTCATGCTTGACATCATCAGGTTGCTTCACTTCATTTTCGCTCTGCTTTTGAGCTAATTTCTTTTCAATTTTCTTCTTAGTTTCTCCAAAAAATCCTACATCGGCTGGATTCTTAATAATCTTATTTGCATCAACCGCTACATTGTCTTCTTTCAAGCGTTCAACAACACTCTCAACAGTCACAGCATCATATTCTGGAAGATAACATGCCACTGTGTTCAATTCTTCTACGTTTGTAACACGTCTTGCTAATGGTGTACGAACCATACGACCAATCAACTGAGCAATGTATGTTGGGTCAGTTCGCTTTCTTCTGGAATAAATAACCTCTGCACGAGGACAATCCCAACCAGTAGATACCGCATCTTTTGCAAAAAGCACTCTAATTTCTGTACGTTCAGCAACTTCCTCTGGTTTTACATACGGAATCTTCCCAGCCGGAGTAACAATATCATCATGTTCACCAAATACATTGGCAAAGCAATCTGAAATATCCAGCCAAGGTAATGTTTTATGAATCTGAGAACAAAGAGACGTTAATGTATCAACGCTCACCTTATCTTCAACCTGCACCACCATCAGAGGAATTACAGTATGGATTTTGTTTTCTTCACAATAATCCTTCCATAATTTTGACGCAGAAGCCAGTTTCACACATGCCTGCGTTAAATCCTGGTGTTTTGTATCAGCTGATTTCTTTGGTGTACGAAGCTCAATCATATCTTTAATAAGACCAGAATCTTTTACAGCAGATACAGGTACATCAACAGATGCCTTCATATCCCGGTTCTTACGACCAGCCATTGCATTATTAAATCGTTCAGGTGTAGCAGAGATTCCTACTACGCAAGGCATTGGCTTATTAATTCCATCCTGTCCGTCAATAATAATGCTATAAATAGTTTTATTGGCATTATCACTTGTACCTTTGTCATTTCCTGTACCAAGACCTCTGTGAGCTTCATCAATAAACAGGAACAAATGAATGTCATCATCTTCAATAGTCGCATTCAGTACATCATAAAATGAACGTCCACCTTCAGCTTCATTTGTCAGCTTCTTTCCCTTACCAAGTAACTGCCTATTCAAAAAATAAATATGCCCCGGTGACAGTTTTGCATGATTTTTTGCAAAATCTGCACTGATTGCTTCCATCGACACAGCTCCATTCAATAAATCTGTCGCTGCATCAAATCTTTTCATTGTCTGTTCATTCAAGCTAGGACTATCTGACAACCACAAAATTGCTGCTCTATCATCACCAGCATATGTATCATTACCATAAAACAAGCCTTCTGCAACAGCAGCTGAGATAACAGTCTTACCTGCACCAGTTGGTGCAGTCAACGATACGGCAGATAAAGAACCATCTGCGTCGTAACTACGACGCATAGATTCCATCTTTTTTAAAAGTTCAGTTACCGCATCTTTCTGAAAATCAAGTAAACCATACTTCATTAATCCAGTCCTCCTTCGCCACAAATTTCAAATGTTCTGAGGAAAGTTTCGTACAATCTATGTACTTCAATTCCCGAAAGACGCTTGCACATATTAGAGTAACGTCTCTGGTCATCAGTTACTACAAACACAGTCTTAATAGTCGGTGTATTCTTTACCTTTTCACAGAATTTAGAAGCTTGTCCGTAATCAAAAAGCACACCATAATAATCTGTTGTTAAGTAACTCTTACCAATCTTACGAATAATCGGACCCTGACAGCCAGCCTGCATCCACAAAATCGGTGCAATAGCATTGAATGCATTATCCAAACGAATAGGCCATGCTGACTCGTATGTCAACTCGCAGAATACGGCATTCGCTTTGAATCCATCAGCTTTAGGCAATGAATAACCTAAATCAATATCCTTTGACGGCTTACCATAGTCACCTTCTAACGGTTTGCCATTTACATCATGACCTTCGATACTGCACACAGTTCGAGGCCATGTAACATAATTGACAATTCCATATTTTTCCCAGTCAGGGTCAGAAGGACGAAGTCCATCGGCAACAAATTTCTTTTCCTCAGCTTCTGAAACCTCATTATTTGTAACACAAATACAACGTCGATGACCGCCATCCTCTGCATTGAGCAAATTCACAGCATGAAGAGTTGTTCCTGAACCAGCAAAGAAATCTACAATCAAGGCATTTTGTTTATCTCGTACGAATAATTTTATACAGTCCTGCACAGCATATACTGATTTAGGGAACGAAAAACGACTTCCTAAAATATTATTTAAAATAACTGTTCCATTTCTATATGCATCATGAGATTGATAATCCCATTGCGTAGTTGGTGGCATTGCTCGTATGTCTTCATAAACAGCAATTACCGCACCGTTTTTTCCATAACCTTTTACAGTTGCCTTTCCAGAATCAATGTCTTCTATTTTCCCAGAAGTCAAATAGGAAATCGAATACTTTTGAGGTTCATTAGGTAAATATTTACCAACACTAATATATCCTTTTGATGCTCTTTCCATAACAACATCACCTAACAATCCCCAATTCATTTCTAATCCATCTTTTCTAATTGGAAAAACTGTAGTACATCCCTCTTTATGTGGAACAGACTCTATATCTTCAT
>DBKX01000292.1:11729-13013 GCA_002297865.1 Lachnoclostridium sp. UBA739
CAACGGTTTTCCAACAGCAACTATCCTTTTGGTTTTATCATTTACATAAATAGGATAAAATTGAGCTGTCCCACCTTTACTACTACCCCTTTTAGATGACACATCTGTTCTTCTCAATGTATCCCAATGAATCTTTTCCATTTTTCCACGAGATTCTGATTGCAATTTTGCAGGAAATGCATTTCCTAACATCACAAAAAAGATAAATTCATTTGTTCTTGCAAACTCTCCTTGTCGAATAGCACCTGCATGATTGATAACACTTGATACCATTTGAATTTTGGCATCAGGAAACATCTGTTCAAGTAACAATGCAAGTCTTGCATACTCTACTTCATCAATTGTTACAATTAATACAGATTCTTCTGGATTAAGAAGTTGTTTTGCCAATTTCAAACGTCTTTTTACAAACGCTAACCATTTACTATGTTTATACTGGTCATTCCCATCAACATAATTGCAATTATATTTCCAATCTTTTGTATCTTTTTTATTATAAGGTGGGTCAATATAAATACAGTCAACCTTTCCTGCATATGCATATGTCAGTGCTTCCAAGGCATGATAATTCTCAGAATTAATCACCATATGATATGGGTCTTCTGGATTTCCACGTTCTACACGGTCAATCTCTTTTAATCCAGGATAGATAACATCTCTGTAACTCACAAGGACACAGATGTCTTCTAATGGAACATCTTTCGCTTCTCCATCATGTTCAAGATATGCAACACCATTATCAATATACTTCACACACCAAGGAACAGAATTTTCTTCCGTTTCCTTCTTCCCACGAGGTGCAAGAATATTCACTGTATCACCTACAGCAGGTTGTTTTTTATAAAGCCTAACTGCTTCTGGTAAATTATGTTCAAAAACCAAACCATACGAATGGTCTTTTACATATTTCTGAATCTGACGTGCAAGCTCTGGATTTAACTTTGCAACCTCAGAAATCGTTTCATTAATATTTGCCATAATACGCATCCTTTCTTATATACTCAATATCTATATGATATATATTTTGTATTTATTTTGATGGATATATGGATAACTCTTCAAGTTACCCACATACCCACAAAATCGGCTACTACTGCGGATTCCACTCCACCTTATCTATTCATACATTACCAATTATGGGTATTCATGTATTCATCAGCAGCTAATCTGAAAAATGCAGACAAGCTCAAGCCATGCGCCTTTGCTTTTGTTGTCAGACGTTCTTTTTCATCCTTGGTCATTGATACAAGTGCTGTTGCTCTTGTATCTCCACCAGAAGATTTC
>DBKX01000292.1:13054-13375 GCA_002297865.1 Lachnoclostridium sp. UBA739
CTGTCACAGCTGCATCATGTTCTTTTTCTGTATCACTTTCAAAACTGTCTAAAAGACTTGTCATATTCTTTTTTCTAGGCATATTCAATCATCTCCTTACTCTGTATTTCTACACAAAAATAAATATTATATATCTACATTATAGATACAAAATATCTATTTTGCAATCAGTTTCTTGCTTTTTGGCTGTCTCTTTTCGACTGGCAGACCTGCCAATACACTGATTTTATCGCACATCTGATTTACAGCCTGTGCAGCATTGGAATACTTGTTGATTTCATTGACAGAACAGCGACAGTTCTCAGCCTGTACAATGGCTTC
>DBKX01000292.1:13405-14768 GCA_002297865.1 Lachnoclostridium sp. UBA739
CAAGATTCTCTTTCTGTCTGTATTTCTGCAACCATTCCATGAACGATACAGATGCAGTAAATCTGTTGACACCATTGACCGCAACGATTACAGGGCAATCCATGTTCTCTTTTACAAGTGATACAGTACGTGTAAAACTTTCAATATTGCCACCTGTTGGTCTTGTAGGGATTACTACAATGTCAGCTCCTTGAATGGTCTGAATTGTCTTATCATCCATAATACGTCCCGGTGTATCTACAACTGCCACTGTTGGATTGTCTACTTTCTTATCATTGTTCCTGTTCTTGTACTGTCCATCAAAGCTGTGCAGAGATACAGGAACATTCTGTCTTGTATAGTAAAAATACAGCTCATCAGAAAGTCTGGTCTTTCCAACGCCACCTTTTTCAGAAACAAAGACAACTGTTTTCATGCTAAATCACTACTTATCTTATATATGTTGTATCTATTTTATAGATATTTTGTATCTACTGAGTATCTATAAATATTATAATAGATACAGATTCGCATTGCAATAGCTTACACAAATTTCCTACCCAAATATACATGATGGCAAATTTATCATGTGTCGTAGGTCGTGATTCTAAAACGATGGGAATTTTTTGTGCCATATTTTGGTCAAAATAGGACCAATTTATGGCACAAAAAATTCCCATGGAAAAATCCATGGGTTTTGAAAGGGAATATAAGAATATATATCAAGTAGATATTTTGTAGTTATCAAATATCTACATGGTAAATATAGAATATATAAAAACTGCATTTTCAGCAGATTGTTCAAAAATTTTTGATGGGAAAAATATGGGCAAAATAGGACCAATTTATGTGCCATATTTTGGGCAAATTTTGCCCATAAAAACCATCATGGTAAAACTAACAAAAAATTTTAAAAAAAATTGAAAGGCAGGGTATCCAAATCAAAATCACACTTTTGTATGATTCATTTTTCCTACCCTATTTTCGGATTTTAGCACATAAACGTGCGTTTTTCAATAGCAATTTTGCAATCATCTCATATTGAAATTTATAAATTCAACGCTGATTCTGTAATACATCATCTATACATCAAAATTTCATGCATGGTGAAGATTTTAGCATAAAATCGAGTAATTTTTACAGATTAGGGATTTTATATGCGTGGTGACGTCATACGGCGTGTTAAACGATATGTTTTGAATTGTCCTGCTGATTGCATACAGAAAAGAATGAGTAATAGATGTTATCAACCTTTGAAAATACAGAAGCTGAAAAATGTAGCACGTTTTCAAAAAAACATTTATATAACATTTTTAATTTAGTCTACACTAAATACAAATCCCTTTATTTTCAACACATTTATCCAATTTACACATAATATCTC
>DBKX01000292.1:14800-15058 GCA_002297865.1 Lachnoclostridium sp. UBA739
CTGATACAAAGTAAAATACACCCATAGATAACATCACAATGATACAAAGTAAAACCCTTATAAATCAATGTTTTTAGGTTTTTTTATTTTTTACGTATATATATCCTAAAAAAATGTGCTACATCTGCTACAAATAGATAAACCTGTTGTCTCCCAACGGATTTAGCGTAGCATCAAACGTGCTACGTTTCTGCTACATTTCTCAAAAAATCCCCAAAAATCGAGTAGGAGGCTAATCATTAGTTAATTAGCCGACCT
>DBKX01000432.1 GCA_002297865.1 Lachnoclostridium sp. UBA739
TAATAAGAGGTCAGTTAGCGGATTGTTATAAGTTACAAAAGAGACCTAGTAAGAATCTTGCATTCTTTTTACAGCAGCATTTAATATTTAATATAGTTTGTAGACCAGACTTTATATCCTATAACTACAAGCATCATAAAGAGATATCATTAAATATTTGCAAGTATGTTTTCGGATGTCCTCTTGCGGCTTGGACAGTGCGTTCAGAAGAAAAACTAAAGAAGGTTAAAAAAAAGTTTGATGTGATTATTTTTGAATATTTTAACGTAAATAATCATTGACGAAGTTTCCTATACAGGGTATAATTTTCATATATAGTAATTTAACGTGTTAAAGTGTAACGGTTTAAAGTAAAAGAGAGATATCTCATATAATTCTAACACTATGACACATAAAGGAGAGGGATTATATATGGAATATATCATTTGTATGGTTGTGTATTTGTTAATTATGGTGGGGATTAGCATATACGCTAAGAGAAGAACCAATAGCGTGAATGATTTTGCGTTAGGAGGCAGGTCGATTCCGCCATGGATGTCTGCATTTTCATACGGAACATCTTACTTCTCGGCTGTTATCTTGATTGGTCATGCAGGAAAGAATGGATGGACTTTTGGTATGGCTTCTTTCTGGGTAGTCATAGGCAACTCATTACTTGGTACATATTTAGCTTGGAGAGTATTAGGGAAAAAGACAAGGGAGATGACACAGCGTCTTAACGTTGCAACTATGCCACAATTTATAGGGGTTCGATATAAGGATCAAAAGCTAAGATATATCACATCCTTTATTATCTTTGTATTTTTAGTACCATATGCAGCATCCGTATACAAGGGGTTAGGATTCTTATTTCAAATTACATTTGGTATAGATGAAAAAATAATTATGTTAATTATGACAATTGTAACAGCATTTTATCTTTTCGCCGGAGGCTTTTTAGCCGCTTCAATTGCAGATTTTATTCAAGGCTGTATTATGATTGTTGGAATTGTATTATTAGTAATTTATGTGTTAAGCTACGGCAGTGTAAATGGAATTGTCAATGGTGTTCAAGGATTAAAGGAAATCAATCCGGATCTGATTATGCCTATGACTAAGAAAACAGCATTACCGTTAATATCACTAGTATTAATGACAAGTTTAGGTACTTGGGGGCTTCCACAGATGATTAGCAAGTTCTATACAATAAAGAGTGAAAAGTTTATTCCAACAGCAACTATTGTATCTACTCTTTTTGCTGTATTAGTAACAACAGGTGCTTATACAATGGGCTCTATGAGCCGCCTTATCCTAGGAAATGTGCCACCAACCGATGCCAATGGTAATATTATTTTTGATAAAATTATTCCTTTGGTATTAACGCAAGATGGATTAATGCCTACGATTGTTTTAGCTATATTATTAATCGTTATTTTAGCTGCTTCTATGTCAACATTAGCATCTTTAGTATTAGCTTCTAGCACTACATTTGTTATGGATTTAGTAAAACCGATTGCAAAAGATAAGTTTAGTGAGAAACAAACTGTATTATTATTACGTATCTGCTGTCTAGTGTTTGTTGCAGCTGCATATATTTTAGCTACAGGTAACAGTCCTATTCTTAATCTGAATGCATTATCTTGGGGCGTAGTATCTGGAAGTTTGTTAGCTCCATATCTTTTAGGCTTGTATTGGAAACGTGCAACAAGGACAGGTGTGTATGTAAGCATGGCGTCTGCAATTTTAATTATGATTGGAAGTGTTGCTGTATTTGGATTAAATAGTCCTTACATTACAACAATGAGTGCGGCGTCTATTGTACTTCCAAACGTTGTATTAGTCGTAACGAGTTTAGTGACTCAGAAGATGGAAGATAGGCATGTGGCGTATATTTTCAATTTAGCGCAGAACAAATAACAATATAGTATAAAAAGGTGGTTCTAAGAGTGAATAGAGTCACCTTTTTTAACTTGTAGGAAAGTTGTCTGCGAGTCCATCCCTGTAAGTTAAAAAACCCCTAAAATACAGGCGATGGATACACACAAGTGGGTTAGGAAGAGTGTCGTTAAAAGACAGCGACACCCACTCACATTTTGTTCCTAACAAAAAAAGTAAGAGAGAAAAATTTAGTGTTTGAAAGTCTGAGGTAATGTGGATATAATATACCTAAAGGTGAAGTGGGTAATAAAGCTCAACGGAGGGCACTAATGGGTGAAAAGTTAGAAAAGTTATATTTTGGGGATGTAGATGGTGAAACTGAGTCTCAGAGACAGGATTTTCAGGACATGTTTTA
Organism: Lachnoclostridium sp. UBA739; assembly: GCA_002297865.1. The sequence continues at coordinate 2,273 of DBKX01000432.1, forward strand.
TGATGAAGAAGATATTTATCAACAAGTACAAGATGAGAAGTTTATAATTTTAGGGCGAAAAGGAACTGGAAAGACTATTATTGGAGAATATTTGAAGGTTTGTTTTGATAAGGATACGGATTATAGTTATTGTAAAATATGTGATTCAGGTGATCTTAATTTATGCAAGCTGATAGAAATAGGAGAACAGCAAATTAATGTTCAAGAGGGAGAACTGGTATGGCAGTATATGCTTTACAGTATTTTAGCTGAGGTTTTATCAGAAGATCAAAAAGGGTTAAAGAAGTTGTTTTTTTGGTCGTCTTCATGTAAACTTAGCAAATTTTTAAAGCGAGAAGAAACACGGTATAAAGAAAATGGAATGAAGAAGAGCAATCAAAAGAACAATAGGTTTACTACACAACTAAATAAAATTGGAACAAATAGTGAAAGAAACTATTCAACTGATATTACATATGAGCTGAGACATTATTATGATAAAATTAAACCACTAAAGAAGAATGTATTACAGACATTAGGTAAGAAAAATGTAATTTTAATTATCGATGATCTGGACAATTTAAATTTAAGTGCAACTATGGATGTATATTATAGTCAGTGTATTGCAAATTTAGTTCGTGCTGTAAGTAAAATAAATCGTGAATTTAAGGAAATATCGGCGAACAGGAGTAAAATAATAATTTTGCTGAGGGATGACATCATAAACTATATTAATGAAAATGATTCAAATTTTAACAAGATAGTTTCTAATAAGGTAATTCGAATTGACTGGTGGAGTCCAAGAAATAAAGATGGAAAAAAGGAAGCTTATGAACATCCGTTAATGAAGATGATTCTTCGTAAAATAAAGACTTCTTCTGAGAATTTATGCGAAAAAACAGATAAAGAAGTTTATCAAACAATTTTTCCTGAGAAAATAGGAAATAAGGATTGTATGCAATATTTACTTGAATTTAGTTTAGGGAGACCACGTGATATCATACAGTTTTTAAATATTGTAAAAGACCGTCATAAAACAGAAAAAGTATTTCGAAAAAAATACTTTAAAGAGTGTGAAGGGGAGTATTCAATTGCGTTTAAAGATGAGTTAGATAATGAGCTAAATATACATGAAAACTCTGCCATGATAAAAGATGCAATGAAAATGATTTCTGATTTAAAGCGTATAAACTTCAGTTATGAAATAATAGAGAAACACTATATGAAAATGAGAAGATGTTACTCGAATATTGATAATTTAGATGAAGCACTAAAAGTATTATATAGTCTGGGTATTATAGGTAATACGTGGACTTATACAAATCGAAATGGTGAAAAGAAATACGGACATTCATGGGCATATCGGCTAGATGGAGAAAGAGAAGTTAATCTAGCAAAAAACTTCTATGTTCATAGAGCACTATGGAAAGTTATGTCTTTAAATAATTAAAAAAGAGAGAGCATATACCCTCTCCTTTTTAATAACCAGGCACTTACGTCCTGAACATTTATATAATTATATTATTAACAAAATAAATATATTCTATAATCACTATATTCAAAATGTGTGTTTTCGTGTTTTTATTCTAGCAAAACTTTGTAGATTTGTCAACTTTGTTTAGTGTTTCATATGTATACATTGTCTACATAAATCTGTCCAGATAAAATATATTTACTTAGCAGAAAAGAAATAAAGATAGGTTTTTCTTTTCTATTATGGTATACTTTTATTTGTAATATTTACATACGAAAGGAAGGAAATGAACAGTGGCAGAAAAGAAAATTATGCTAGGAAACGAAGCAATTGCTAGAGGTGCATATGAAGCTGGCGTGAAAGTTTCCGCAGCTTATCCAGGTACTCCAAGTACAGAAATAAGTGAAAATCTTGTACAATATAAAGAAATTTATTGTGAATGGTCTCCTAATGAAAAGGTAGCAACAGAAGTTGCAATTGGTGCTTCTATAAGCGGTGTACGTGCAATGGCATCCATGAAACATGTTGGTGTGAACGTTGCAGCAGACCCTCTATACACAGTTTCTTATATAGGTGCAACAGGCGGTTTAGTATTAGTAGCAGCAGATGATCCAGGTCTTTACAGTTCTCAGAATGAACAAGATACAAGAATGGTTGGTCGTGCAGCCCAGGTACCAGTAATTGAACCATCTGACAGTCAGGAAGCCAAAGACTTCATGAAATTCGCTTTTGATATGAGTGAAAAATATGATACACCAGTCATCTTAAGAACAACGACAAGATTGTCCCATTCTCAAGGTACGGTTACATTAGAAGATAGAGTTGAACCAGAAGATAAGGTTTATGAAAGAAATATTAAGAAAAATGTTATGATGCCAGGTATGGCTAAATTAAGACATATTGCAGTAGAGGAAAGAACAAATGCAATGATTAAAGACGGATGTGATTTTCCAATCAACCGTGTGGAGATGAATGACACAAGCATTGGTGTAATTGCAAGTGGTATCCCTTATCAATATGTAAAAGAAGCATTACCAAATGCATCAGTATTAAAGCTTGGTTTAGTAAATCCATTACCACGTAAATTAATTGAAGACTTTGCAAAGAAAGTTGATAAATTATACATAGTAGAAGAATTAGATCCAGTTATTGAGACACAGGTTAAATCCTGGGGTATTCAGTGTACAGGTAAGGAAATCTTTACAGTACAGGGCGAATACAGTGCCAATATGTTAAGAGAGGCTATCTTAGGAGAAAAATTAGATATTGCTGCTCCAGCAGATGTTCCAGCAAGACCTCCAATCTTATGTCCTGGATGTCCTCATAGAAGTGTATATTCTGTACTTAATAAATTAAAAATTCATGCAGCAGGTGATATTGGCTGTTATACATTAGGAGCTGTAGCACCACTTAACGTTGTAGATACAACAATCTGTATGGGTGCAAGTATCAGTTCCCTTCATGGTATGGAGAAAGCTAAAGGAAAAGATTATATTAAGAATTGGGTTGCCGTTATTGGTGATTCCACATTTATGCATACAGGAGTAAACTCCTTAATTAACATGGTTTATAACAAAGGGACAGGAACTGTTGTAATCTTAGATAACTCTACAACAGGTATGACAGGACACCAAGATCATGCTGCAACAGGTAAGACACTTCAAGGTGAAGATACTTATGCCGTAAGCATTCCTGAGTTATGTAGGGCAATTGGCGTTAAGAATGTAACAGAAATTAACGCATTTGATTTAGAAGGATTAGAAAAATTAATTAAAGAAGAAGTAGCCAAAGATGAGGTTTCTGTTATTATCACAAAGACACCTTGTATCTTTAAGGTACCAGCATCTAAGGTTAGATGTGTTGCCAACCCAGATAAATGTAAGAAGTGTAAAGCTTGCTTAAAACCAGGATGTCCAGCAATTACAATGAGTAGTGAAGGCGTTATTACAATTGATGACACTATGTGTAATGGTTGTGGTTTATGTCAGAATTTATGTAAATTTGACGCAATTGAAAAGGTGGGTGAATAGTTATGGCAACAAAAAATATTATGATCGTAGGTGTCGGCGGACAAGGAACATTATTAACAAGCCGTATTTTAGGGGGGATCACAATTCAAGCCGGCTATGATGTAAAATTATCAGAGGTACATGGAATGGCACAGCGTGGTGGTAGTGTTGTTACTTATGTACGTTATGGCGAATCTGTGGCAGAACCGATTGTAGAAGAAGGCCAGGCGGACGTTTTAATTGCATTTGAGAAGTTAGAAGCAAAACGATATGCACATTTTCTAAAAAAAGATGGGGTTATCATTGTAAATGATCAAAAGATTGAACCAATTACAGTTGTAACAGGTGCAGCAACATATCCAGAGAATGTGATCGAAGAATTAAGCAAGACTTATAAGGTACTTCCAGTAGATGCCATGTCTGAAGCACGTAAATTAGGCAATACAAAAGTATTTAACACCATCGTCTTAGGATTGGCAGCCCAGCATATGGATTTCTCATTAGAAGACTGGTACGCTGTAATTGAGAAAACAGTAAAGCCAAAAACGGTAGAGATTAATAAGAAGGCGTTTGCAGTGGGATATCAACTTAAATAAAAGAGGAGTATGAGAAATGATTTGGAACGAAACAAAAGAGTGCATGAGCAGGGATGAAATGAATACACTTCAAAGCTCAAGGCTAAAGAAGACAGTAAATCACGTTTATCATAATGTTGAGTTTTATCGTAAAAAGATGCAAAAGATAGGTATAGAACCTGGAGATATTAATGGAATTGAAGATATTACGAAACTTCCTTATACAACAAAGGATGATTTGCGAGACAACTATCCTTTTGGTCTTTTCGCAGTTCCACAATCTGAAGTAGTTCGAATTCATGCATCTTCTGGAACAACAGGGAAAGCCACTATCGTTGGTTACACAAGAAGGGATATCGAGATCTGGCAGGAGTGCGTTGCACGTGTTCTTACTATGGCTGATATCCATAAAAATGACAAAATACAAGTAGCATATGGATATGGTTTATTTACTGGAGGACTGGGCGTACATTATGGAGCAGAAAACCTGGGTGCCACAGTTGTTCCTATGTCCACAGGAAATACCAAAAAGCTTGTAACCATGATGGAGGATTTTGGGGTAAATGCAATTGCTTGTACGCCATCTTATCTGTTACATATTGCGGAGACATTAGAGGAAATGAATCTGATAGGTAAAATTAAGCTTCGTGCGGCAATCTGTGGAGCAGAACCTTGGACTGAAAACATGCGTAAGGAAATTGAAGAACGACTTCACATTACAGCCCATGACATTTATGGATTAAGTGAAATTATGGGACCAGGTGTAGCAGCAGACTGTAAACATCATGCAGGTTTACATATCTGGGAGGATCATTTCTTCCCTGAGATTATCAGTAAGGATACCTTAGAACCAGTTACAGAAGGAGAACTTGGAGAGCTAGTAATCACCACCTTGACAAAAGAAGCCCTACCACTGCTTCGTTATCGTACAAAGGATTTAACAAGCATTACTTATGAGAAATGTGAGTGTGGAAGAACAAGTGCTAGAATTTCAAGATTCAAAGGCCGTTCTGATGATATGTTAATTATTCGTGGGGTAAATGTGTTCCCATCTCAAATTGAATCTGCGTTATTAGAAATTAGTGAAACAACACCTCACTACATGATGATAGTGGATCGTGTAAATAATCATGATACATTAGAAGTGTTAGTGGAAGTAGAAGAGAGATTTTTCTCAGATGAAATCAAGCAATTAGAAGGTCTTACAAAGAAGATTGCCCATGTGATTCAGCAAGCAATTGGATTAGCTGTGAAAGTAAAACTTGTTGAGCCTAGAACACTTGAAAGAAGTGAAGGAAAATCAAAGAGAGTAATTGATAAACGTCAATTTGTATAAGTGAGGAGGGGTATCATGTTTGTAAAACAATTATCTGTATTTATTGAGAATCGTGAAGGCCGTTTGGAACAGGTGACAGAAGTGTTAAAACAAGAGGGCATAAATATTGTTTCTTTAAGTTTGGCGGATACATCTGAGTATGGAATGCTTAGGATGATCGTATCTGCTCCAGAGAAGGCAAAACAAGTGCTAAAAGAGAATGGTTTTTCTGCAATGCTTACCGATGTAATTGCAGTACGCCTGCCTCATGAAGTTGGAATGCTGCAAAAATTACTGCAGGTTTTATCTAGCGCAGATATTAATATTGAATATATGTATGCACTTGCAACAGGAAAAGATAATGCAGCAATGATCGTGAAAGCGAGCGATGCCCAAGAGGCAGTTAAGGCATTAGAAGAAAATAAGATGCAAATATACGGACCAGATGAGGCGTATACAATTAATGAGTAGCCCAAAGGGATTATGAAAAGGAATAAGAGGAAGCAGAGCATCTAATAATGATGTTCCTGCTTCTTTTTTCAGTTAGAATAGGATACAACAAAAAACAGCTTGTACAGATTGCACAAATCATTTTTACATATTTGGATCCAAATGGTGTAAAATACATAAGGAAATCCAATAGAATATATGTAAAACATCTCGAATTATGTAAGATATTTAAGAAGAACAAATGAAAATTTCACTCATGCTATAATTAGTTTACAAAAAGAATTAACTTGGACAGGAAAACATGATAAAATATACTATATAATAATTGTGCTAAGGTTGGCATTTCATGTTTTTTTGTTCTTTTAGTCAGGGGGCGATGAAAGCAGAAGCTTATGTTGGTATTATAAAACGTGTTATTCCTATTTATCATACAACAAAAAGCCGTAAGCTAAAGGGGGATGTAGATTCTCATTTGGCAAACGCAAACATACAGCAGGAACTATTGACTAAGAAAAAACGTAAGATACTGCAGACAGGCAATGAATTATGCACGGGCACATACTCTATGCAGGCAGTTGAAATGTTTTTTACACAAACACCCCGATTTGATCATAAAGCGTGAGATAAAATTTTTCAGAAATAGAAACATTCTTGAAGGGAATTCCTTTCTATTGTATAATAAAACTACATTGTTACAACAAAGTAGGTGAGAAAGTGGATTCCAATACGACAGTAAATGATCTTCTTGTAGGACTATTTGATGATATTGTTGACATGGAAGAAAAGGTATTAATAACGGGTGAATTTAAGGACATTTCTAAAAATGATATGCATATCATTGATGCAATAGGAAACAGTGAAACTAAGAATATGTCAACCTTAGCGAAAAAACTTAAAGTAACAGTTGGAACGTTAACGATTGCAATTAACAATCTTGTTAAAAAGGGTTATGTAAATAGATTGCGCAGTAAAGAAGATAAGCGAGTTGTGTTAGTATCATTAAGTGAAAAAGGACAACGGGCATATGCGAAGCACAGCAGTTTTCATGAAAATATGGTTCATACAATCGTAAATGGGCTTGGTAAAACAGGAACAGAAGTGCTGATTGATACTTTAAGAAAAGTACATGTATTTATTAATCATTATGAATCAGAAGAAAAGGAGTAAAGAAGATTGCTTATCTAATATCAGATAATACGTTATGAATATAAATGAAAAACAAAAAGGCTGCATTTGTCAGCCTTTTTGTTTAGTTTTCCTATTTTGTTGATAACGAATCATATGATAGGAATGAATATATTTTTAAAAATTACACTGGAAATCAGAAACTACGACGGAACCACTTACACTTTCGCCGGCTCCAGCATAAATTTTAAAACCAAATGCTCGAATATCATCAGCATCTTGCAAAGTACCGGAATACTGCCAGTTAGATGCTTTTGATTTCCATGTGGAACCTTGCAGATTGTAGGTAACATCTACTGTTTCACCAGCAGGGATGATGGTTTCACCATCTTCATCATCTACAATTCCACCGTTTTCCTGCCAAGTCCATCCACCACTTGCTCTAAGGACAAGAGAGGCATGAACAGGTTCTGTACTTTTGTTTGTTATTTTACAAGTAATCGTGCTATAATCGGAGAAGTCCATTCCAATACCAAGTCCAGGCTTTGTTTCTGTTTGAGCTCCGGCAGCAGTATCAGAGGTGGCATTGGCAAATTTGATTGTTAAATTGCCATCAGCATCGCAACCCATGCTTGTTGTTTTATCTTCCCAAGAAGTTTCTTGATATGCCCAAGTGAAATAGTTTGCTGATTTTGGACGATTAAGTTCAGCAATTTCAGCTTTATAAGCTGTTGCTGGTAAATCGTATCCCATGGAGATAAAATCTGCAGTGCCAGCGAATTTTGCACCAGCGCCTTGAATACGGAACATAATAGCATTTACTTCATCCCTAGCAGCACAGCTAGACATATCAAATGTAAGCAATGTTGTTACAGCAGCTGGAACAGTTGCATATCGATCGTATTCAGTCCATTTCCATGTAGAGCCTACTTTGAAGATTGGCTGAATTTGAATAGCATTTGCACTATTATTTCTTACTACAATACTAATTGTTTTGTATTTGCTTAAATCTACGCCAGAAACCATGTTAGATAAGTATGGGTAAGGTTCTTTTGATAAATCATAAGTTACACGAACACCGTTATTGGATAAAGTACTGACTTTTGAAATAGTGGATACAGAATCGTCACCTTCTGGTGAAACGTACCAATCCGTTGTAAAGCTGTCAAGTTTATCTGCATCAATTGGAATATCTCCCGTAGGAGCTGGTGGCAAAGTAGTAGGTGATACAGAAGCAGTAGGTGCAATAGTAGGTGCACCTGTAACAGGAATTGGATCATCACCGTAATGTGTAAGGTAGTATGCTAAGATGGAAGAATTCTGAATGTTACTGAATACTTTCTGTCCCCACCATAACAGGTTGTTTCCTGCCCAGTCACTGGACATGTCTAATGGAGCATCGTAGCTTCCATTACCTTTCCATGACCATGCAAGGTAACCTATGTTTTTCGTATCGCTGTAACTCATGATGGTGTCTTCATCTACATCTTCTCCACCATGTACATGGCCAAATTCACCAATACACATACAAATGCCCATGTTTAAAGCAGTATCAATATTGCTTTTTACCGTACTAGCGTCTTTGCCAGCACAAGAATACATATGGATAGAGAACATAGTATTACCAGTATTATCTGCTGCTAAAATATCTTTGCAGTTTGAATTATTGTAGAAGGAAGCAGTTTCTTGACCGTATCCAGCAGCATCTACCATGATGACATTTTTTATGTCAGCATTTCGTAACTGTTTAATAGCACTGATATAAGTATTCTTAAAGGTGTCATGCTTATTCCAAGTTCCCATCCATTCGTTTGCAATGTTAAGAATGACATAATCCGCATTGTCATTTAAAGTATTTTTTATGTCTTTCCAATAATCAACACATTTCTGAAGACTATTTGTTTCATCTTTACCAGTTGTATCATGAACTTCTAATACACAGATTAATTTGTTTTGTCTACACAAGTCAATAATTTGTTTTACTTCACTCTCTGGTGTTTTAGGCCATTGTTCGCCATTGGCTAAAACTACACGCACACAGTTTGCTCCTAATCTTGCAGCAGCTTGAATAGAAGTAGCAGTTTTATCCGTATACCAGGCGTGAGCAATATTAATACCTCTCATTACGAATTCATTTCCATTTCCATCATAAAGCTTTGTGCCATTGATGTACATTGGATTGCCATCAGATGGTCTTCCACCAGAAGTAGGTCTTACAGAAGGAATAACAGTAGGGATGACAGTAGGGACAACGGAAGGCTTTATGGAAGGTTTTACAGTAGGTGTATTTACCAGTTCTACTTTTACGTAATCCAATGCAACATAACCCCAATTAGTGGATACACCAAATTTATGAGAACCTGCAGAGAGGGTATATGTATTGGATGAGGTAGTCCAGGTACTTCCTTCTGTTGTTAAGGTACCAGCACCATTGTCATCTAAATATAACCAGTTTTCCTTATATTGATCGGATGCAGAGGTAATAGAGATTTTGTATTTACCTGCTGTTGGAACGGTGAAGTTCACTTCAGCCCATCCAGATGCCAGATATACATAACCATTTCCAGAATATCCAGAGAATTGATCATTAGCAATCTTGTTGCCAGCATCACTAGCAAAATGATTTGCGTTTTCAAATTCATAAATGCCATCCTGAGAAGGTGTGCTTTGAGAAGCAGTTGGATTAGTAGTTGGTTGAATAGAAGATGTTGGAGTAGGGGCATCTTTGGACTCAATAATTACATAATCAAGAGCAACATAACCCCAGTTGCTTGATACGCCAAATTTATGAGAACCTGCAGATAAATAGTATTCATATGTAGTGGTACTCCACTTATTAGCTTCTGTTTTTAAAGTACCAGCACCATTGTCATCTAAGTATAACCAGTTTTCTTTGTATTGGTCAGAATTGGATGCCAAGGTGATTTTATAGTTGCCTGCTTGTGAGATATTAAAATTCACTTCAGCCCATCCAGATGTCAAATATACATAGCCATTTCCGGAATATCCAGAAAACATCTGATTATCAATTCTGTTTCCAGAATCGGATGAGAAATGATTTGCATCTTCAAATTCAATCTTTTGGTAAGAGTCTGATGATGCAGCGTTCACTGTTGTTGTCACAAAGCTGCCTAAAAAACAGTTGCTTAATAATAATGTAAGAGTCATAAAGAAAGCAGTAATGTGACGAAATAATTTTCCTTGTTTCATTCATAAACCTCCTTTTAAACTAATGTTAGCTAAATAATTAAACTAACAATTTAAGTTACAATTGGATTATACACTAAACAAATAAAAAGTCAAGGAGGATTGTGTATACATTAAACAATAATAATGATATAAAACGATTAAATGTGTGCAATTATTCCAAATAGGAAAAAGTGTTTATTAATTTAATATGTTATTTATGTATAATGTAAAATATAAACAGTAAGGCATTAGATTAGAAGAAATGGTTTACAAAAACAATACATATTAGCTAATTTTAAGTTATAATTTAAGTTAATATTAATAAGTAATATGAGGTGAAAAGAAAAAGTTAGAACTTATGATGATAAAAGGAAAGTATACCTTTTACACATTTTTTTAATATAAATTTTGTGCAGAATAACAATGAAAATTATCTATGTGAAATAGTTGACAAATGGTTGAGATGGTTTTAAACTGTCTCATAGTATGATATAATGAGGTAGGTTTTAGAAAATTGACCTTATACCCCTAGCCTTGTCGAATTTATTTTACGTAATAAATGAATCAGGAAAATAATTTTTTCATGGGAATTTATCGTCTCATAAAAATTATAAATAGCAATACTAACAATAATAAAGAAAAGAGAGGTTAAGTGCAAGATGAAAAAAGTAGATTTAAGTAAATATGGCATTACAGGAACACCTGAGATAGTATACAACCCTTCTTATGAAGAATTATACTGTGAGGAAATGAAACCTGAACTTGAAGGTTATGAAAAAGGACAGGAAAGTGAACTTGGTGCTGTTAACGTTATGACTGGTGTTTACACCGGACGTTCTCCTAAAGATAAATTTATTGTTGAGGACGAGAATTCTAAGGACACTGTATGGTGGACTACTGATGAATATAAAAATGATAACCACAAAGCATCCGAAGAAACTTGGAAAGCAGTGAAAGAAATTGCTATCAAAGAACTTTGCAATAAAAAACTTTATGTAGTAGATGCTTTCTGTGGAGCTAATAAAGATACAAGAATGGCAGTTCGTTTTATCGTTGAAGTAGCTTGGCAGGCACACTTCGTAGAAAACATGTTCATTATGCCAACTGCTGAAGAATTAGAAAACTTCGAGCCAGATTTCACAGTTTACAATGCTTCTAAAGCAAAAGTTGAAAACTATAAAGAATTAGGACTTAACTCCGAAACAGCTGTAGTATTTAACATCACAAGCCGTGAGCAAGTTATCATTAACACATGGTACGGCGGAGAAATGAAAAAAGGTATGTTCTCCATGATGAACTACTACTTACCATTAAAGGGTATTGCTTCTATGCACTGTTCTGCAAACACAGATATGAATGGTGAAAATACAGCAATCTTCTTCGGTCTTTCTGGAACAGGTAAAACAACTTTATCTACAGATCCAAAACGTCTTCTTATCGGTGATGATGAGCATGGTTGGGATGATAATGGTGTATTCAACTTCGAAGGTGGATGCTACGCTAAAGTTATTAACCTTGATAAAGAATCCGAACCAGACATCTACAATGCAATCAAACGTAACGCTTTATTAGAAAACGTTACAATCGATAAAGATGGAAAAATTGATTTCGATGATAAGAGTGTAACAGAAAATACACGTGTATCTTATCCAATCGATCACATTGACAACATTGTTCGCCCAATTTCATCTGCTCCAGCAGCTAAGAACGTAATCTTCTTATCCGCAGATGCATTTGGTGTACTTCCTCCAGTTTCTATCTTAACACCAGAACAGACTAAATATTACTTCTTATCTGGTTTCACAGCTAAATTAGCTGGTACAGAACGTGGAATTACAGAACCAACACCTACATTCTCAGCATGCTTCGGCCAGGCATTCTTAGAGTTACACCCAACAAAATATGCTGAAGAATTAGTTAAGAGAATGGAAGCAAGTGGAGCAAAAGCTTACTTAGTTAATACAGGATGGAATGGTACAGGAAAACGTATCTCCATTAAAGATACTCGTGGTATCATCGATGCAATCCTTGATGGATCTATCAACAATGTACCTACAAAGAAAATTCCTTTCTTTGATTTCGAAGTACCAACAGAACTTCCAGGTGTTGATACAAACATCCTTGATCCTCGTGACACATATGCAGATGCTTCTGAATGGGAGGCAAAAGCAAAAAACCTTGCTGGACGTTTCATTAAGAACTTTGCTAAATACGAAGGAAATGAAGCTGGTAAAGCATTAGTTTCTGCTGGACCACAGTTATAAGATTTATATTATTGCAGGTTAAAATAATAAGGAGCTACTCACGAATTACTTGGTGAGTAGCTCTTTTTACATTGTTGCATTATAAGCTTTTTATTGTTCTTCTATCCACTTATTCATATATTTTTCAAGGACAGGGAATTGACAAGGGCCCATATCCAATAGGAACTTATGAAAGTTTATAGCTGAAAAATTGGCACCTAGTTTTTCTTCAGCTTTTTCTCGTAGCTTTTGAATTTCTAAGTAGCCCATAGTGTATTTTAAGTAGTTACATGGTTCTTCTACCATACTATTGAATATAGTGTTTACAATTTTACTATCCTTAAAACCAAAACCTTTTAGATACTCGTTTGTTGCATCCAGATCCCATCCGTAGTAATTAATGTTTAAGTCGCATTTTGCATAAATGCAGAGTGTTGCAACTTGGTTATTAACAAGAACTTTTGCAACTGACTCATCCAATCCTGCAATTCCGTAGGAATACATCTCAACATAAGTTGCCCAGCCTTCTGAATAGCCCTCAAAGTTAAGCACATGGCGAACTAAGCTAGGATTCTGTTGATTATAATAGCAGTTCTGATATAGATGTCCCGGATAGCCCTCATGGGCAATGGTAGTAAAAATTTCACTCAAATCATATTTCTTATTCTTATTAATGTAAATACAATTATCTTTAAAGTTGTCTAGCTGTGGTACTAAGTAAAATGCTGGACTTAGATAGTCCTCAAGAGATTTATCAACGGATTTTATGGTACAATTTATGTTCTCTAAAGGTGGAAAGTCATTCGTTATAGCTCCTTGCAGATAAGTTAAGATCTCGTTTGGGTCTTTAAGAGGGTAATAATAATTATTAAGTTTGGTTTGTATATCTTTGTCTGATGCAGCTACAGCAGCAATGTTTCCTAGACATTTGGCAATGGTGTCATCGAGAAGCTTGTTAATTTGTTTCATGGAACGATTAGAACCAGTATTATTCTTAACAAGATGTTTGTAGTATTCCTTACCTTTTTTGAAGTTACATAGACCGCCATTGTTTTTTCCTGTTCCCTTTAGTGCTGTAAGCTGTTCAATTAAAATTTCATAGCCTGGAATTACAGAGTTTAAAACAGCTTCCTTATTCTGTTGTTTATAGGTTTGCTTTTCTGTTTCGGAAAGAGCGGTATAGGAATCAATTCTATTATCAAATAATGTAATCAGATAATTTTTATCCTTATCTTTGATAAAGCACTTACATTGATCGATAACTGCATCTGCAGATGTGTCACTCATAAATAAGCCAGCTTTTGATTTTTCTTTTTGAAAATGGCATATTTGCGAAAAATAATCTTTTAGCTGGTTCAAAAGGAAAATGTAATCTTCAATGTCTTGCTTGTCGTAGAAATGAAATTCTGCTAATAGGACAGGAAGTTGGGCCTGTAATCCAGTTGTTGGACTTAATATTTCATTGTACAAATTTAATTTGTCGGAACAGCAACGATCTTTTAAGTATTGAAGAACAATATCATAGGTCTTTTGCTGTTCTTCCGATAAGGTGCTATAGTCAAACTCTTTGAGTTCCTTTATGTACTTTTTGGCCATTTTATGGCTTTGTTTCATTTCTTTTTGACCATAGTTACCGAAGGTGGGTTTGAAATCTTTGATTCCATAGTTTTCTGGTTGGGCTAGGGTATAATTAAGGGTGACACTGTCGCTTTGAACTTCATTTAGAAAGAACTGATCCATATAAGTGTCAAATTCTTCGGCTGTACGGGAATGTTTATTGGTTGGTGTACAGCTTATGAGAGAAAGTGTCATGCAAAGAATAAGTAAGAGAGGTAATATTTTTTTGAGTTTCATAAGAAGAAACTCCTTCCTTGCTATGGATAGAGTTGATATAGTTTATGTGGGGGGGACAAAAAACATGTGTTGATGTGAGAAAATTAAGGAAAGGAGAATAGAGTAATAATTTTTCACTTATAATTATTATATATTTTGCCTATACTACAATTAAGAGTTGCCAAACTCCAACTTTGGCATTATAATAATTAGTACATTATAGAAAAGCGGCTATGAAAAGAAGAGTAACTACACGAACGATCCACAGAGAACCCGTCAGCTGAGAAAGGGTGATTATGTAAATGTAGTGAAGATGGTCTTGGAGCTTCGCAGTTGAGAGGAAACTTTAGATTGCGACGGTTGCACCCGTTATCGTGATAGGCTGTTAGAACGCAGTTGATAAGGCTTTAACTGTGAAGTTAGGGCGAATTAAAGTGGTACCACGGGAATTCTCGTCTTTAGATAGTATAGAAACTGTCTAGGGCGTTTTTTTTTACTCATTTTTAGAGATAGTTTTAGGAGGTAATGTCATGGCAAAGAAACCATATTATTTGACAACAGCAATTGCCTATACATCAGGCAAGCCACACATTGGTAACACATACGAAGTAGTATTAGCGGACAGTATTGTACGTTTTAAAAGAATGCAAGGTTACGATGTTCGTTTCCAGACAGGAACGGATGAACATGGCCAGAAAATTGAATTAAAAGCAGAAGAAGCGGGAATTACACCAAAGGAATTCGTAGATAACGTATCTGGTGAAATCAAAAGCATCTGGGATTTAATGAATACATCTTACGATAAATTCATCCGTACAACTGATGCAGATCATGAAAAACAAGTACAGAAAATTTTCAAAAAATTATACGAACAAGGCGACATTTACAAAGGATTTTATGAAGGAATGTATTGTACACCATGTGAATCCTTCTTCACATCTTCTCAGCTAGTAGATGGAAAATGTCCTGACTGTGGAAGAGAGTGTCAGCCGGCCAAAGAAGAAGCGTACTTCTTAAAATTAAGCAAGTATCAGGATCGCTTAATTAAGCATATTAATGAGCATCCTGAATTTATTCAGCCAGAGTCCCGTAAGAATGAGATGATGAACAACTTCCTGCTTCCGGGACTNNCCAGAACATCTTTCAAATGGGGGATCCCAGTTGACTTCGATGACAAACACGTTGTATACGTTTGGTTAGATGCACTAAGCAACTACATCACAGGTTTAGGATATGATGTAGATGGAAACAATGGTGATTTATATGAAAAATTCTGGCCAGCAGACCTTCACTTAATCGGTAAGGATATCTTAAGATTCCATACTATTTACTGGCCAATCATGTTAATGGCATTAGATTTACCACTACCAAAACAAGTATTTGGTCATCCTTGGTTATTACAAGGCGATGGTAAGATGAGTAAATCCAAAGGTAATGTTTTATATGCAGATGAGCTAGTTGATTTCTTCGGAGTAGATGCAGTTCGTTACTTCGTATTACACGAAATGCCATTTGAAAATGATGGCGTAATTACTTGGGAGTTAATGGTAGAACGTTTAAATTCTGAGCTTGCTAACACACTTGGTAACTTAGTAAATAGAACAATCTCCATGAGCAATAAGTATTTTGGTGGTGTTGTAAACAACGCAGGCGTGAAAGAAGAAGTGGATGAGGATTTAATTCGAGTAACATTAGAAACGCCTAATAAAGTTACTGAGAAAATGGATAAACTAAGAGTTGCAGATGCCATTTCTGAAATCTTCACATTATTCAAACGCTGTAACAAATACATTGATGAAACAATGCCTTGGGCATTAGCAAAAGAAGAAGAGAAAAAGGCTAGATTGGAAACCGTTCTTTACAACTTAGTAGAGAGTATTTCCGTAGGCGCAAGCTTATTAGAGCCATTCATGCCTGAAACTTCAGCAAAAGTATTAGCACAGCTTAATGCATCTAAGAGAGAATTAGAAGACATGAAGGAATACGGCAAATATGTATCTGGTACAAAAGTAGTAGAAAAACCAGAAATCTTATTTGCAAGATTAGATTTAAAAGAGGTATTAGAAAAAGTGGAAGAAAAGAAAGCAGCAGAAGAAGCTAGAAAACATGAAGAAGAAGTAGCGAACAACGAGCCAGTAATTGATATCGAGGCAAAAGATGAAATTGAATATGATGATTTTATGAAAATGCAGTTCCAGGTTGGTGAAATCATCGCTTGTGAAGAAGTAAAGAAATCCAAAAAACTTCTTTGTTCCCAAGTTAAAATCGGCAGCCAGGTAAAACAGATTGTGTCTGGTATCAAACAGCATTACAGTGCAGAAGAAATGGTTGGTAAAAAAGTTATGGTTCTTGTGAACTTAAAACCAGCGAAACTTGCAGGAGTTCTTTCTGAAGGTATGTTGTTATGTGCAGAAGATGAGAACGGTGAGTTAGCACTTATGGTTCCAGAAAAGAAGATGCCAGCGGGAGCAGAAATCTGCTAAGATATCTGTAGTAGGGAAAATTTAATAAGTTACTGTAGTTTTTAGAAATTGTCTTGCTAAGAAATTAGTGAGACAATTTTTTTTGTATCTAGTTACAATAGCCCTAGATAAAAAACCTCCTGTGCTATAATAAGTGAGGGTCCTAAACCACACAACAAATAGCAAAGGAGAAAATCTAATTGGAAAAAAATACTTTCTAAATACAACATTCGACATATACTAATATAATTAGATTATTTACAACTATTTAAGCTAATGCTATAATATTAACGTTAAAGAAAAAAGTTGTAATCTTAGGTAAAAACATACAAAATACTTAAGTAAAAAGGGGACAGAAAATGAAAAGATGTAATATTATTGAAGGATTTGAGCCATTTAACGAGGTATTGTATAAGGACTGTTATTATCATGGCTTGATTCCTGTATTTAAATATTTTGTTGGTTTTATTGAATCATTCCTTCTTAATGATATTAGGTTTTATTATTCCTTTAAAGAAAGTGAGAATGGAATTGTAATTGGGTGTGATTCTATTTTTCATATTGAGGAAAAGGAAAATTTGCTCCAATATGGAATCGCTTGTCATGAGGTATTAGAGACAGAGCACATAGTGGAGGATTTAGTAGAATGCATTAGTAAAAATGAACCTGCTATTATACGTATTGACTGTTTTTATGAGCCACTAAGAATGGATAGTTATAACTCATTTCATGCATCACATGCTATACCTGTATATGGGTATAATTTAGATAAGAGAGAATTTTACATACTTGAGGCAAAATTTATTGATAGTGTATCCTATGCAAAGAATAGCATTTCATTTGATGATCTAGAAAGGGCCTATAAGGGTTACATAGATAGATTCTATGATGGAAGTAAGAATACTCTAGAATCATTTTACATAAAAGAAGAGTTAACACCTGAAAAGTACCGTAGTATATATCTTCAGAAGTATCAGGCAGTGTGTGATAGTATACTCACGGGAAAAGAAAAATATGAAGATTCACAGAGTAATCTGGTGAAATACAAGAACAGAATTTTGGACGTATTAAGAAGTAATGAGTATGAAAGTATTGGGAAAGAAAACTTTATAAATTCTCTAAATAATTTGATTAATAATTTGAATATGCAAAGATATCTTTTTAATAAGGTATTTCAATGTGATTCTGATTTAATTCGTTGTGTAGATTCTATAACTTGCAATTGGAAATCCATTCGTGCAATTATAGCAAAGTATAAATTACGAAAAAAAATAGAGGTTAAGTCTATTGAGGCAATAGAAGTAAAATTACAAAATCTAATTGAGCTGGAGCAAAGTAAGTACAATATGCTTACCACCTTTTTTTATAATGGAGTATCGTAATAAATTTACAAGAGAAGGAGTTTAATATGAATCATAATATATGCAAACTAGACTTGAAAGAGTATTTTAACCATAAGTTTATTGTGGGAAAAGGAGAGCAAGAGTTAGCAAAAGAACATCTTGAGAATGTGAACGAGTATGGCCTTTTTCAACCACAGCTTTTACCAGAATCGAATGCTGACTTTGAAGTAGAGGGGGTGCAGTTTGTATTTCCCAATAAAGCGATTGATATGTACGACTCAATTCAGTGTGAAGGACAATGTATTGGAGTAGAAACGAGGCCGTATAAGAAAATCCATATAATTGGAACTGCAGTTAACAATGACTTTATCTATGAGGAATTGTACCTAAGGAACGAAGAAAGCGGTGTTCAAAACGAAGCCCCTCTTCTTATGAAGGATTTTTACTACCTCATTGGAAATACTAAAACGGACTATGATACCTACTATGATTGTAGGGGAGCAGAAGGATATGTAGCTTATGATAGTATGAACGAGTCCATTAAGAGGGGAATGTACTATTGTGAGAGTAACATTAGTATGGTAAAAGAAGTAAATACAATTGAGCTTCCTTATAATCCAGACCTATACATATTCTGTATTACACTCGAATGGTAAGAAGAGTTAAGAGAAAGCGGTAAGAAAAGTGAGTATTAAGATTAAAGAAGAAGAACTTTTACGATATAGTAAAGATAACTTTTATTTCTGTGAAGAAAAAGTTTTAGCTGGTCTTGCAAAATACTATGGACATGATTATGAACTAATGTTTTTAGGAACTTACAACTTTAGTTATCACAGACAAAAGGATGAAAAAAAAATAGGTATGAACTTGTGTGCATACTATAATGACAGCGATATCTTTTTAAAAAAGTATCATGGAATACAGTTACATAAAATAAAAAGGGAAGATGAAGAAACGGAGTATTTTAATCTTGTTAAGCAGGAATTAAAAAGGGGAAATCCGGTAGTTGCGGGACTAAATAATTCAAAAAGTATTTGGCCATTGGAAACTGGATTATTTAAAATTAGAGAATTGATTTTCA
This sequence comes from Lachnoclostridium sp. UBA739, assembly GCA_002297865.1. The sequence continues at coordinate 21,351 of DBKX01000432.1, forward strand.
TCATTTATCAGATTGATCAGGAAGAAAATTTGTATATTATAGATGTACATGATGCAGGAAGAATTCGATGTATTCCAAGAGATGTTTTTGAGGAAAGCTGTAACTGGTGTACGACGGTGAAAGAAAATGCACTTCCCAAAGAAATAAAAGCTAGTGAAATACTAAGGGATTTGCTTTCCACTAGAAATCTTGGAGTAAAAGGTTCATGTGATTGCAATGAGATCATTAAGTATTTTCCAAGTATCAGCCCTAACAGGTGTTACAAAGAAAAAATAGAGCAAGTACAGACAAGTATATATGAACGTTATATGCAGTTAGCAGAAGACGTAAAGAACATGTCGATTGAAGATGAAACAGAAGGGTTCAATGATTTGTTGTTTACACCTTTCTATTTTGATGCCTTAACACTGTTTAGAACTAGAATCATGTTTGCGAAGGCTATGACTTACGTAAAAGATAAATTCCCAAATTTGAATGTTGACAAGATTATTCAGAATGCTTTAGCATCAGGTTCAAAGTGGAATGAAGTAAGATGGAGGTTTTCTGAACTTTTTGGGAATAAAGGAGATGCAAAAGTCTTAACTCAGGAAATGTCCAAAGCAATTGCAAGCATAGCAAAAAATGAAAGAGTGATTGAGTTAGAGTTAGAGCATTTGTATAATAAAGAACTTCGTAATGAAAATGCAAGAGTACATAAGGTTAATTTACATAAGTATCAAAATGCTTTTATTTTTGCAGAGAGTGTAAGTTATATTAGCAAGAATATCTCTTATGGAAGGTATATCTTAATTGGTGAAAAGATATATGGGAAACAATTTAATAGAAAAGAGGTTGTATTTGATTATCCTGAATGTTCTGAACAGGGGGATGCGGTACTATGTCAGGAGCAGAGGATTAATATAGAAAAGGGTAACTATAAAAAAATATTAATTGTTGGAACAGTACTAGATAGTGAAATGTTATACGATATGATTGAATTTCATTTTACAGATGGTTCAACAGAGGAAATATGTATTGGATTTGAAGGATGGACAAGAAATGAGTTCGTGGTTGATAAAAAAGCAACTCCTGTTTGGAAAGGAACCGTTCAACATACCAAGGGGGATATTAATATGCGTGAAATAAGCATATTTGCAAGCAACTATGAGTTGAGAAGTGAAAAAGAACTAGATTATATGATACTTCCACATAATAATCTCATTGCACTCGTTGCAATATCATTATATGAATAGGAAGTAGGATGAAAATTATGAAAAATAAGTATGATAATTTTATACAAGCATTTGAAGAGCAAGCTGCAACAAATCCTGCTAATATAGCAGCTGTAGCAGAGGGGCAGTTTATGAATTACAAAGAGCTTAATCAGAAGGCAAACTGTTTAGCAAGGAAGTTAAAAGAATGTGGTATTGGAAAAGGTAAGATTGTTGGACTTGTAATTTGCGAATCCATAGATTTACTTATAGGTCTTATAGGCATTCTCAAGACTGGAGCATGTTTTTTGCCGATTGATTCAGCTTTGCCTGAGCAGCGTATCAATTATATGATGCAAGACTCAAAATTGGAGATTATTGTATCGCATAGTTCGATTTCAGAAAATTTGATTATTAATATACCTGTAATAAATGTAGATAACTATGATTGCAAAGAGAACAATTCAGAAAATCTTAATATTAAAATCGACCCTGAAGATCCCGCTTATGTTATATATACATCTGGAACAACAGGAAAACCTAAGGGAGTAGTTATAGAGGAGAGAAGTCTGGTAAACTATTTTCTTTTTATAGCAACAGAGTATAACATTAAGGGATCAGACAGAGCAGCATTAGTCTCTTCTTTCAGTTTCGATCTTGGATATACCGTAATATTCACTACCTTAGCTTCTGGTGCACTAGTACATATTGTAAAAAAAGAGGTTTATCGCAATCCAGATAAATTAGGGGAGTATTTGCAAGAAAATCAAATCACATGGATTAAGTGTACACCTTCATTACTTAGTATGCTCATAAATTCGTATGGTTTTGCAAAGAAGGATTATTGTAGTACGTTAAGCAAGATATTTTTGGGTGGAGAGCAAATTAGGGTTGAGGATGTAGACGTTTTTCATAAAAGATATCCTAATACTATTGTGATTAATCATTATGGTCCGACAGAAACAACAATTGGAGTAGCCACTTATCCAATTGATTTTAATGACTTCGATAATTTCAAGAAAACATTAGTCATTGGAAAGCCAATTGCTAATATAGAATTTTATGTATGCGATGCACAGATGCAACCAAAGGAACATGGAGTAATGGGGGAGTTATGCATTAGTGGGGCGGCTTTAGCACGGGGATACCTAAATAGACCTGATTTGACAAAAGAAAAATTTGTTTGGATATCAAAAGGTGACAACACAAAAAGAAGAGTTTATAAAACGGGCGATCGGGCTAGAATTCTTGACAGTGGAAATGTACAGATACTTGGGAGAATGGATGAACAAATTAAGATTCATGGATATCGCGTAGAACTAGGTGATATTGAGGTTCAACTTCGTAAATATAATAAGATTAAAAATGCAGCAGTTTTAGCGGAAAAGCAGCAAAATGGTGATACGGTTCTTAAGGCGTATTGTGAGCTGAAAGAACGATGCACCATAAAAGAATTGGCAGAGCACCTAAAAAGAGGTTTACCAGATTATATGATACCAAGGCGTTTTATAGAAGTAAGTGAAATGCCTATTACATTAAATGGAAAAATGGATAAAAAGAAATTAGCTAGCTTTACTAAGACATTAGAGAGTGGAGAAGACTATGTAGGGTCATCCAGTCTTATGGAGTTAGAAATACTTAGGGCATGTCAAGAGGTACTTGGAAGAGACAATATGAGTGTGAATGATAACTTCTTTTTATCTGGAGGAGATTCTATAAAGGCTGTACAACTAATCGCCAAAATTCATAAGTTTGAGATTGAGTTAGAAGAAATATATCATTATCCGACAGTAAGGCTATTATGTGCAAATCATGAGATAGAAGATGTAAATCCATTTATAAATACTGAAATATATCAAAAGTTAATTAGTAGAGTGCGGGATGATTCTGTCGTTGAAGAGGTGATTTCATCTAAAAAGGTTAATATAGAATCAATCACTGCGTTTAATGAGGTATTTTATAAGGATTGTTTTTATAATGCACTATTTCCAGCTTTGCAGTACGCACATAAAGAAATAAATAGGATACTGTGCAAGGATGTTTTTCTTTATAAGGGAATTAAAAGCGATGGAAGAATGCAATTAACGTCGAAAATCTTCGCAGGAAAGGGAATTGAGGAATTGCTTGTTACATGTTTAGGTATTTTTACGGTAGTAAAGATGGATGAGAGCAGCCTTGTAAATGAATTAAGAAATGCATTATCTAATGGAAGACTAGCAATTGTGCGCGTAGATTGTATGTATGAAAGTATTCGACCAGATTTATATCGAAAAAATCATTTTCCTCATGCATTACTGGTTTGTGGATTCGATGATGAAAGCAAGAGATTTACAGTTATAGAACAAAGCGATGTAAATAAACTGGATTATACATGGAGGACTATTACATATCAAGAGTTACAGGAGTGTAACAAAGAATACCGGGAGAACTTTGCGTCAAAGAATAAGCCAATTTACTATGAATTCTATGACAATGTGGTTCTTCCAGAAGAAATTGAAGTAAACTCAGCAGAAAGCATTTACTGTGAAACAATAACAGAAAGGCAGCATTTGATACAGGAGGGACTAAACAGTCTCAATCAATTCAGTAAGTATTATGAAGAGGTGGTATCTGATGAGTTGCTCCTGAAACAGGAATGTGAGTCTCTTATATTTCAGGTTAATGATATCTTATTAAACAAGCATGCTGAGGAATATAAAAATAAAGCTATTTTAGGAAGTGCTCATAAGTGCTCTCTAATATGTGCAGAAATTAATAGTTGTTGGAACGTTATAAAGGTTATTTTGGAAAAGTACTATTATAGTCATCGGTATAAAAGAGAGAAGTTTCTAAATTCAATTGAAAAAATTAAGAAAATCTGTGAATTGGAAAAATCTTTTTATGAGGAATTAAAGAATGGAAATTAATAGTAAGGGAGAAAAAAATATGAGGAGAATAGATATGATTGAAAAAATTATTATGGTTATTTTGGAACAATTAAATGTAAATTTAACAAAAGAACAAGTTTCAGAATCAAGTAAATTGGAGGATATTGGTGTGCACTCCTTAAATTTTGTTCAAGTTATTGTTGCACTAGAAGATGAGTTTAATGTTGAGTTTGACGATAATGAATTAGAAATATCAAGGTTTCATACTGTACAAGATTTGTATGAAGAATTGGTGACCTTAATAGAGTAGGAAGGAAAGTGTTATGATTTATATTTATAACGAAAAACTAAGAATCAGGGAAAAATTAATAAAGCGATTTGGGAAAGTAATTACTTAGAGTCTGATGAAAAGAATGGATACGCATATCTTGAGGCAGTTCAAGATGCTTTAAGAGATTTAGAATATATAGCTTTAAACAGTGTATATGATAGAGAGGGGAAGATTAAAAGATGAGTAAACAAATAGAAAAAGATGCAGTTTGTACGATAGCTTCAAAAAACTATTTAGCGCAAACAATGGTTATGGCAAAGAGTATTTGGGAATGTAATATGAAAAGAAAGGTATATATTCTGATTGCAGATAATGTGGATGATGAAATTAAGCTAGAAGATATGGAATTCAATAAGAATATAACTTTAGTAACTTTAAAAGAGTTACATATTGAAAATGTCAATAAAATGGCTTTCTATTATAATCTAGTTGAATTTAACACAGCAGTGAAACCATTTTTTATGAAATATTTACTGGATACATTTCATCTAAATAAGTTAATTTATTTGGATCCGGATACTATGGTGTTTCATGATTTTGATCATACTTTTGAGTGTTTAGAGACAGACTCTATTGTTATTACCCCTCATGTTATTACTTCGAAAAAAGAATTATATACCGACCACGAAGAATTTTTAATGTTTGGTACATATAATTTAGGTTTTCTAGGAATAAAGAGTGGTGAGATCACCATGGCATTTTTGGACTGGTGGGCGGAAAAGTTAGAAGAAAGCTGTTTCTATGATCCAGATAGGGGACTTGCCTGGGATCAAAAGTGGGTAAATATGGTTCCTGCTATTTTCCCTAAGGTAAAAATATTAAAGGATCCAGGATATAATGTATCTTACTGGAATTTACAAGAGCGTAAGGTAGAAGAGAAAGAGAAGAATTTTATCGTGAATAAACAATATCCTCTTGTATTCTATCATTTTAGTCATTTTAATATTGAAAAGAAAGGATATATTATTGACTATGGACCAGGACGATTAAGAGTAAGGTTGGAAGATCACAAAGAACTTATTCATATTTTTGATAAGTATTGCAAAGAACTAGCTTCGATGAATCTTGATATGTATAAAAAGAAAACATATTGCTTTAATTATTTTAGTAACGGGCAGGAAATAAAACCTGAGTTTAGAAAGGCATTCATTAATAGTAGTCAATTTAGTAATATTGAGAATCCTTTTGTGGAACTGTCTGAGTTAGACTTTTCAGTCCAATAAGGAGGTAGCGGATGAAACAAAGAGGAAAGCAGAAGGTAATATTGTATGGAAATTGTCATATGGAATGTATTCGTTTATACTTATTGTCTTCTTGTCAGTTTAGTGAAAAATACGAAATAGTTGACTTGCCGCCTATATTTCGTTTAAATCAAGAAAACATCAATTTTGATATTTTTCATGAATGTGCGGTATTTATTTATCAAGAAGTAAGTGATCAAACATATAAGGCGTTAGGGACAAAGAACATTATAGCAAGATTACCTGCAGATTGTATTAAAATTTGCATAACAAAGTCTTACTTTACAGGATATCATCCTCAGTATTGTTATAACACGGATTGTAAATCAGAACCAGGATATGAGTTTGGTCGTTTCCCATATGGAGATAGCAATATTCTGAGTATGCATGGTACAAAGAGTAAAGACGAGATACTAAAAATCTTAAGTGATGAAGATTTCTATTCAAAAGAATATGTAAGAGCTAATGTAGAAAATACGCTACAAGAGTTAAGAAGACGCGAGCAAGATGTAGATATTAAGATAGCAGATTATATAGAGGAGAATTTTCAGAAGAAAATGATTTTTCATACGGTAGATCACCCAAATTATGAAATTATTCACTATATATCCAGTGAAATATTGGAAAGGCTTAATCTAGATTCAAATGAAATTAGACATATTATCATAGAGGGACTGAAGCGGGTAGTTATTCCAATTTATCCATCTGTGATTAAAGCACTTGAGCTTAAATTTGTATCGGCGGACACGAGGTATTCATATTTTTATCATGAAATTACATTTTCAGAATACATAAAATTATATATGGAAAGCTGCTATGGTATGTAGATTCTGGTTTGTACATAGTGAATGACATTGAAAAGAAAATATAGAACTGAGGGATAAGACATGAGTTATTTATTTCCTTTTATTAAAAGGTATAAGATCAAGTATGTATTGGCATTAATCATTATCATGATTACATGTACAATATCAATAATGAGCCCTTTTATATCGGGAACAATAATTGATAAAGTAATTATTGGTGGGAGTAAGAATTTACTACCTATAATGATAGCAATATATCTGGGTTGTTCCATTATTAGATCAGCATTAAAATACATACTTACAATGATTTTTGAAAAAACATCACAAGATATTGTGCTTGGATTTAGAAATAATATGTTTGCTCAATTGGTGAATCAGAACTTTCGCTTTTTTGACAATCATAAAACGGGAGAACTGCTTTCTAGGTTAACAGGAGACATTGAAAATATAAGAAAGTTTATGAGTACTTCTATGTGTGCCGCTATAGAAGATACGTTTTTGCTTTTTTCATCACTATTTATGATTTGTTTTGTTGATTATCATTTTACAATATGTATTGCTATTATAATGGTTAGTTCAGCTATTATTACAGTAAAACAGTTGGATGCTTTGAGGGAACCATTCATGTCTCTTAATGAGAAGTATACCGCACTTAGTTCGTTTGTACAAGAGAATATAGATGGAAATCGAGTTGTAAAGGCATGCAATCAGGAGAATTACGAAATTGAAAAAATGGAAATGTTAAATCAGCAATATCGTGATTCTGAGCTTAACATACAGAATATTACCAAAAAGTATGCACCAATGTTTGAATTTATATCGAATTCAACTATTGTATTGATGTATCTAATTGGAGGTATTCTTGTAATACTAGATCAAATAACAATTGGTAAAATTGTAACTGCATGTGGTTATGTTTGGATGACAAATATGTTGTTGAAGGATATTTCATGGATTTTAAATGATTATAGACGATTTAAGGTTTCTGTGGATAAAATTAATCATTTAATGAGTGAAACATACTTGCATCAAGAAAGTGACAAAAGTTCAGAAGCAAAACCAAACAAGGTTTATGGTGACATTGAATTTGAGAAAGTTTCCTTTAAGTATAATGACAGGTATGTATTACAGGATATTAATTTCAAGATTAAAAGGGGAATGAAAGTTGGAATTATCGGTAAGACAGGTTCTGGAAAATCAACATTAATGCATTTATTATGCAAATTTTATAAGCCTATAGAAGGTAAAATCAAAATAAATAATCAAGACATAAATGAAATAGACACCAATGTGCTCAGAAATAGTATCAGCATATGTATGCAGAATAATTATCTATTTTCCAAGACAATATATGATAATATTTCATTTGGAACAGATACTTGCACCAGTGAAGACATTTTTAAGTATGCTCATATTTCAGATGCGGACAGCTTCATTGACAAAATGCCAGAAGGGTACCAGACTATTATAGGAGAAGAGGGAGTTGGCTTATCTGGTGGCCAGAGACAGAGAGTCTCGCTTGCCAGGGCTCTAATCGCTGACAGGGAAATACTAATTCTTGACGATACAACCTCTGCAGTAGACATGCATACTGAGGTAAAAATAATAAAACGAATAAGAGATATAGCAAAGAAATTTACATTCTTTATTATTTCTCAGAGAATCTTTGCTGTAAAAGATGCAGACATAATTCTTGTTATGGATGGTGGTAGGATTATTGAATCTGGAACTCATGAGGAATTAATAGAAAGTAAAAACTACTATTATAGTCTTTACAGACAGCAGAGTGGTTTTATTAAGGGAGAATAAGTACATTCTGAGAGGAGCAGATGTAGAGATGGCAAGAAATCAATATAATGTTGACGAAACTTTAAAAGAGAAATTTAATTATAAACAATTCAAACGTTTTTTGCTTTATCTGAAGCCATATAAAGCAAAAATGATAATTACAGTAGCACTTATGCTGTTATCTTCGGTGTTAAGTATGATTACACCAAAGATACTTATCATTATTTTAGATGAGTACATACCTAATAAGAGGACAAGAAGTCTTATTATTACTTGTATTATGTTATTGTTTTTAAACGTTATTATATCGCTGCTTATGCGTATTAAAATGTCAATTTCTGCCCAGGTAGGACAGAACGTAGTATGCAACATAAGGAGAGATATTTTTAATAAAATCCAGTATCTTCCGTTTTCCTTTTATGATGATAAGCCACATGGTAAAATCCAAATTAGGATTGTAAATTATGTTAACAGTTTAAGTGACCTAATTACAAATGGCATAGTAAATACAATTACAGATACACTAAGTCTAATTATTATTATCTTTTTTATGTTTTCCATAAATGTACGTTTAACATGTATCTGCTTACTAGGACTTCCAATTCTATTTTTAGCTACCTTTATCATTAGGAAAAAACAAAGAACTGCATGGCAGTCGTCTTGCAACAAGGCATCCAATATCAATGCCCTCATATCAGAGAGTATCTATGGCATACGAACTATAAAGAGTTTTGGAAAAGAAGAGGAAACAATTCGTAATTTTAATTTGGCAAGTAATCAGAATAAGAAGTCTTGGTTAAGTGCAGTAAGATTAAATACATTACTTTGGCCAATTGTAATCAATGTCTCGGTTTTTACGACTGCAGCTATTTACATTTACGGTGTGAGCTGTATCGATAAAGATGTAAATGGAATAACAATTGGTGTGATTATTGCAATGTGTACTTACATAGATAGATTCTGGGCACCGATTAATACTATGGCAGGTTTTTATAACTCACTTATTACTACGGTTTCCTATTTAGAGAGAATATTTGAAACAATTGATGAACCAATTTTAGTAAAGGACTCGGAAGATGCAGTAGATATTCCAGAGATAAAGGGAAGTGTTGAATTCAAAGATTTAAGCTTTGGTTATGAGGAAAATCAACTTATTTTGAAAAATGTAAATTTACAGGTAGAGAGTGGAATGGCGATTGGTATTGTAGGTCCAACTGGTTCTGGTAAAACTACAATTATAAATCTCATTAACAGATTTTATCCAGTTGAAAAAGACCAGATATTCATTGATGGCTTTGATATTAGCAAAGTAACAATCCAGTCTTTACGAAGACAGATAGGAACTATGATGCAAGAAAGTTTTCTTTTTTGTGGAACCGTTTTAGAAAATATTCAATATGGAAACATGGACGCTACAAAAGAAGATGTCATCCGAGCTTGTAAGTTAGTACATGTTCATGAAATTATTATGGGATTAGATCAGGGGTATGATACAATCATTACAGAAAGGGGAAACCAGCTTTCAGTTGGACAGCGTCAGCTCCTTTGTTTTGCACGAGTTATTGTTTCAAATCCTAAGATATTAATACTAGATGAAGCAACTTCAAGTATTGATACAGAAACTGAAATGTTATTGCAAAAGGGATTAGCAGAAGTAATAGAGAATCGAACGTCATTCATTATTGCTCATCGCTTGTCTACTATTCGTCAGTGTGATTTGATCGTCTATTTAGAAGATGGAAAAATCAAAGAGTGTGGAAAGTATGATGATCTGCTGAGTAAACAGGGAGCTTTCTATAAGCTCTATATGTCACAGTATGCACATGAATAATATTAAACTTTTTTATGTAATACTTTTAACCATAAGAGAAAGGGTGTATACTTATTCTTATTATAAATTCATTATTTTAAAGACACAGAATGTATTCTAATAATTAAGGGAGACTCGATATGAAAGAGAATATTAAAGACATTTATGGTTTAAATGTATTTGACGACGCAACTATGCAGGAGAGATTGCCTAAAAAGGCATATGACTCTTTAAAAAAGACAATGAATGAAGGAAAGACGTTGCAACCAGAAGTTGCAGAAATTGTTGCAAATGCGATTAAGGACTGGGCAATTGAAAAAGGAGCAACTCACTATACGCATTGGTTTCAGCCAATGACGGGAATTACTGCTGAAAAGCAGGATGCATTTATTAATCCAATGCAGAATGGAAAGGTAATCCTAGAGTTCTCAGGAAAGGAACTTGTGAAAGGAGAACCGGATGCTTCATCATTTCCAAATGGAGGATTACGTTCTACATTTGAGGCGAGAGGTTATACAGCTTGGGATTGTACATCTCCAGTCTTTATTAAAGAAGATAAAACAACAACACTGTGTATTCCAACTGCGTTTTGTTCTTATACAGGTGAAGCTCTAGATATGAAAACACCATTACTTCGATCTATGGAAGCAATTAATAAGCAAGCAACTCGTATCTTACGTTTATTAGGTGACACTCAAGTTAAGAGTGTAACACCATCTGTTGGTGCAGAGCAGGAATACTTTATTGTTAGCAAAGATGCTTACAAGATGAGGGATGACCTAAAATTTTGTGGACGCACTTTATTCGGTGCTCAGCCTCCTAAAGGTCAAGAAATGGAAGACCACTATTTTGGGCGTATAAAAGATAAAATATTAGAGTTCATGGATGATGTAAACAATAACTTATGGAAAATGGGAGTACCAGCAAAGACACAGCATAATGAAGTTGCACCTGGGCAGCATGAATTAGCCCCAATATTCGCATCTGCAAATGTTGCAACGGACCATAATCAGCTTATTATGGAAACCTTAAAAAGAATTGCAGACCATCATAATCTAAAATGTCTCCTTCATGAAAAGCCATTTGCAGAGGTTAACGGTTCAGGAAAACATAATAACTGGTCACTAGTTACCGATTACGGAAAGAATTTATTAAACCCTGGGAAAACCCCACATGAGAATGTTCAGTTTCTTGTATTTTTAAGTGCAATTATTGCTGCAGTTGATAAAAATGTTGATTTATTAAGAGTATCTTCTGCAAATGCAGGAAATGACTATAGATTAGGAGCGCAAGAAGCACCACCAGTTATTATCTCTGTTTTTGTTGGAGAACAATTGGAAGATGTTATTGCTCAGATTATTGAAACTGGAGAAGCACACAATAGTAAGCAGCCGGAAGTATTAGATACAGGTGTACATACTATGCCAAGTCTGAAAAAAGATGACACAGATCGAAACAGAACATCACCTTTTGCTTTTACAGGCAATAAGTTTGAGTTTAGAAGTGTGCCATCATCAGCTTCTATTGCAGATTGTAATATTGTCTTAAATACAATTGTAGCAGAAGAACTAAGCAATATGTCAGATCAGATAGAAAAAAGTGATGACGTTGACAAAACAGTACATGATCTAATTAAGAAATTATTGTATGATCACCAGAAGATTATCTTTAATGGAGATGGTTATGCAAAGGAATGGGTAGAAGAAGCGGAGCGAAGAGGTATTCCAAATATTAAGTCTACCGTAGATGCAATTCCAGCATTAGTAACAGATAAGGCGATTCATTTATTTGAAAAGCATGAAGTGTATAATCAAAAAGAATTGAATGCCAGAAAAGAAATTATGTATGAAACATATTCTAAGACCATTAATATTGAGGCAAGAACTATGATTTCTATGGTTTCAGTTCAATATATACCTGCTGTAACTAAATTTACTAGAGAATTGGCAGATACCATTAATTCAATCAAACAAGCAGCTCCTAACAGTAAAGTCAATGCATATGAGAGCATATTAAATGACTCTGTATCTTTAATAAATGAAGCTTACTCAAGTCTTCATAATTTAAATACTAATTTAAAAAGAACTTCAGAAATAGGGGATAGCTGCGTATTAGCAACTTACTTTAGAGATGTAATTATTCCAATTATGCAAGAACTCAGAAGTAAAATTGATAAACTTGAAGAGATAGTGGATAAGGAATACTGGCCAGTTCCTTCTTATAGCGATATGCTTTACTTCTTGTCCTAAACTGTGTAAAAAGGAAGATGATATTAAAATAGATAATTGTAGGTGTTCTGCGCTCATAAATTAATGCAGGACACCTATTATTTTGGTCTTAAAAGTAAAAAACATGAAATGCCCCTTTTAGTTGATAGTTTTTTTTGTTAGAATAGTAAGTATTGAATTGAAACGAAAGAGGTTTTAAACAGATATGATATTCGAAAGCCATGCTCATTACGAAGATGAGCGTTTTAATGAAGATAGAAAAGAACTTCTAGAATCTTTTTCCACTAACGGAATCGGTTACGTAGTAAATGTTGCTTCCAGTCTAGAGACCATAGATAAAACAATGGCTCTTATGAAAGAGTATGATTTTATCTATGGAACGGTAGGTGTTCATCCAGAAGAGTGTGCACCGTTACAGGAATCGGATATGGAACGTTTTAAAGAGCTATGCAAAGAGCCAAAGGTTGTTGCAATAGGTGAAATTGGGCTAGACTATTACTGGAATGAGCCGGAACCAGAAATTCAAAAAAAATGGTTCATCAGACAGCTAGAAATTGCCAAAGAAGTAAAACTTCCGGTCATTATTCATAGCAGAGATGCCGCAAAAGATACTATGGATATCATGAAACAGTGTCATGCAGAAGAAATTGGCGGAGTAGTGCACTGTTTTTCCTATTCAGCAGAGATGGCAAAAGAATTTATAAAAATGGGCTTCTATATAGGAGTTGGTGGAGTAGTAACCTTTAAAAATGGGAAAAAGTTAAAAGAAGTAGTAGAACAGATACCATTAAAAAGCATTTTATTAGAGACAGACTGTCCGTATATGTCACCCGTTCCACATCGTGGTGAGAGAAACTCTTCCCTTAATATAAAATACATCGCAGAAGAAATTGCGAAAATCAAAAATGTTTCATACGAAACTGTAGTCAGTGTGACGGAAGAGAATGCAAAAAGAATGTATCAAATACAGTAATGAGAGGTAAATGAATGGCGACTTTAGGTAATCCGCAAAATACAATTGCAATTTTAAATAAATACGGTTTTAATTTTCAGAAGAAGTTTGGTCAGAACTTTTTAATTGATACTCATGTTTTAGAGAAAATAATTCGTGCAGCGAATATAACAAGAGATGATTTCATTGTAGAGATAGGACCTGGTATTGGAACCATGACACAGTATCTTTGCGAAGCGGCTAGAGAAGTCGTAGCAGTAGAGATTGATAAGAATTTGATTCCTATCTTAGAAGATGACACATTGGCGGCTTATGACAACGTAACAGTTATCAATCAGGATATTTTGAAACTTGATTTAAATAAACTTGTTGAGGAACGTAATAATGGAAAGCCAATTAAGGTAGTTGCAAACCTGCCATATTACATTACAACACCTATTATTATGGGATTATTTGAGAAGGACACTCCGATTGAGAATATTACTGTAATGGTACAGAAAGAAGTTGCACAGCGTATGCAGGTAGGCCCTGGAACAAAAGATTATGGTGCCCTTTCATTGGCTGTCCAATTTTACGCAGAACCTTATATTGTGGCTAATGTACCACCAAACTGTTTTATGCCAAGACCAAATGTTGGTTCAGCAGTAATTCAGCTTACAAAGCATAAAGAAAAGCCGGTAAAGGTGAAAGATGAAAAATTAATGTTTCAGTTAATACGAGCATCCTTTAATCAGAGAAGAAAAACCTTACAGAATGGACTAAATAACTCAAGTGAACTTCACTTTACAAAAGAGCAAATTGTATCAGCGATTGAAGAGGCTGGACTTGTAGCTACTATTCGAGGTGAAGCACTTACGTTAGAGGATTTTGCTAGATTATCTGATATCCTTAGCCGAAAACAGGATGGATGTTAAACTATATAGCATCTGTAATGGTTTGTATAAAGAGACAGAGCCTGTACAGTTTGGGGGGAAGTACAGGCTCTAATTGAGATTTGATTTTCGTACGTTTGAGGAGTCGAGTTTTAGACTGTACGAAAAATACGAATTAATATAAGTTTAGGTACCATACAGTAGGCGTAGAAACTACTGCATCTGTTAATATTATTGCTCATTTTGTATAAAAAATAAATCAGACTTTATTCCTATTTTTCCAAGAATTAGCGAGGTTCTTAAATTATGTACATAAGATCTAGTTTCGAAAATAATAAAAACCCATCTGCTAAATACACAGAGTGGGTTTTTATCATTTATAATACTTTATTTAAAAAGTCAATTGTTCTTGGATTTTTAGGATTAACTAGAACCTCTTCTGGTGTTCCTTCTTCGACAATGTAACCACCATCCATAAAAACAACACGACTAGCAACTTCTCTTGCAAATCCCATTTCGTGAGTAACAATAACCATTGTCATTCCATCGTTGGCAAGCTGCTTCATAACATTGAGAACTTCACCAACCATTTCTGGATCAAGGGCACTTGTTGGCTCATCAAATAGCATAATATCTGGATTCATAGCTAACGCTCTTGCGATTGCAACACGTTGTTTCTGTCCACCAGATAACTGAGAAGGATAAGAATCTGCTTTTTCTTTTAAACCTACTTGGTCAAGTAATTCAAGAGCCTTTTTATCGGCTTCTTCCTTAGTCATTTTCTTTAGTTGAACAGGAGCTAGTGTAATATTCTCTTTTACTGTCATATGTGGAAAAAGGTTAAAGTGCTGAAACACCATACCAATATTCTCGCGAATTTTGTTAATGTCATTTTTCTTATCCCTAAGATCCATCCCATCTACAATGACAGTTCCAGAAGTAACTTTTTCAAGACGATTTAGACATCTTAAGAAAGTACTTTTACCAGATCCAGAAGGTCCAATTAGGCATACCACTTCGCCTTCTTTGATTTCCATATCGATTCCCTTCAATACTTGAAGACTGTGGTAGCTTTTTTTAAGCTTTTCAACATGTACTTTATTTTCCATACGCGGTCTTCCTTTCAATATATCTAGAAATCTTAGTAATTGTATAAATAACGATGAAGTAGTATACAGCAACAAGTGACCACATTGCCATAGACTCATAGTTCTTAGCAATTACAAGTTTACCAGCCATTGTAAGCTCACGAATACCGATGATACTTAAAATCGAAGTATCTTTCAGTGTGATGATAAACTGGTTAATCAGTGAAGGAGTCATTGTGCGAAGTGCTTGTGGTAATATAACTTTGCGCATTGCTACATGGGTTGGAAGTCCTAAACTGCGAGCTGCTTCCATTTGACCCTTGTCAACTGCTTCAATACCACCACGAATAATTTCAGCCATGTATGCACCAGCATTTAAACTGATAGCAATGATACCAGCTGTCATTTCACTCATTCTGATACCCAAAGCGCCAGGTAAGCCGAAGTAGATAATATAGGCTTGAACTAGGAATGGTGTACCACGAATGATGTTAATGTATATACTTGTAATGATTTTAAGGTATTTGTTTTTGGAAACATTGATAACGGCACATAAAATACCGATGATGCTTGCAAATATGATACCTATAATCGTAAGTTGTAAGGTGATTCCTAAGCCCGAAAGTAAGTCGCCACCAAATTCTACTAACAAATCAATCAGTTTCATTTCATCATTCCTTATTTTTTTCTAAACATTATATTTAACAAAGGTACAATAGATTGTTTATGCTGTATATTTATCTAGGATTGCTTGATATGTTCCATTTGCTTTAATGTTTTCAAGGCCTTTGTTGAATTTATCTAAAAGTTCAGCATTCTTGCCTTTGTTTACGGCAAATCCGTATGAAGAAGTGTTTTCCTGTTCACCAACAACTTGTAATGCTAAGCCTTGTTTGATGGCAAATGCAACAACAGGGAAGTCTTCAAAACAAGCAACTGAACCGCCTGCGATTACTTCGTCGTACATTCCTGAAGAATCCTCGAATGTCTTTATCTTGAAGTTGTATTTTTCCTGAATTGATTCTGCAAATGCAGCACCTTGTGTACCTAATTTTACAGCAACCGACTTTCCGTTCAGATCGTCATAACTTTTAACATTTGTAGTTGTATTTTTAACAGCCATTGTGACACCAGCCTCATAATATGCAGTTGAGAAGTCATATTTCTGGGTTCTTTCATCTGTAATGTTCATACCAGCGATTACACCATCAACCTGTTTTGACTCAAGTGCAGTAATTGCTGCATTGAATCCTAGGGTTTTTAATTGATATTCAAACCCTTGATCTTCTGCAATTGCAGCTAATATATCCATGTCTATACCAACCATTGTTCCGTTGTCTTCATACTCAAATGGTGCAAATGTAGTATCTGTAGCGATTAAGTACTTTCCGCTATCAGAAGAAGAACTACCACAACCAGTAACTAGTGCCGTCATCATTGAAAAAACTAATATCATAGATAACATTTTTTTTAATCTTTTCATCATATCTTCCTCCAATTTGTACGTAAACTAATCCATATATAAGGACTGTAAGTGTATTAGGTATATGCTAAAGATTCGCAACTATCTATTCTTATCTTTCCCTCAATTGCATAAAACATTCGCTAACTGATTTGAGTATAATTGAAATGATAAATTAGCAATAACTTATCATCCTATAATTAAACCAATAAACAAACCAATTTACAATAGGAATATAATGGCAAGTTTCAGAATATATATAGTTGAATGTATATTTTTATAAGGAGTTGGTGATATGGCGGATTATAAAAGATTGGTTTCATATATATATAATTATGAAGCAGGAATTCGAAACAGAAATATTGGTTTTAGCCGTGTAGAGTCGAAAAATGGTCAGTGTAAGGTAACAATACATATTACAGCCAGTATTTCTTCTGTGGAGCCGTTAAAGGTGTATCTTTTTCATCGAAACGGGTTCAAAATGGAGGGAATTTTGCTTGGCACAATGGCTGTAAAAAATGGAACAGGGGACTTTAGAACTGAGACAAAGGCCAATGCGCTGATGGATACAGAGTATAGCTTGAATGATATAAGTGGAGTTCTTATTATACTAAATCAAAATAAGTTTTTTGGTTCTCAATGGGATGACCAGGAAATTCACATAGAAAATTTCTATGAGTATACTAAAAAAGCAGAGCAAGAATCGGTAGCACAGCTTGTGAAAGATATTGAATTAAAGCCACAGGATGTTACAGAAATGTTAATGGAAGAGGATTTAGCAGAGCAGGTAAGAAAGCCTTTGATTACAGAAGAGGTTCAAGCCGCTGAGTTAGAAAAGTCTAATAAGGTGAGTGAAGCGATCGAGACAGTTGCCAGCGTAGTACAGTCTATCTTTCAAGAGGAAAAGCAAGAAGAACCTGTGGTATTCCAAGAAGAGCAGGACATTAACGCTTCGGAGGTGTCAGAAGAGAACAATACAGAAAAGTCAGAGGAAAGTTCTGTTCCTGAAAGTAAAGAAGTCTATATGGAATCGGCCTCAGTCACAGAAGAATCTGTGGAAGAAGAAAAATCGGAAAAAGTAGAATCAGCTGAATTAAAGTTTGAAGAAGAAAAGTCTGAAGAAGAGATAGAGGAAATAAGCCTAAAGGAGGAAGAAACAAATTCCTTAAAGGATGAGCAGATAGAAGCAAAGGAACAGGTACAAGTTGAGGCAACAACGTTACAGGAAACCTGCTGTTGCAGCGAAAACTATCCAGAATGTGTTAGACGAATATTAAAGAGTTTTCCGCCTGTAAAACCTTTTCCAGAAAGTGAGGCAAAGAACTGGGTTCGTATTGAGCCAAAAGATATTGGAATGCTACCTGTGGAAACATGGGTACTTGCCAATAACAGTTTTTTGCTCCATGGTTACTACAACTATCGTCATTTAATATTTGGAATACTCAAATTAGACAAAGGTGAACAGTATGTAATTGGAGTTCCAGGTGTCTTACAGAGTACCGAACAGACTATGGCTGGTATGTTCGGATTTCACCGATTCCTATCAGCAAATGAAGGTGAAAACCAGTACGGGACATTCGGTTACTGGGTACAACAGGTTGTTTTATAAACCTAGTCAGGATAAGGGGTAATGAGCGAATAACATGCATGATCATGCCAAGAACCATTTAACTTTGCATAAGAAGCTCTAACCCCTTCTCTATTAAAACCGGCCTTTTCAATAAATAAGAGAGAGGGAAGGTTCTTTGTGTGAATGAGGGCTTCGATCCTATGAAGCTTAAACTTGGTAAAAACGAGCATACAAGCATATTGTACCGCTTCAAGGCAGTATCCATTTCTAGTATAATTATGGTCGATTTTATATCCAAGGGTACAACTCTGAAAAATTCCATGTACAATATTATGAAAGCTAACAGTTCCGATAGGTTTATGAGGATTGTTTTTTAAAAAAATGTAAAATCGTATCTGTGCACCTTTCTCATAAGCAAGATAGTCGTAATATAACATCTTACCTTGGTAGTCAATGGTGTAGAAAAGTTTATCTCGATCCGGTTCCCATGGTTCAAAGAAATCTCTATTGTTGATATAAAATTCTAACACTTCTGGTGCCCAGTTAGGGTCTAATACTTTTAAAATTAATCTATCTGTGCTAAATTCTGTGAACATAGTGCCTCCAAATAGTCTGGTTTTTATAGACCTATAATAGCACACTTTTTTACATAAGGTGTGGCAATATCAAGAAAAAAATCTAATTCTTTCCTGGAGTAACTTGAATAAATGGGATGTATAACTTCAGAAGATTCTCGGTATGGCTGAAGATAATATGCTTTTGCACCTTGTATCCGTTTGCAGATACTTAAAATGTCTTCTTTTGTATGAAGCTCTTTCATAATAGTTGTACGAAATTCATAGTCACAGTTACTCTGCATTATGTAATCAATAGAATCATTTATTTTTTCTCTAAGAAGGTGATCGGTGCCGGTAGTTATCTTGTACTTATTCCAAGAATTTTTTATGTCCATGGCAATATAGTCAACAAGATTATTGTCCAGTAATTCATTTATTTTTTCAGGATTCGTTCCATTGGTATCTAGTTTTATCTTATATCCAAGGGTTCGAACTTTTTCAATAAATTGGGTTAAGTCTTGCTGTATGGTAGGCTCACCACCAGTGATACAAACCGCTTCTAATTTATCTTTTCTAGATTCAAGAAAATGAAGTACTTCTGCCTCTGAAATGTTAGGAACCGTATTAGGATAAAGAACTAAGTTTTTGTTTTGGCAGAAGGGGCAAGTAAGGTTACAGCCCCCTGTAAAAATAGTAGCAGCCAAGCAACCTTTATAGTCAAGCAACGTCAGTTTTTCTAATCCTTTTATTCGCACAATACCCTCTCCTTGTATAAATTTGGATTTTCTATGTTTAATCCTACATCCTTTTTGGTATAATGTAAAGGAAATAGATTTGAATGTAGGGATTTCTTGTGATAGAATAGTTCAGATTTTACAAATAGGAGATATTTATGGAAGACGAGAAATATATGAAAGAAGCAATTAAGCAGGCAAAACGGGCTTTTAAACAAGATGAAGTTCCAATTGGCTGTGTCATTGTACAAGATGGAAAGATCATTGCGAGAGCTTATAATAAAAGAAACATGAAGAGAAATCCTCTGGCTCATGCTGAAATTATGGCAATTAACAAGGCTGCAAAGGTGACAGGTGACTGGCGATTAGAAGATTGTGTTATGTACATTACGCTGGAGCCATGTCAAATGTGTGCTGGTGCAATTGTACAGGCTAGAATTCCCAAGGTTGTGATTGGTAGTATGAATCCAAAGGCTGGTTGTGCTGGTTCGATACTTAATCTGCTTCAGGTACAGGCCTTTAATCATCAGGTTGAACTGGTTAAGGGTGTTATGGAGAAAGAATGCACCGATATGTTGCAGGACTTTTTTAAACAGCTTCGAGATAAAAAGAAAGAAGAGAAGAAAAAATTAAAAGAGCAATCTTGACAGAGCAAACTTTTTTGCGTATACTAAACTTACGCTTTTTTGAGCGTAATTAATTTGTTAATAATTCTTCCGTGCAGCTGGGGAGTTAGCGGTGCCCTGTACCTGCAATCCGCTACAGCAGGAGTGATATCATGCCTCGGATTTGACTTTGTGGAGCTGCCCTTTATAAGTGGCGTTGACGTTCTGGTCTCGCGCAACAGGAATCTGTGAACCGTGTCAGGTCGGGAACGAAGCAGCACTAAGCAGAGTGCCCTGTGTGCCGTGAGGGTGCTGGGACTGAGTTAACTGTAAAGGTAACGTCTGTGAAGCTTTTTCAAAGCGTGATGCACGGATTATTCATAATAATTCGATAAACTTTAAAATCAAAGATGCAAGTGACACTGTTACTTGTATCAAATATTGACAACTAACTTCGTCTAGTATAAGTTAGTTGTCTTTTTGTTAGGGCATGGCCCTG
>DBKX01000433.1:0-2200 GCA_002297865.1 Lachnoclostridium sp. UBA739
GTTTATTCATAACAATTGGATCAGTTTTCATAATTGTCTTGTGTACATCCATGTGTGCGTGGTATATTACTAGAGTAAAGAATTTTTTTACTGCTGGAATATATTATTTGTGTTTGTTTTCCATGATTGTACCATTTCAGATGGTTATGTTTACGTTATCTAAGGTTGCGAATACATTACATCTTGGCAATCCTATTGGGATTCTTGTCGTATATCTTGGATTTGGAGCAGGTCTATCTGTGTTTATGTTCTGCGGTTTTGTAAAAGGCATACCGATTGAAATTGAAGAAGCAGCTATGATCGATGGATGTAATCCATTACAGACATTTTTTAGAATAGTATTTCCAGTTCTGAAACCTACAACAATCACCGTAGCGATATTACAATCTATGTGGATCTGGAATGATTATTTACTGCCTTATCTTGTTCTTGATACGAAAAAATATAAGACTATACCAATAGCAATTCAATATTTAAAAGGCGGTTATGGTTCCATAGACTGGGGTGCAATGATGGCTATGCTTGTATTAGCGATCATTCCAATTATCATTTTCTACATTTTCTGTCAAAGATTTATCATAGAAGGTGTCGTTGCCGGTGCTGTAAAAGGGTAATATATTACAGAATGGAATGATTACTTTGACGATTAAAGATATTGCAAGAGAATCTGGATACTCTGTTAGCACAGTATCCAGAGTTCTTAATAATCGGCATGATGTAAGTCCCCAAGCGAGGAGCCGTATTATGGAAGTTGTGGAACTACATAACTTTGTATTAAACAGTAATGCGAAGCAGTTAAAGCAGAGCCAAAGTAAAACGGTGGCAGTTATCGTAAAGGGTACTTCTAACATGCTGTTTTCAAGCATTGTAGAAGAAATGCAAAAAATGATTGAAAAAACAAAGTACACAGTTAGCGTAAGTTACCTTGACGAGGACGAAAATGAAGT
Source organism: Lachnoclostridium sp. UBA739 (assembly GCA_002297865.1). Next base: position 948 of record DBKX01000433.1, read on the forward strand.
GGAACATGCGCTAATTCAATGCCGCGAAAGAAAGCCGGTTGGAATCCTGTTTCTTGGAGGAAATCCGGACTACTTTCAGGCACGATTTGAAAAAGTTAAAATTCCTTGTGTACTAGTGACCAATGACAGTACTGAATTTAAATTTGCCAATCTTTCTAGCGTTTCAATTGATGATGTGGAAGCAGCGAAATGTGCGGTTGACTATCTATTTGAACATGGACATTCAAAAATCGGTATTATCGGTGGTGATCCTAGAATTTCTTATACGAGTCACCTTCGCTTGATTGGAAGTAAGGAAAGCTTTCAAAATCATAAGGTAGAATTCTGTGAACATGCATATTATGAGAAAGCTAGATATTCTTATGATAGTGCTTATCATGCAATGGAACGTTTACTTAACAAGGCAAATGATATCACAGGCGTATTTGCTATGAGTGATGTTATGGCGATAGGAGCAATTCGTGCACTGAAAGACAGACATTTTAATGTGCCGGAAGATGTTTCAGTAATCGGCTTTGATGGAATAACACTAGCGAGCTACTACAATCCAAAACTGGCTACAGTGAAACAGAATTCCAATATTATTGCCACTGAAAGTGTTCGAATATTGATTGATATGATTGAGATGGAGGGAGAAGTAGTTCATGAGAGGGTTCCGTTTGAATTAGTAGCGGGCGAAAGTATTAGGACATTAAATTAATACATTAATGTGTAAAAACATACAAAAGAATTGAATGCTATTCAAAAAATGGAGGTATATTATGAGGAGCAGTGGCATATTAATGCATATTTCATCACTGCCTTCTCCCTATGGTATTGGAACACTTGGGGAAGAGGCATATCATTTTGTGGATTTTCTGAAACAGGCAAAACAGACATATTGGCAAATTCTCCCGGTTAATCAGACAAGCTTTGGAGACTCGCCATATCAGTCTTTTTCGGGCTTTGCAGGAAATCCTTATTTTATTGACTTGAATTTCTTATGCAAAAATGGGTATTTAGAAGACGGCGTTTGTGATCTTTATGACTGGGGCGATAATGAGACACAAGTAGATTATGGGACCATATACCAAAGCCGTTATGAGGTACTGCATATTGCATTTGAAAATTTTATAGAGCACATTCCAATGGATTTTGAGGATTTTTGTGATGGACAAAAGGACTGGCTGGAAGATTATGCACTTTTTATGGCATTAAAAGAGGCTCACAATGGGAAATCCTGGATTGAGTGGGAAGAACCTTTAAAGAAACGA
>DBKX01000433.1:2220-14946 GCA_002297865.1 Lachnoclostridium sp. UBA739
GCTGTAAAGAAAGCAAAGGAAGACTATGCCAGTGATATGCTGTTTTGGAAAATGACACAGTATTTCTTCTTTCAGCAATGGAATCATCTTAAGTCATATGCCAATAAGAATGGTATTCAAATCGTTGGGGATGTACCAATTTATGTAGCGGCAGACAGTGTAGATGTATGGACGAATCCAGAACAATTTTATCTAGATGAAGATCGTAATATGATCGATGTTGCAGGGTGCCCTCCAGATGCATTCTGTGCAGATGGACAGTTATGGGGAAATCCTTTATTTAACTGGGATGTAATGAAAGCCGATGATTATGCATGGTGGACTAGACGAATTGCATACGTTTCAACTTTATACGATGTGGTTCGTATTGATCACTTCAGGGGATTTGAATCCTACTATGCAATTCCAGCTAAAGACACAACAGCCCGAAACGGAGAATGGAGAAAAGGTCCTGGCATAGAATTGTTCAAGCGAATGGAAGAAAAACTAGGAAAACTTAACATTATCGTTGAGGATTTGGGTTATCTTACAGAAGAAGTAATAGAAATGGTGAAAGATTCAGGATACCCAGGTATGAAAGTGTTACAATTTGCATTTGATTCTCGTGAAAGCAGCAATTATTTACCACATACTTATGAGAAGAATTGTGTTGTCTATACTGGAACTCACGATAATGACACTGTCATTGGCTGGTTTGATCATGCTCCAACGGACAGTGTTGAATTTGCGAAAGAATATTTGCGTCTACATAAGTCAGAAGGTTATCATTGGGGAATGATGAAGGCAGTTTGGGCAAGTGTTGGTGACACTGTATTTGTTACGATGCAGGATTTATTAGGGCTTGGCAGTGAGGCAAGAATGAATACACCTTCTACATTGGGCTGCAACTGGAAGTGGCGTATAGCAAAAGGGCAGCTTACAAGCCAACTGGCAGATAAGATTGCCGAAAATATGACCTTGTATGCAAGAATTTAGATAGTATATTTGGATATTATGTATATAGCGATAAAACAAAAAAGAATGAATTAGTAAATGTATATCACTAATTCATTCTTTTTAATATTTTTTTGTTAATAATAACTAATAATATGTGATTTTTATGTAAAAAAATCAAATTGAAAACGTTTCTAGTATGTTTTATCATATATATAAGAGAAATGGCTTTGAGTGTAACATTCATTTGGAAACGTTTCCAGTTAACTCCCTTTCGTTTATTCTGGTGAGGTTTTCAATTAATGTTCTCTCAAACGTTATACATACAGTTTATACAAAGGATTGAATATTGATCTATGTTACCCCCCCTCTTTTTTTTAATGGTAATGGTAACGTTACCATTAAAACATGTGAAAATATGTGAAAGTTTATTTAGCAATTTTAATACAGGCAAACACGCTTGTCTGTATTGTTCAATCGGATTATTAATAATTCATGTATCGATCTGGATGCCATAACCAAGGTTATTTCTCTTATTTTATGTAACAGTAACAATTTTAATAGGAGGTTTTATTATGAATCAGGAGAAGAGTATTTTAAAGAACAAGATGCAAAGAAAACTCTTGACCATCATAACTGTATTCGCACTTGTCGTTACTAGCTTAGTTGGTCAATCTAATATTTCTTTTGCATCTACTGCAGCCAATAAGACTGCATACACAATTCAGTTAAATGGCAATTCTAGCAGCTCACAGACAAATGATGTAGGTCCAGCAGACAAGATAGCAGATGGAGCAATCTTACATGCATGGTGCTGGTCTTTCAACACAATTAAGAACAATATGAAAGATATAGCAGAAGCTGGCTATACAAGTGTTCAGACTTCACCAGCCAATGCCTGTGTAGTCGGCAATGGCGGTTCAAAAGCTATTAACAACTGGTATTATATCTATCAGCCAACTGACTACAAAGTAGGTAACTATCAGTTAGGTACAGAATCTGAATTTAAAGCAATGTGTGATGAAGCTGAAAAATACGGCATTAAGATTATTGTCGATGTAGTAGCAAATCATGTTGGTAACCTTGAAGAAGCGTCTGCCAATCTTAAGGCTTGTGGACAGTGGTATCATACTACACGGTCGATTTCAAACTGGAACAGCAGATATGATGTAACACAGAATGCATTAATGGGAATGCCTGACTTAAATACCCAGAACAAAGCTGTTCAGAATTACATCCGTAATTATTTATTAAGATTACTTGATTTAGGGGCAGACGGTTTCCGTTTTGATGCTGCAAAACATATCGAACTTCCAGAAGATCCTGGATTTGGTGGAGATTTCTGGCCAACTGTATTGAATAATAGTGCAGAATATCAGTATGGTGAAATCTTACAAGACAGCATTTCAAATGAAGCTGTTTATGCAAAATATATGAACGTTACTGCATCCAACTATGGTATGAAATTAAGAAGTGCTATTGGTGACAATAACTTCAGTACTTCTAATCTTATGAACTTTGATATCAACGTAGCTAACGATAAAATTGTAACATGGGTTGAATCTCATGATAACTATGCAAATGGTCTTAATGACTGGGGTTCTTCTGAATGGATGAACGATGAACAAATCAAATTAGCTTGGGCAGCACTTGCAGCTCGTAAAGCTTCCACACCATTATTCTTTAGCCGTCCTGTAGGTGGAGGTGGTCAGAATTGGGATAACCGTTTCCCAGGAAAAACTCAATTAGGAGATCGTGGTAGTGATTTATTCATGGATGATGAAGTAGCAGCTGTAAACAAATTCCGTAATGCAATGGAAGGTGAAAGCGAATACTTAAGAAATCCAAATGGTGATACAAAAGTGCTTATGGTAGAACGTGGTACAAAAGGTGCTGTTATTATCAACTTAAATTACAACGAGTATTCTTTATCCAGCGAAACCAACTTAAAGAATGGTACATATACAAATCAGACAGATAACAACAATGTATTTACAGTTTCTAATGGAAGAATTACAGGTAAATTACCAGCTCGTTCTGTAGTTGTACTGTTTGATTATCAAGAAAATGCACCATCTGTAAGCATTGAAAACTGTCCAACTTCTTTCCGTAGCGATAGTGTAGCATTAAAATTATGTAGTAAAAATACTACACATGCAACTTACTCCATTAACGGTGGTACATCTTACTTATATGATAACAATGATATCATCACAATTGGTTCCGGTGATTCATACAACACAACTTATACGATCGAACTTCGTGGTATCAACGAACAGGGTGTTACAACTTCTAAAACATATACAATTAAGAAAGTAGACCCTAACGCTTATACAACCATTTATTTCTCCAAACCTTCAAACTGGGGCAATACCGTTTATGCCTATGTATACAATGAAAATGGCACAACAACAGAAAATAATGGTACATGGCCAGGTGTTGCAATGAGCTATACTTCATCCAATGGATATTACAAATATTCTTTTAATGAAGACTGGTCTAACGCAAAAGTAATTTTCAGTGATGGAACAAATCAGACTCCTGAAGCAAATAAACCAGGCTTTGCTGTAAACGAGGATCATTTGTATGACACTAGCGGTGATACAGGCAAGGTAATTACTGAAACTGTAACCCCAAGCCCTTCACCAAGTGTTGTACCATCTCCATCTGTATCAGAAACACCAAGTGGAGATAAAATTTACTTCACAAAACCTTCTAGCTGGAACAGTAATATTTATGCATATATCTACACGGAAAGCGGTTCTTCTGTAGTGAAAAATGCTGCATGGCCAGGTGTTGCAATGAGCAAGGAATCAAATGGTGAATATAGCTGCAATATTGGAATCAGCATAACATCTGATACACGTGTTATCTTCTCTGATGGTAACAATCAGACTCCAGGTGCTTCAAAACCAGGATTTATCGTAACAAAAGGTGGTCACTATGATGTAAATGGAGCAACTACTACACCAACAACTACACCATCAGGAAATAAAGTAACGATTTACTATAATACAGGCTGGAGTAGTGCATATGCACACTATAAAGTTGGCAATGGTTCTTGGACTACAGTACCAGGTGTTCAAATGAGCAATTCTTCTTATTCTGGATACAAAATGATTACAATTGACCTAGGTACAAGTACAAACTTAACTGCTTGTTTTAACAATGGAAGTGGTGACTGGGATAGTAAGAATGGAAGCAACTATTACTTTGCATCTGCTGGAACTTACACAGTGAGCAACGGCACTATCTCTAACGGCGCTCCATACTAAGATACAGATTTGCATTTTGTTAGTGTTTCGTAAAATAGAAAAGGTATTCGCTCCCTGTCTAATGATAGATGGGGAGTTGAATACCTTTTCTTTTCGTATTATTTGGTCTTATTCTGGTTTGCCTGATTATGGCTCGTAGATTGTACAGAGTTTTTATCGATGTCTGGAATATCGCCATCACCATATTCTGAATTCCAGTCAAAGTCTAAATTGATTTTATTCTGCTCCTTGTTATTACGTTCATTCATAAAAAAACTCCTTCCTTATGCCATACCATAATAGCATGTTTAATATTAGTATGGCATAGGAGGGAGCTTTTTATAGGAAATTCTTAATCAAATTCATATTGAATGGTTAAGTTGTTGCCAATCGCCCTAATCTGGGCTTTCGCACCACATACAATTGGGAGCGATGGTGATAAATGACCTAGATCAGCATCCATAATAACAGGAACATCAAATTCACGAATCATAGACATAACCGCTTCATACTGATCTAGTCCAAATAGTTCCTGACCAAAACATAAGGGCCTTCCGATGACAAAACCTTTTACGTATTGGAACCANNNAACCAGCCAGCATTTTTCATTTGCCACATAGCACGTCGGATAGACATCACGTTCAAATCACAAGATTCTAGGAACCAGATAAATCCGTCCTCTTTGTATTGCTCTAAAAAGGCAGAAACCTTATCGTATCTTGTACCAGTAAGGTTTACAAGGCAGTCCATGCAGCCACCGATGAGACGACCTTCCATTTGAACATCACTGTCTGGGAACTTCTTTAAGACTTTGGGCTCTACCGCATTGTAAGGTGTAAGGGGATTCGTTTCATCTTTTAAAGAATCTTTCTCCCACGTATCATATCCCTCTAATGAGTTTTTCTGACCAGTTAATACTGCAAAAGCATCTTCAATAACTGGATGCCAAGGCTCCATACCAAAACTTGCAGCACATGGTCCATAGATAGATGCTGTGTCGCATATGGTAGTTAAAAGGAATGTCATGTTGGTATTATCAGAATAACCCATATACCATTTTGCAGGTGCTTCTTTGATTTTATCAAAGTCTGTGTAGTCAAGTGTTTCACACATTAGCTCGCCGCCACCACAGGAAATCAAGACATCATTTTGTTCTGAACAGTAGTAATCGGTTAATTCCTTACCACAGGCAGCAGGAGTATTGCTTATGCCAATACCAGAACCTTCGTAGCAGTTTGGACCTAGATCAAGTTGGTAGCCCATATCAGTAAATTTCTTTTGTGCATTTTCAAATGCTGTTTTATATGGTTCCATGTTGCATCCAAAAGAAGGGGCAACAAATCCTATTGTTCCATTGTTTTCTAAGAATTTTGGATATCTCACGCTTTGTACCTCTTTTCATTTGACTTAATATATAGTAGCATTTTAACATATTACACAATAATTTGATACGAGAATTTTCTTAATGGAAACTCATTAACAGAAAAAGACCTAGAAGTCAATATTCTAGATCTTTTTCATAGTAAAAGGTATCAAATATTAGATAATTGCTTAGTTAGGTGTGCCACAAATGATAGCACCATTTTTTATGATATAATTACCACGTTCAGTAAAGTAGTAGTTGCTTCCGTTTTTACTGTCCCAAGTACCAGCACCGTTATTGAAACAAGCTGTTACAGTATTCTCCTCATTTAATGGAATGGTAATGGCATAATAGCCGTTTCCTAAGCTTTCCATAGTCTTACCTGGTACAGCGGTCCAAGCCTCAGTACCTACACGAAAGTGACAGTTTACAGTAGACCAGGTAGGAGCGTAGTAGTATAAGGTTACGGTATCAGTAGAGTGAGCAATAGGTTCACCAGCTAGAATTTGACCTTTGTTAACGGTATATACGCCCGGTGCGTCAAAATAGTAGTTCTTGTTGCTATTGTTATCCCAAGCACCTGATCCGTTGTTAAAGCAGGCTGTTAAGGTTGATTCATCACCCATATCAATTGAGATACATTGATAACCATTATGTGCAGAAGCACTCATTTGTTCGCCCGGTGCGACAGTCCAGTTATTTGAGCCTGTTCTGTAATGTGCAAATGCTGTTTGCCAGTCTGTTTTATAGTAAAGAGTAATTTTATGATTTGAAACGGTTGGAATACCTTCTTTTACTGTACCATTGGCAACCACATAAGAACCTTTCCCAAAGCTGTAATTGGCATTGTTATTGTTATCCCAAGAACCATTGCCATCGTTAAAGCATGCGGTTAATTTTGTATCCATTCCTAAAGAAACGGTCAACTTTTTATAACCAGTAAATTCTGATTCCTCCATGCAAACGCCTGGAGCGTTTGTCCACGTTCCATCGCCTACTCGGTAGTGCATATATGTAGTTCCACTGGATTTGTAGTAAATCGTTGCAATATTTTCTATTGGTGGCGTATAAGATGGAGATAGGGAAGGCAAAATGGATGGTTCTAAGGATGGAAGAATACTTGGTTCTTCAGAAGGAACCTCGGATGGTGCAATAGAAGGCTGTGTGCTAGGTACTGCAGAAGTTGGAGTTGGACCACCATTACCCACTCTTGCAAGTTCACAAGTTAACACATCGGTATCTGCTTTTTCGGCTGAAGTAGAATCATCTGCTTCGTATGGATCAGATGCATGGTCGATCATACTTGGATCACAAGGGATCGAAGTAATTCCTGACTCGCCAAATGTTGAGATGTGCATAACACCGATTGAATTTTTCTCAAGATAAGAACGATCAATTCCTAAAGAAGAGAGAGGAATTGCCATTTCATACATTGTATCCTGATTGGCATCATGACCATATTCCATCATATCAACCCAATTAGAGTTGTCAGAAGCAAGTTCAGCTGGTGTATATCCTTCATAGCAGTTCTTTTTAATTCCCATAATTTTATCGGAAATGTGTCCGTCTCCGTAGGCGAAGGTAACGCCAGAAGTCTTAAAGGATCTACAGTATTCTGGTTCATAAGAGAACTGATTATGTTCATCCAATGAAAAAATAGCAGGGGTTCCAACACCTGGTTTGCTGGAAAAACTAAGAACGGTATCAACACCATTTTCGTAATTCAGTTTCAATCCCCAGATTCCTTTTGTACCAATCATGCCATTACCACTTTTATCTGGATGAATATCAAGAGCGATTACCTGTGGAATGTCGGCATTCCATGGTTTTCCGTTGTCGCTGATTGGATAGCCTTGTGCAGGGTCTATCACATCCGTAACGTTTGTGAATTCCCACATAAGATAAAGATTATCATTATCCCACGCAGAGTATAGTGCATATGTATCATAGACAGGACCTTCGTGAGTGCCTCGAAAAGCTCTCGCATCATCATTTGCCACGCCCTGTGCTATGAGCATTGAAGAGTTCNNTCCAGTCACTAAAATCTCCATCAATGGAAATTGTACTGTTTTTTCCATATCCAAATGGATTGGTTTTGTAGTAAGTAGAGCTAAATGAACTAGTGGCAGCAGATGTTTTCGTTGTACCGAAGCTGGTAAACGTACATAGTATCATTGCCAGTGTTAAGACGATAGCAGTCAGCTTTTTGCATCTTAAAATCGTATTATGCTGATTTACCATAATGAAACCTCCTTCAATTAATTTGTAATGAATAGTTGCTGGTAACGTTTGCAGTAAAATGGTAAGAAAACGTAAATCCATTAATATGTCGTAACGTTATTAACATTATTGTAAATGAAAACGTTACCATTATCAATTCGAAATATTTATAAAAGAGATACTATATATTAGTAGAATGTGACAGAAATAATGATAAAAAAGTGAAATAGTAAATGTTATTGAATTCGTTTAGGGAATCTACTATAATACAAACAGTTGCGTAAGTATAAGAAGACAACTTACAAAGGACTTTTGTAAGAAAGGTAAAAGCGGAGGAGTAATATGGAACAGAAACGAAAATTATTAATTATAGATGGCAGCTCTATGCTGGTAACGAATTATTTTGCAACACTGCCACCACAGGTAAAAATGGCCAAGACAGATGAAGAGAGAATTAAGAACTATCATCGCATTATGAAAAGTCCAGATGGAAGATATACCAATGCTGTTTTCACAACATTAAAGGCCGTAAAAGCAATTATCGATGGACCTTATGGATTTACCCACATGGCAATATGCTTTGATAAAACAAGAAATACATTCCGTCGAGAACTTTATCAGGAATATAAGGCGAATCGAAAGCCTACACAGGAGCCGTTAAAGGAACAATTTATCCTAATGGAACAGGTGTTCGAACAGATCGGCTTGAAGGTTTTATATAGTGATCAGTTTGAAGCGGACGATCTTGCCGGAAGTGTAGCCAAACAATTCAGCCCTGAGTTTGATTCAGTTCGTATTTTAACGAAAGATACCGATTATTATCAGCTTGCAGATGATAGTGCGAACATACGTTTGTGGATGCTGCAAACCAAAGAAGATACTGCGTTGGATATTATTAGAAGAAATACGAGTTATTTATTTTCAAATGAGACAGTGGAAGAGCATGTAAAGGAATTGTATGGTCATACTCCGAAAAACATTGTAGAGTTTACAGAGGAGTACGTGTTCGGTGAGAAAGGCGTCTATCCTGACCTGATAGTAGAATTAAAGGCAATTGAAGGAGATACCTCTGACAATATTCCAGGAGTGAAGAATGTATCTTCGGCAGCAGCTCCATTGCTCAATGAATATGGTAGTTTAGAAGGAATCTATGAAGCAATTGATGAATGTGAAGGTATTGCAAAGAAAGAAAAGGAACTGGCAACATTCTGGAAGGAAAAACTAGAGATTAAGCGTTCTCCAATCAAGTCAATGCTGGCTGGAAGAGAAAGTGCATTCTTGTCACGTGAACTGGCTCAGATTAAGACAGATATTGACCTTGGTATGAAGGTAGATGATATGATGATTCATGTGAATGAGAAGAAGCTTAAGGAAGTTTGTGAGGAACTAGGAATTAAGAAATTGAATTAGGTAACCGTAAATATGTAAGAGTAAGGGTGATCGTATATGAAAACAGTTGTAATCACTGGAAGTACTCGTGGCTTTGGTTATGAAATGGCAAAGATGTTCTTATTACAGAAATGCAATGTCGTAATCAGTGGCAGGAAACAAGCCACAGTTGAAGAAACATGTGAAAAACTTAGGAATGAGACCCAAAATACTAGCGTAAAAGGATTTTCCTGTAATGTAACAGACATAAATGCACTTGAAAAACTATGGAATTTTGCAAAGAGTGAATTTCAAAAAGTAGATATCTGGATTAACAATGCCGGTGTCAATCAACCAGATCGTTTCATATGGGAAATTGGCAAACCGGACATTGACCATTTGATAGACATAGATCTAAAAGGAACCGTTTACGGAAGCAAAGTTGCTATGAATGGTATGATACAACAGGGATTTGGTTTTATCTATAACGTGGAAGGTCATGGAAGCAACGATAACATAATAAGCAAGTTAAGTTTATATGGCACTACAAAACGAGCAGTTACCTACTTTACACAAGCACTAGCAAAGGAAGCAGAAGAGAGTAAGTCAGGTGTGAAGGTTGGGCGAATAGCGCCAGGTATCATGATTACGGACTTCCTTAGGAAACCTCTTGGGGGAGATAAGAATGAGATTACGTTGGATAATAAAACAGTAAAGGTGTACAACATACTAGGGGATTATCCTGAGACGATTGCACGATATGTAGTTAGAAAGATGCTGGTGAATACGAAAAATGACGTAAGAATTGTCTGGTTGACGAATCGGAGGGCAGCAGGAAGGTTTTTAAAAGGAATAGTAAAGAAGAGAAAATTGATTATAGAATGATATAATAAAATGGAAGCGATGAATGAAATGAGAAGGAGTTGGTTTGAATACTGACTCCTTTTTTTAATGCTTATATAGTTTATATTAGACATAAACCACTCAATAATGACATGTATGATATAGACATTATTTTCTAATATATGTATAATATATAGGGAAGTATTAATTTTGAAAGGGGATTACATTTTTATGGAAACTAATTTATTTGACGTGATTATTACAGGTGCAGGTCCTGCAGGGTTAATGGCGGCAAAAACTGCCAGAGAATTTGGACTAAATGTCTTAGTAATTGAGAAGTTTAAAGATTTTTCAGTCTTGCGAAGAGCATGTTCTGCACAATTTATATTAGATGATGATTATCAAGATGAGGAAATGAAGCTAGAAAATAATCAAATCTGCTTTACTAAAAATGATTTCAAAGTGAACTACGATGGAGATATCGTCGAAATCAAAAACAAGTATTACTTTTCTCCACATAAACATCGTATTCATTTTGCAAAATCAGACGGCTCAGCGTTTGCTTTAAAATTTGATAAAATTGTGTTGTTGCGTGGTTTATATGAGGAGTGCATATCCTTAGGTGTAAATTTCTTACTAGGCGCATTGGTGCATTCAGGAAAAGATTATGGCGATTATGTCTCAGTTGAAGTCATCAAAACTCTTGAAAAACAAACGTTTAAGGGCAAAAAACTAATTATTGCAGAAGGTGTTAATCCAACTGTAAGCAGTAAATTCGGTTTCACAAAAGAACGTATCCATTTCGCTACATCATTTGTACATAAGTTTTATCTTAAGGGTGTCACCGAATTTGAACCAAATAGCTGGAACCTTTTTTATGGAAAAGCCTATCATTCAAATGCTGCAATCATCGTTGGACCAAGTTTACTGGAAAAAGATATATTGGAGTTTACCTTATCTGGAGATGCAAAATTACTGCCAAAAGACATTTACAAAGAATTAATTGCTTCAGGTCCTCTAGCAAAACAATTGGAACATGCGAAAATAGTACAAACCCAAGGTTGTTGTGTGAAAGCCTATTCCTCACTAAAAGTGCCTTATAAACAAAATGTTCTAGTAATCGGCGATACTGCAGCATTTGTGGAAGTCGAAGTACAAGGAGGTTTTACATGCGGCTATCGGGCAGCGAAAGCTGTATATGATGAACTACATCAATTGCATGGATTTGAAAATTATACAAAATGGTGGCAGAAATCCTTTGAATTTAATGATGACGGATATTTACAGGTAGCACAAGGATATGCGTTAGTTCCAACCTATACGGATGATGAATTAGACTATTTGTTCGGATTAATTGAAAACGAAGTACTTGAAGGAACTTACAGTCAATATAAAACACCTAAACTTATTTGGGGTGCAATTCGGAAGCATTCAGAGAAGATTAAGGCAGAAAAACCTGATGTGTACCGTAAGATGGAAAAGATGAATGAGATGACATTGTCAGCTACGTTCCACAAAGAATAGTTGGTGAAAATGACATGGGCAAGTAAGAATGTCCCTTACAGTGACAGAGCGAACCACCAGTGTGAACTAGTGGTTCTGACTGAAAAAAGATTTAGAAACAGTGAAATTTAAATTTTGTACTTTTGATAAATGTACATCAGCCGACAACATTTGTCGGGGGAAGTGAAAGTGGAAAAATGATGGGGAGAGCCAAATTTGCTGTTATTACAGTAGTTTGGGTCTTTTTTTAGTGTAATAAGATTATCTTTTTTCCACTTTTTCTTGCATTGAAAGTGAAAAAAAGCCGTATAGGTGAAATGAAGTTGGAAAAAAAACGTATTTACGGTTTGAAAAGAGTTTTTGGTTAATTGAGTAAGTGAAAATGAAAAATTAAGTTATCTTTATGAAAGCCTAATTTTTCTCAAATTGTCTTGAACATAAGCATAAACTTATTAAATAAGATAATGGATGCCAAATTACGATTATCAACATTAATGCCTCTTTTTAATGATTACAAAAATACTAGTAAATGTAATAAATAAGTAGTATTATGTATGTATAACCAATTTCTACACTAACCGATACATATGACAAAAAAGTTTTAATCTGATAATGAATTTTTACGGTTATTTCTTTGGTTAATTAAATTATATTGAGGAGAGAGTTAAATGCGAAAATTTATAAAAATAATTTATTTATACCCAGTAGTAGAAATCAATAAAAAAAAGAAAATTTTAAAACTAACAACACCTATACAGAATTTGAATAAAATGGACTCAGAAGATAGAATACTAGAGCAATTGGATGGGAATATTCAATTAAAAAAAATGGAGTATGATGAAAGTACAAAAAGATGGAACTTATGCTTTCTGAATAATAGTAAAGATGCCCCATTCAAAAGTAAACTTTCCGATGATACAGATACCGCAGTTGAACTGGAAGACGATGAATATATCGGACAGGAATGTTGCGCAATTTATGATGAAAATTATAGTATTATGGCTTTTCAAAACAATCGGAAAGGAATTTCAGTTAATAAATTAGCAGCATTTTTCAGAAAGTTCACTGGTGAGACTCTTACATTTCATGTTCTTACCAATAGTAAAGACTATAGTGAAATAAGAGAAGATTTAGATTATAAGAGTATAAGCATTAATTTCATGGATATAAGTAAATTAGTTGAAGACCAATCACCAAAAAAGGAATACCAATTGCTGTCTTCTTTAGCTACTGATTTACGCG
>DBKX01000433.1:14959-15405 GCA_002297865.1 Lachnoclostridium sp. UBA739
GGTGACGGGTAAAATAGAATTAGGGGTGGGGAGAAGCAAAAAATATTTAGATAAAGGGGGCGTAAAAACTCTCCTAAGTTTATTCAAAATGAATCAAAATATTATTGGAGGAGCAAAACTAAAAATTGTAGAAGACGATTGTATTCGTGAAATCGACTTAATAAACAATAAAATATTTAATAAAGGAAAAATAAATATTACTGAAGAAGACCCCAAAACATTCGATAAAATACTGTTTGCAATGAGTATGTGTTTCGATGGAGCACTAAAGAAGGAGTTGTTAGAAGTTGTTGAATATCTGTCTGAGAGTTAGGAGTATCGGGAGTGTGAATGAACGTGGTTCAATATATAAAGAATAATTTCGTAAGTTGTATCTTGGCAGGGATTATCTATATTATAATAATTTTTTTAGCATATAAATTGCCTTTAGTAAGAGCTTATATATT
>DBKX01000433.1:15437-19451 GCA_002297865.1 Lachnoclostridium sp. UBA739
AATACTATTTAAAGACCTTTTATGCATTGGTATAACAGTTTGGTCAATCATATATGGTGCAATAATTACATCAGTAACAGTTCTTTTATCTATGTGCAATACAAGGCTTATGAAGATGCTTCATAAATTCGATAAATGTAACTATTTAAAAGGATGTATACATGCGTCAGTCTTTGCTGGAATAGTAGGTATATTTATATTAGCATTTATTTATGCGGGATTAGACAATTGCAACTATTCATTTAGAAAACTTTTGTTATTCATTGCGATTGAGGCATTATTTATTTTTTATGAAAATAGCAAAACTATTATTAAACTTGTTATAAAAGAATTAATTTCTTCTTTAGATATGGATGACTCAATTACTAAAGAATCGAATTTTATAGGACAACAAAAAGAGAACATTCAGAAATAGTATGTTTAACACTGATAAACTTACTATTAGTTAATGTTATGTTGGATACTTAAGTTTATACTATCAGAGGGGTTGTTTTAATTGTTGCTTTTCTTAGCCCTTTAATAATGAATTTGAATGCGTAACGTATCCTAATACAAGAATTAACATTGTAAATAACCCNNATAAATGTATAATATATATCGTTGTATTATAAAACAATATATGGTTATTAATGGATATTCATAAAAGGAGAATTATAAATGTACGACAAAAATTATTTTATAACTGCTCAACCAAACATTTATGGAAATAATGAATTGCGTGACCCTCAAATAAGAGGCTTTTATAAAGTATATAAGCATTTTATTATTGACAATCGAAAAGAGCATGCAATTGTTGTTCTTCCAACAGGCGTAGGCAAAACTGGATTAATTGGCTTATTGCCTTTTCATATATGCCAAGGAAGAGTGCTTATTATTACGCCTCAATTAACAATAAGGGACGGTATTGTTGATTCATTAGATCCTGACACACCAGGTAACTTTTGGAGTAAAAGGAAAATTTTTAGTAATATTAATGAAATGCCAACTTTAGTTGAGTTTGACAAGACACTGAATCGAGATGTATTAAATACAGCAAACATAGTAGTATTAAACATACATAAGTTACAATCAAGGCTGGAGCGTTCTCCGTTAAATTTCCTAGAGCCAGATTTTTTTGATATGATAATTATAGATGAGGCTCATCACTCAGCAGCAAATACATGGGTTGAGGCTACTAAGTATTTTAATAAAGCAAAAGTAGTCAAGTTGACGGCTACTCCAATAAGAACGGATGGAGTTAAATTAGCGGGAGAGTTAGTTTATAAGTATAGATTAAGTCAAGCTATGGCAAAAGGGTATGTAAAGTCGTTAAGAAACTTTGAGTATATTCCGGAAACATTGTTATTGACTATTGATAACGATGAAACAAAAGCTTATACAGTTGAGGAACTCATAGAGCAAGGCATTAAAGATGAAGATTGGGTAAGTCGATCAGTCGCATACTCTAAAGAGTGCTCCCAACATGTTGTCGAAGAAAGTATAAAATTATTAGAAAAAAAGCGTTCAGATGATTGTAAAATACCTCACAAAATAATAGCTGTTGCTTGTAGTATAGCCCATGCAGAACAGATAAAAGATATGTATATTCAAAAAGGTTTAAATGCTCAGGTTATACATAGTAATCAACCAACTGAACTTCAAGAACGAATAAAAAAAGATATAAGTAATCATCGAATTGATGTAATAATAAATGTATCCATTTTGGGAGAAGGTTATGACCATCCATATTTAAGTGTCGCAGCCATTTTTAGACCTTATCATAGTGAATTGCCATATGCTCAGTTTATTGGCCGAGTATTAAGATCTATACCTGCAAACGAAGTGGAAAAAGAAGATGATAATATTGCTGATATTGTTTCGCATAAAATTCTGTACCTACAAAAACTTTGGTTAAAATACAAGATAGAGATACAAGAAAGTGAAGTTATTAAGCAGCTACAAGAGAACAATGAATTAAATGATAATTCAAAAGATTCTGGAAGTAATTCATCTAAAAAAAGGACTACTAATGAATCAAATCTTGATATTGGAACCGCTCAGGAAAGTGGTTCTGGAATATTACAGGAAGATGTATATTTAGATACAGAATTAATTCGTATGCATAAAGAAAAAGAATTAAAGGAGCAAGTTGAAATAACTCAATTACAAAATTTATTACAAATCGGTTATGAGCAAGCTCTTTCTATTTACAAACAGACTAAGGTAAAAGCAAATGAAGGTATTAAACGGCCAGATTTATACTTTAAAAATAGAAAACATGAACTTGACACAGAAATAAGGGAGATAATTGTCCCTGAGTTAATCACGAAATACGGTATAAATCAACAAGATACTAATTTACAAGATTGTAGGCTATTTAAGCAAAGAAAATATAGTTACATAAAGAACCGCGGAAAAAACAATGGTGCTTATATAGCAATGTATTTTAACGCATACTTTAGGTACGAGATAGGAAAAGTGAGAGACCAATGGACTACATCTGATTATGATGTAGCATTTTCAAAGCTTGAAATTATCAAAGAGTATGTTGAGGAAGTGCTTTCTGAGTATATGCAAGAGAACAATAATGATGTATAATATATTTATAAAAATTAATTAGGAAGGTGTGTCTTATGGATACCAATATAAGAAAAATATATGAAATGATGTATTCACCAATACTTACACCATATAATTTACTAGAAAATGCAAAAATAGATAATTACTCATATGTCAAATACTATAAGGGAGAAGATGGTTTAATTTGTGAAATGCAATGTGATATGCAGGAAGAAGGCATAAAAGTATTTTACTACCACTTTGATTCTAAAGATTTTTTACAAAGCATATATATGGAAAGTAACAATACCAGAGAAAAAGTATTTGATAGAACTATAGAAATAAATAAAGCAAAAGAATGTTATTTTATAGAAAGAGAAACTAATAAAGAGCTTGTAGGATAAAGTTTAATTGGTTTCATCTTTTATAAAGGTCAATTATGAAAGTTAGAAAGTCATAATTGGCCTTTATTGAATTTATTTTCGATAAAGCACATGTTATACGCGTGGGTTACCTTTTGCTATTTTTGTTGTAGAAAAAGTAAGCTTTCAAGTTTGATGGTCTTGTCTACTAGGCTGTGAACTTCCTTTTTTTCATTAAACTACCTCATCCTGTTTGAGTATAATGCTACTGAGAGAACGGTATAAGGGTAGATCTAATTAATTCCATATAAAATTTTATCTTAAAACGATATTATCACCTTGACTTTACCCCCATAATTGACATAACCTTATAATCACAGCTAAATATGTACAAATAATTTCTTCAAAAGTAAAGAGATTAATTTATTTACACTGAAAGGAGGAATCATAGTTTGCTCCTAGCAGCAAAAAACACCACGACAAAAATAAACACAAAAAAATAGTACTGATTGCTCCCCGACCAAGAGTAACATCAATACTATCATTCAACGACTGGATGCACTTCAAACATCCTTTTGAACTGAGTATATCATAACAAAAGTTCAAAATCAAGAAGAAAAGTGCGTCAAGTTTATTAATTGACGCCTTTTTTAGTGTCCAGTCAATGTACGAAAGGAGAAATACATTGACAAAACAACTATACACACCTTTGGATATGCCCCGTGGCAGCAAATACGGCAGCGATTATTTTGTAGCCTACAGTTACAAACTCCGCCGTTCCATTAAACTTTACAGCAACTTAGAATACAAGAACTGGCTTACTCTAGAAATGAATCCAACAGTTAAAACCTTCTGTGAACAGCCCTATGAAGCCGAAATGCTTGTTAATGGTAAGAAGAAGCGTACTATTTTTGATATGTGGGTTTGTTATGCAGATGGAAAAGAAGAGTTCCAGGAGATTAAATATAGTACGTATCTAACTGGAACGGATAAATACTCGATACGAAGCCAAGAGCAGATACAGTTTCAGCAGAAATGGTGCAAGTTATGTAATATGCCTTATGTTGTCCGGACAGAAAAAGAGATTGAGACAGGTCAATGTCATTAAGTTAAG
>DBKX01000341.1:0-878 GCA_002297865.1 Lachnoclostridium sp. UBA739
TGATTTTAGAACCGTTTAAAAATAAAGGTGTAGTGATATTTTTAGGCGCTTATATAATACAATAACTTTTATCATAAACAGATACGTGCTTTTGCTAGTAAAATAGTGGGGGACAGTGTGTTGGTGATATATAAAAATATAATTAAAATGAATTACGGACTTATTTTAGCAGGTGGTACTGGGCAACGGATGCGTTCTTCTGGTATGCCAAAACAGTTTTTAATGGTTTATGGTAAACCTATAATAATTTATACAGTAGAAAAATTTGTTGCGTGCCATGATATTGATTCGATTGTAATAGCATGTAATCCTCAATATATAGATTATATGAAAAAATTGCTTTCAATTTATCCTATGGAAAAGAAAATTGATGTGATTTCAGGGGGGAAGAACCGACAGAAGAGTATACAAAATGGGATAGATTTCATATATGAAAATGGTGGTTGTGAGAATGACATTGTGGTTATTCATGATGGTGTCCGTCCATTAATAGAAGATAATATTATTAGTGAAAATATACGTGTTGCGCGGAAAAGCGGTTGTGCAATGACTGTTAAACCTGTCATAGAATCTGTGATAATTACTAGTAAAGAACAGGTTTCTTTTGATGATTTTAAAAAACGTGATGACACATATAGCCTTACGTCTCCTCAAACATTTAAATTATCGATATTGGTCAAAGCTTATCGAGATGTTGAAAATGTAGAATCTCCAATCCCTCTTTTGGATGCAGCATTAGCATATACGTATATGGGAAATGAAATACCTTTGGTGAAAGAATATAATCATAATATAAAAATAACTACACCTGAGGATTATTATATCCTAAAGGCTTTAGTTGAACTTCAGGAAAATAAAAATGTTTTTGGTTTGAATTA
>DBKX01000341.1:898-3024 GCA_002297865.1 Lachnoclostridium sp. UBA739
ATATGGAAAGTCGTGATTTAAAAATAATTTGTCGTGGAATATCCAATTGGAATATGTATAGAGATTCTACTATTTTGATTACAGGTGCAACTGGCCGTCTAGGGCGTTACATAGTAGAATCTTTAGTTGATGTGGATTTGAAATATAATTTGAATCTTCGAATTGTTGGTATGGCTCGCAACCATGAAAAGGCTGTTGAGGTTTTTGGGGATCTTTTGGATTTCCCAAATGTAGCTTTTATATACCAAGATGTTACTACTCCAATAGATTATAATGATAACGTTGATTATATTTTTCATACAGCAGGACCTGCAGCGCCTTTAGATTTTAAAACTTCTGCTGTAAATACACTTTGGGCTCATGTAAGCGGAACTCATAATGTTTGTGAGTTTGCAATAAAACATAAGACAAAAAAAGTGTTTTATGTTTCAACAGTAGAAGTTTATGGCAATTGGACTAGTGATAAGAAAATAGGTGAGGATGATATGGGACCTTTACCTCACTTACAAGCAAGAGCTTGCTACCCAGAAGCTAAACGTTTATGCGAAACAATGCTTGCTTCATATCATGCGACTTATGGTTTAGAATTTTGTGGAGTTCGTCTTTGTCATACTCTTGGCGCAGGAATTTTATTAAATGATGGACGAGCATTTGCAGAGTTTATAGCTTGCACCCTAAAAGGCGAAGATATAGTACTTCATTCCGATGGTAGTGCTATGCGTACATATACTTATACTCCAGATGCAATTAATGCTATTTTTATGATAATGGAGAAAGGTGAGCTAGGGAGAATGTATAATGTTGCAGCGACGGAAAATCTGATAAGTATAAGGGATTTAGCCCAATTAATTGCTTCTTATTCACCGAAGAAAACAACAAAGGTCATTTTCAGTAAAGAAGCATCATTAATGCCTTATCTGCCTTTTAAATTAGCTATAATGGATACAACAAAAATTCGAGAATTAGGTTGGTGTCCTCAAACAAATCTCGAAGATATGTTTCGTTGGACCATAGAGTCTTTTTAACTTTATAGATACTCCAAAATTAAGTTATGAATATTAAAGAAGAAAGAAGAAATGGTTTTCTTGTAACTTCCGATATGAAAAAAGTATGGAATGTACAAATGGATATTTGCAAGAAAATTTTTGAAGTTTGTAAGAAGCATAATATAACAATAGTATGTAGTGGTGGAACTGCTATCGGAGTTCTTCGTGAGCATGGGTATATACCATGGGATGATGATATTGACTTGGAGATGTTGAGAGAAGATTATGAAAAGCTATGTGCTGTAGCTAAAGATGAGTTTAAAGAACCTTATTTTTTTCAAAATGCTTATACAGATAAAGGTTATTGTTATGGTCATGCGCAAGTTAGAAAATCAGGTACGACTGCAATCTTAAAAGGGGATGTTTTTAAATCGTTTCATTTAGGGATATTTGTAGACATATTCGTATTGGATAATGTTCCTTCTAATCCTTTGCAAATTTCTAGATTAAGGGAAAAAACACAAATAATTCAAGAGGCGATGTTTTTTAAATCTTTTAGTCATTTGTTTTTGTCAAATCCTGTAGACTATGCGAAAGGATGTTTAAAATATGCTTTTTATTTAGCTTTTCCCTTACGTTATCTTTATCGTAAATACGAGGATTTGTTCAGAAAAATAGATTCGAAGAGTGGCGATGTTTGTACAATGGCCTTTACTTGGAATTCAATTAATTATGGTATTCGTACAGCTAGCATGATGAATCATATAGAATGGTTGCCATTTGAAGACATGTTGATGCCAGTTCCTGATAAATGTGCGGATATACTAACTCGTCAATATGGAGATTTTATGAAACCTGCAAAAGCTCCAAGCATGCATGGTGGATTTTTGGTTTTGGATGCGGAACATGATTATCGAACATATTTACCAAAATTAAGGAAAAAAGAGTTTAAACGTAAAATGCGAAAACTCTTTGCAAAATTTGGAATTTGTAAATATGAGTAAATCACTTAAGCAAAAAGCGGTTTCGGGAGTGGCTTGGACTTCCGTGGAGCGATTCACACAGCAAATCATACAGTTTGTCATCGGCATCGCCATCGCCCGAATCCTGGCACCGCAGGATTATGGTATCATTGGTATG
>DBKX01000341.1:3049-5387 GCA_002297865.1 Lachnoclostridium sp. UBA739
CCGCCATATTCTTTGCGGTGGCTACCACTTTCATAGATAGTGGTTTCGGAAGTGCGCTGATACAAAAGAAGGATAGAAATGAGGCGGATTATTCCACTTGCTTCTATTTCAATGTCATCGTGGGTGTTGTGCTCTATGCTATCCTTTGGCTGGCATCCCCGACAATAGCAGAGTTCTATCGCACGCCAATTCTTTGTGATGTAACACGAGTGTTGGGATTGACGATGCTCATCAATTCCTTGAGTATCTCGCAGACGGCTAAGATGACTGCCGAGATGCGATTCAAGGAGATGGCAATCATTTCCATCGTCACGCAGCTCGTTACGGGTCTTATCGGATTGTATCTTGCTTACATTGGTTGGGGTGTTTGGGCTTTGGTCTTCCAACAGCTTACTAGCTGTGTGGCTCGACTTGTTATGATGGAATTGTTCTTGAAATGGTATCCTCGTTTATTGTTATCCATGGCTTCCTTCAAGCATATGTTTTCCTATGGTTCCAAGATTCTTTGTTCGGGCTTGATCAATACCATCTACGACAATCTTTATACATTGGTCATAGGTAGAGCCTTTTCAGCTAAAGAAGTGGGCTATTATAATCGTGGTAATCAGTTTGCGGTATTGCCAACCACAACGATTCTCTCCATCTTTATGAAGGTGGCTTTCCCTCTGATGGCGGAAGTGCAGGATGATGTGGAGAAATTGAAAACGGCATACAAGAAGTTCCTGCGAGTTCCTTTGTTCGTGCTTTATCCGATACTCTTCGGATTGATTGCATTGGCAAAACCTCTGATACTGGTCCTACTGGGTGAGAAATGGTTGCCTGCAGTACCTCTGTTGCAAGTGTTGTGCATAGGCTCTTTCTTCGATCCGCTAACCCATATCAATCTGAACATTCTTTATGTGAAGGGGAGAACGGACTTGGTATTGCGATTGGAGTTGATAAAGAAACCAATAGCATTTATTCTTTTGTTTTCGATGATTCCGCTGGGATTATGGTGGCTTTGCTTCGGTAGAGCTATCTATGGCTTCATCGCCTATTGCTTCAACTGTTATTATACAGGTAAGTTTATCAACTTTGGCTTTTGGAAGCAGATGTATTACAATGTGCCAGTGTTGTTGAAGTCGGGATTGATGGGAGCGTTGTGTTATGGTTGCTTGTATGTATTCGACAAGCCATTAATTCAATTGCTGGTTGGTATAGTCGTGGGAATCGTCAGCTATTTCATCATGGCTATCGTGACTAAGGACGAGACTTTGAATGATGTGAAACAAATAATATTGAAGAAGTAAAATGGAGAAGAAACATAAAAGAGTTGACACATTCGACATCATGAAGTTCTTTGGAATCATCATGGTGATTGTTGGGCATATGACCCATTATTTTCAAGGTGTCATATTCTCATTTCATATGCCATTGTTCTTTATCATTGCAGGATATTTTTATCATGCCAAAGGTATAAAAGAATCCTTTTCCAAGGATGTTAAACACTTAGTCTTTCCTTATCTATTAACGGCATTGGCTATTGTACTTACATATGCTGCTTATTCTTTTATAAAAGAAAATGTTGATATGAAGTACTGGATGATAGCCATGATATATGGAAGTGGTTCTGTAAATCATTCATCGCCTTTATTAGCAAAGGTTCCTGCAATTGGGGCAATTTGGTTCTTGTTGGCGTTATTTTGGTGTAAGAACATTTATAACGTTGTTTGCCATTATTCTAAGATGCCGCTATTGGTTAGTCTTTGTTTGTCGGGTGTTGCTATCGTTTTGGATAGGTATGTGGTCAACCTTCCATTCGCAATACTTCCTGGTATAGGTGCGATGTTCTTTTATGGATTAGGAAATTTCTTGAAACAAAAAGGTGGCATCTTGAAATTTAATCCTTTCTTCGGCGTAATTTGCGTCTTAGTATGGATTGTTTCTTTCTTGACATCTGATATGTCAATGGTACGTTGCTACTATCAAGACATTTTTATCAACGTTCTTGGCGCTATAGGTGGAACATACGTAATATTCCTTATATCTGATGTACTCTCTACATGCCGTTATCCACTGCATAGAGCAGTGATATGGGGGGGCAAAATAGCCTAACTTTCTTGTGCATACACCTTTACGATTTGGATGTGCCTATCCGGGGATTCTTGCATATCCCGAATAAACTTGGTATTCCTTTAGTTATCGTTATGTGTTTCGTGGGGACATACATCATGTCTAAGATACCTTTCACAAGAAAGGTATACAATATAAAACCTTATAAATTTATAAAAAATGGCTAATCAAAATTACGACTATCTCATCGTTGGCTCAGGTCTCTTCGGAGCCACATTCGCCCATC
>DBKX01000423.1:0-250 GCA_002297865.1 Lachnoclostridium sp. UBA739
TAGCCACCGATTGCGCCATAAAAAACACGTCTAAAGGTGTACTAAGGGCACCTTTAGACGTGTTTTTCGCATTATATATTAATTATGATTGCTCACAAAGTCTCAATATCGTTAAACAGTCTTATCAGCGAGCGTCCTACAGCTGCTGCAAGATTTACTGGTACAGCATTACCTATTTGTTTGTACTGAGCAGTCATATTGCCACAGAAAACCCACTCGTCGGGGAATGTTTGGATTCTCGCATATTCTC
>DBKX01000423.1:288-3594 GCA_002297865.1 Lachnoclostridium sp. UBA739
AGGTCTTGTTTCTGTAGGGTGACATCTTTCAGTCTGTTTCATTGCTGGCGCACAAGTAAGTGTTAGAGACGGTTCGTCAAGTGATAATCTTCTAGCTATACCCGTTTTTCCTCCACCCATAAAATAACTTGCCTTCATATATTCTCGTTGCAAATCATCTGGTAAATCTTTCCAATATCCTCCCATAGGAACTTGCTCCATAATTTCTTTTTTTCTCTGAGGATATTTTTGTCCTATAGACTCAGGAACGTCACAATTATACAAAATACCTTTAAAGAAAGCATCCCTCAATGTAACCACTCTATAGTATGGAGAAGGATAATGGAATTTAACTTTATCTGCCAAGTCATTACGTATAGCCACCAATATTAATCGTTCTCTTTTTTGTGGTACCTGATATTGGATAGCTTTCAAAACCTTGGGTTCAACAAGAGTGTATCCTAAGTCAGCGATAACGCTTTTTATTACTTCAAAAGTATGTCCATTGTCATGTGTGTACAAGCCTTTGACATTTTCTCCCATGAAAACCTTTGGCTTCACTTCTTTGACAGCTCTAGCAAGTTCAAAGAAAAGCGTACCTCTAGCATCCTCGAAGCCACCTTTATTGCCGGCATAGCTAAAAGCTTGACAAGGGAAGCCACCAGATAAGAAGTCAACCTTACCTTCATATTCCTTAAAGGATATATCATGTATATCTCCCTCGACGACATTCCAGTTAGGTCGATTTTTTCTAAGTGTTTCACAAGCAGCTTTATCGAATTCATTCAGCAAGACATGTTTAAAGCCAGCCTTTTCCATTCCGATTGCTAATCCTCCTCCCCCAGCAAACAGTTCTATAGAAGTAAAATCTCTTGAAGGTTTTACTTGTAGTTCTTCCTTCCACTTGCTATTAATCATAGCCCCTATTTGAGGAAAGTTAGTCAGTTGTTGAGCATAGCATCCTTCTTGTCCCTTTTCATTCACCTCCAATGACAAAGAACCTTTTGTTGCCCAAGTGTTCACTGTTCGTAGAGAAACACCCAATATGTCTGCAATATTATTAATCGTAAAAAACTGATTCATTCTATTTATTTTATAATTGTTCAAATCCTTCATAAGTTTTAAATGCCAAAAGATATAAGCTCTTGAAAGTATCAGAAGAAATCTCTTTCAATTCATCATACACCGAATTTTCGATAATTCCCCTGTGAGTTTCCTCAATGACATCATTTAAGATAGTTGGCAATGCTTTACATAGTTTCATAAAGGCATATTTATCACCAAAGACTATCTCGTAAAACTTGTCCATTGACACTCTTCTGATTCTCTCGTGTTCATACTTTTCGCCATTCAAGGTAGCTTTCCAGACGATGTTTTGTGATCGCTTGGCTATGGCTTCAACCAACATACATGTAGAACCAGGGTCATTAAGAAGTTGCTTTTGCATCTTCATATAAGTATTTTGTGAGGAAGAAGAGTTCATTGTGTTATGCTTATTCTTCATTTCTACAAAAATTTTCTTCTCCTCATTCACCACATCAAAACCTTTTGTTGGAACATACCAACCATTACCTGCGTAATTAAACAGATTTTGGTGGAAATAGCCAATATGATTGGTATTAGCTTTATCTATTTGTCTAATGCATTCCGATTCAATAATGCTATCAAAGGTTTTCCCATAAACCTTTGCATCAAAAGTAAGTTTAATTGGATCGACTAGATTTTTATTAAACTCATCCAGATTAATAACAGTCTTATACTGTAAAACTGTTTTTTTGATGTGTTCGTATATCTCAGAATCAGAGATAAAACCTAAATTGTATTTGCCTTGTGCCATGTCGTTAAATATTGTTATCACCGACAAAGGTACTATAAAAAATGCAAAACAAAATATTTTTCTTAAGAATTTATGGTTATTTAAGCTTCTAATAGAAAAGCGAAAGTATTAGTAAGTAAAGGAATAATCCAACTTTACGGATTATTCCTTTTTTATACTTTACGCAACCTTGTTGCCACCATTAAAATGGTCATAGACAGCATCATACAGCTCAATAATGTGAGCATCTGCGACGTTCTTTTTTAGAGAATACCATTCCTTATCAGGCAAGTCATTCCACTCAGACTGAGTAGTTTTGAATTGAAGAGACTTACCATATATTCTCACCATCTTGACTTTCACGCTCTCATACCAGTCGGCATGTCGATACCACTTCAATATACGAGGACGTGCCCCACTAGGGTTGTCAAACACAATCTTAGAGCAATTTTTCTCCTTCATCATTTGGATGATGGAAGAGATAATACTCATGTGCAGTTTTCTGCGTTTCGCATTGAAATTTATTCGTTCCATAATCTAAGAGACAGCTTTTGTACTGTCAAACCTTGGGTTATTACTGAGGCATAAAGCCTTTTTAAAAAAGAAGTCGCAAATTTACGAATAAGAATTCATATTAAGCAAAAATATATTTGTTTTTAGCGTTTTTTAAAGAGTGTTTTGGGACATATTATAAATTTTCCTTTTTTTTATAAAAATGTGCCAAGAAAGCCCAAAGGTCTTTAGCTTTTGGTAGTTAAAAAACATAATGAGTCAAGAAAGGTGACTTCTGTTCAAGTATTATGTATAGATATAAGTACGTCTAAAGGTGCCCTATCGGTACTTTTAAACGCACTTATATACTTATTATTATTTATTCTGTACACAACGTACGGATTGGCCATTGGCTCGAAAGCCGTTGTTATTATTTGTAGTTACATTCACTATATCGAAAGACAAATAGTAACATACATTTGTGTTAATAGGTGTTGAACACCAATATTTTGTGTATGGATTCATTTTTCCCCAGTCGTAGCTTCGATAACCAGCGAAAGGGAAGAAGTTGCCATTGTAGGTTTTACCCTTATAGGTATCATCCTTAGTGAAGGTAGTAGTGGAAAAGTTACTGTATTCCGCCTTGGTTGGCAATCTCCATCCTTCAGGGCAAGGGTCGAAGAACGTCTTACCGTCAGCATTGGTGATGTCGTTCCAGTTATTGGAAGTATAATGATTCGGCGATGCCCAATCATGAGTATAATTAGAACCTTCATGATAGAAAATCCCAGGATTATTGACAGCCTTGGCGAACGTCGCCTTGCCAGTTGCGACGGTAGCCCCATTTTGGAGTTTGTTACCGTTGATGTCATAGATGTCAATGTCAGGCACGAATGCATCCTTACGTCCGAACTGGTAATATAGACCGTAGGTCTTGTTTATGACATCGGGAGTAGCCGACGTAGCACCGAGGTTGCGATCCATGAATCCAGAGACAAGCTGCGGCTCATCGGTGAGCC
>DBKX01000423.1:3673-4322 GCA_002297865.1 Lachnoclostridium sp. UBA739
CCTTTTTTTCCACCTACGGTTTCTATATATAGATTTTGTAATCCCTTACCGTTGTATGTATCCCCGGAGACGGTGTTGCCCGAAGCGTCACAGAAGTTGATGGCACGAGAGGCGATGTCCTGCCAGATGACCTCTGCTGTCCATTCCGTGTTGTCACCGATGACGTTCTCAGCGTTACCTACGTCAGAGTTTGACCAGAAGGTGTTGGCACGAGATATATCTATGCCATAATAATGACTATCATCTGTTGGGTCAACCGTAATAGAATTAGCATTGTATGTACCTTTCAGTAAGTATTTTACTTTCTGTATATTCCAAGAAGTTATTACAACATTAAGCTTTATACCAATACCAGAGATAATGGCGTTGCCATCTTTATCCTGTCCTGCACCATCGCTGAAATCTAGTGTATAAATATAACGTTTACCCATTTCCCACTTAGTGGAGAGAGCGACGTATGCCCAGTCGTTGTGAACAACCTTACTACCCTGCATAGTGATCTTCACCTTGAGGGCGATGTAAGAGCCGCTTGCAGCCTTACTGTTCTCAGCAAGCTGCTGCGGAATGAGCATAAACGGCACGTTGGCCGCATCGAGGTCAGAGACCGTAGGCGAGAGCTTGTTGGCAGTAGTCCAAGTCGTAGTGTAAG
>DBKX01000315.1 GCA_002297865.1 Lachnoclostridium sp. UBA739
AAAGAAAGAGAAGCACAGAAGCTTATCAAAGAATTGAGTAAGTAATCAATGTGATAAACATCGACACTGAGTAAAAGATAGTTTATTGAAGCAAAAATGTCATGCGAAAAGATGTGTGGCAAATATACAAAAGGGATGGGGCTTGCTCCGTTCCTTTTTATGCAATAAACTGCAGAAACATTATAGGAGTAGCCATGATTGAATTTAAGAATGTAACAAAAGTATATCCGAATGGATTCAAAGGTTTAGATAATATTAACTTAACCATAAAACAAGGCGAATTTGTTGGTATAATTGGGTTGTCCGGTGCTGGAAAATCAACATTGCTTCGTACAATTAACCGTATGCATCCAATATCTGATGGACAGCTTATCGTAAATGGACAAGAGGTAATGACATTAAAGGGAAAAAAGTTAAGAAGCTTCCGTAGAAAAATTGGAATGGTTTTTCAGTCTTTTAACCTTGTAAGCAGAACTACCGTAATTCGCAACGTATTAGCCGCCAATGTTCCAGATATGGGATTTTTCCGTACATGCTTTGGTATCTTTACAAAGGAAGAAAAAGTTGCAGCATTAGAAGCACTTGATAAAGTGGGTATTTTGGATAAAGCATACATTCGTGCAGACCAGTTATCTGGAGGACAGCAGCAGCGAGTTGCTCTTGCAAGAACACTTGCTCAGAATCCAGAAATTATCTTAGCAGATGAACCGGTTGCAGCACTTGACCCAGTAACTGCAAGACAGGTAATGGATGACTTTAAGAAAATTAATCAGGATATGAACATTTCTATCTTAATTAATATTCATCATGTGGATCTGGCACTAGAATATACTGACCGTATCATTGGCATTCGTGCAGGTAAAGTTGTGTATGATGGTCCATCCAGTGAAGTGACTCAGGAAATTCTTGATGAAATCTATGCAGGAAAGGCTCCAGAGGAGGAATAGTAATGGGATTATACGACAAAATCTTTAAGCCAAAAAGGATGGAGCTTTCCAATGGAAAAGTGGTAGAAGAGAAGTTTACAAGAACCCCACTAATTCTTCTAATTGTTGTTCTTGCTACCTGGCTATCTGTCCAGATTACAGGATTTGACCTTAGTAGATTGATTACTAGATGGAAGTATTTCATGGATATCCTTAATGATATGTTTCCACCAGACACAGGTTATTTGAAAAATATCTGGGGACCCTTATTTGACACAATTAAAATGTCTTTATTAGGTTCTTTAATTGGTAGCTTGCTTGCAGTACCATTTGCAATGTTAGCAGCAAGCAATGTTGTAACCAATCGTTTTGTACTACTAGTAACTCGTGTATTTTTAGGTTTGATTCGTACACTTCCAACTTTAGTGTGTGCGTTAATTGCAACATACATCTTTGGTCTTGGAACAATGGCTGGAACAGTGGCAATTGCAGTGTTTACGTTTGCTTATGTAGGAAAACAGTTATACGAACAGATTGAAACAGTGAACATGGGTGCTTTTGAAGCAATGGAAGCCATGGGTGCAAACAGAGTGAAGGCTTTTATAACTGCAATCTTTCCCCAAGTATTACCAGCTTACCTTTCTGTGTGTTTATTCTGTTTTGAAGGAAATGTAAGATATGCGGCAATCCTAGGATATGTTGGTGCAGGTGGACTTGGAATGATCTTAAATGAAAAGATCGGATGGAGAGAATATGACAGTGTTGGAATGATCTTAGTTGTTCTATTCGGAACCGTATTCTTGATTGAATCCCTAAGTCATTACATGAGAAAGAAATTGACATAGGGGGGAACGAGATATGAATGAGAAGATTTTAAAGAAATATGAACAAGCCCCTAAAACATGGGGAGTGAAACTTGTAATTGCTTTTATTTTAGCTGTTATGATTGCATGGTCATCGAGCACAGTTTCTTTCCATGTGGAAGAAGGCAGTTCTGGTATTGCAGCCAACATTATGAAAGGAATCGTAAATCCGGACACAAGCTTTTTGTTTGACTTTTCCAATAAAGGCGTGCCATACTTGTTATTAGAAACTATGTGTATCGCATTTTTGGGAACACTTGTTGGTGCGGTGATTTCTGTTCCACTTTCCTTCCTTTCCGCGGTAAATATTGTTCCAAAACCAGTTGCGTTCATTGTGCGTTTGTTCATCATGGCAATTCGTACTGTGCCAGCATTTATATATGGTCTTATGTTTATCCGTGTAACGGGACCAGGTGCATTTACAGGACTTATGACAATGTCCTTCTGCTCCATCGGTATGATTTCAAAAATGTTTATTGAATGTATTGAGGATTTAGATACAAAGATTCTGGAATCTTTAGATGCAGCCGGCTGTAACACATTCCAGAAGATTCGTTATGGAATCTTACCACAGCTATTCCCTGACTTTATGTCAACTCTGATTTATCGTTTTGATATGAACTTAAGAGATGCTACTGTTCTTGGTTTAGTTGGTGCTGGTGGAATTGGTGCCCCGCTTATCTTTGCTATGAATTCTCATCGTTGGAATGAGGTAGGTGCAATTTTAGCGGGACTTATCGTACTGATTCTAATTATAGAAGTGATTTCCACAAAAATACGAGTGAAATTAGCAAGAGGATAGAAAAATGAATCAAAATTTGAAAATTTATTTTACGTCCGATGTGCACGGTTATTTTTTCTCTACTTCCTATGCAAGTAGAGAAGAACAGAACCGTGGTCTGTTAAAATGTGCAAGTAGTTTTAAGAAAGACGGGAATACACTGGTTATGGATGCTGGAGATATTTTACAAGGCTCTGCTTACACGTATTATTGTCAAAGTGAATTAAAGTCCAATGAATCCATCGCAGATATTATGAACCAGTGCGGTTACGATGTCATTACCTTTGGAAATCATGATTTTAATTATGGAACAGAGTACCTATGTCAATATGTAGACCGTCTTACTGCAGATGCAGTTTGTCAGAATGTCAAAGACCTGGAAGGCAATTCACTCTATCCATATGTGATTAAGACACTTGAAAATGGATTAAGAGTCGGCGTTGTCGGCATTGTAACAGATTACGTGAACATCTGGGAAAAGGCGTCTAATATCTCGGATATTCAGATTGTTGCTCCATTGGAGGAAGCAAAGAAGGCTCTTGCAGAGGTAAGAGACAAAGTGGATGTAACGGTTTGCTTATATCATGGTGGATTTGAACGTGATTTGACATCCAAAAAGCTTTTATCAGAAACAACAGAAAATGTTGCATATCGTATCTGTGAAGAACTTGATTTTGATTTACTGCTGACGGGCCATCAGCATATGTCCATTGAAGGGCAGTATGTGAATGGAACCTATGTAGTTCAGCCAAAGGAAAATGCAACAGAATTTCATGAAATTCTTGTGGAAAAGACAGATTCTAATTTGTGTATATCATCTAAGGTTTGCAGACCGGATGCGAAAAGTATATGTAAAACGACAGAAGAATTGAAAGCCATTGAAGCGGATGTTCAGGACTGGCTTGACAGCGTAGTTGGTAAGTTGAATAAACCATTACTTCCTGATGAAAAAATTAAAATGGCGTCGAATGGGAATACAATAGCTGATTTTATCAATACCATTCAGCTTCATTATTCAGGTGCAATGGTTTCTGCAGTGAGCCTTGCCAATGAAATTAAAGGATTTAATCAGTCTGTTACGAGAAGAGACATTATTGCCACTTATCCGTATCCAAATACACTAGTTGTATTTGAAATGACAGGCAAGCAGTTGCGTGAAGCAGTTGAACGAAGTGCAGAGTATTTTGCAATGAATGAAAATGGTGTACTTTCTATTTCAAAGGATTTCTTAGAGCCAAAAATAGAACATTATAATTATGATTATTATATGGGAATTATGTATCAAATCGATCCGTTAAGAGCTTGTGGAAGCAGAGCTGTCAAATTCAAGTATCAAGGAAATGACGTTCAGGATGAAGAGATATTGACTGTGTGCGTGAATAATTACCGAGCAAGTGGTGCAGGTGATTATCCAATGTATTCACAGTGTAGGGTTGTGAAAGAAATTAATGTTGAGATGGTGGAACTGATTATGCAGTATTTTGAAGAACAGAAAGATGCTGTAATTGAAATTAGTGAACCAGTAAACATTATTTAATATAACTTTAACTTAGTAGGAGTGGTCTTGCTAATTTATAGCGAGATCACTCCTATTTTTGATTCAAAGGAAAAAAGTTAAAGTTAATATTTGGATAAGGAATAAATCTTAACTAAATTTTCTTTTTCCTATTGCAATATTACCCTATTCAATGCTATAATCAACAAAAGCATATTTTCAATAATTCT
>DBKX01000363.1 GCA_002297865.1 Lachnoclostridium sp. UBA739
TGTTCAGTTATCAATGTTCTTCACTGTAAGAATTTGTTTTCTCTCAGCGACGTGTTTTATGTTATCACATGTTCCGACCTGTGTCAACATATTTTTTATATTTTTTCAAAATAATTTTGAATATCATCAGAACGTGCTATATCCGTATTCAATACTGCTCTTATTGTCAGACAACCACCTCCATTTTATAGAGGCAGTTGTTTTTATTATAGTTATTATTTCAATTACTTTTCCTACTTTGCTGGTAATACCGTTACCTTACACTTTTTCTCTAAATCATTAGCTCTAACTGTTATAGTAGCGGTTCCTTTTCCTACTGCTACTATTTTCCCCTTGCTATTCACTCTTGCCACCTTGGCATTACTACTTTTATATGAGACCTTTTTACTCGGTCCAGCAATTACCGGTTTTAGCTGAATGCTATTTTTCCCTTTTAGATATATCGTACTTGTAGTTAGATTAAGAGCAATTGATTTCTTCTTAACTTCTACTTTGCAGGTAGCGGTTAGACCATTGGCTGAAGCCTTAATAGTTGTTTTTCCCTCTTTTAATACCGTAAGTCTTCCTGCTGCATCAACCTTTACTATACTTGTGTTGTTGCTCTTAAAATTAGCTTTCGAGGAAGCACCCGATACATTAGCAATCAATTTGTATTCTGTCGTTTGTGGTATATATAATACTAATGAAGTTTTAACTAATTTAATAGACGCTTTTTTTACCACTACGTCACAATACGCTTTCACACCATTTGCAGCCGCTGAAATCTTTACTTGTCCTGCTTTTAATGCTGTCAAATTACCGTTTTGATCTACACTGACAATCTTTGATTTACTACTTTTAAATGTCGCCTTCTGCTCTTGCCCGACTATTCGAACCGTTAATTTTCCAGTTTTTGTACCTACTGTATCCAAAACCATTGATTTTTTACTTAAAACAATACTTGGCTTCGGTGTCACTGTCGGCTTTGGACTTACTGATGGGCTTGATGTCACACCTATTACCTCTGCATATTTACTAGCATGCGAACTTTTATATACTGAGCCCATTACTTTATCATCCGGTTGATACTCGGCACGAATGTTATATTTTCCTTTCTTAACTCCAGTCCAAGTATAACTAGCACAGCCATTAACTACCTTTTCGTCAGCTAACTTATCATTTCCATTGTAAAAACTGAGCATCCCTACAAGATTATCCGAATGAACGCCTTTCACTTGTGCAGTCATACTGATTTCATTTTCAGCAATACGATTCTTTACTTGCACGTTAAGAATCGTAACTGTCTCTGCTCGCCCAATAGGCTCCTTTGTAGTTACATTAAGTCTTCCCTCTTTATCTCTTGCTTGTATTTGACATTCCAACACATGTCCAACGTCATCTGCAGACAGTACATAATTCTGTGCCGTTCCAACCACTTTATCTTGTCGTATCCATTGATAGGTTAAATCACTGCTGTTAACTCCTTGTACATTTGCCGAAAGTGTCTGACCGTACTCTCTTCTACCTTGGAGGGTGACAAATCCAGTAATTGTATTACTTGTTGACTTTGACCAATAAGGATATAAAATGACTGAGCTGTTCTTATTAAGTTCACTATTTAAATCATATACTTTTTCGCCACTTTCACTAAGTGACCATCCGGTTTGAGCGAATCCATTCTTTATATATAAGGCATCTTTCAACCTTAGTTTCGTATCATGTATTTTTTGTACAGATTCAATTTCTCCAACGGAGTCATTTCCTGGAAGATAGGTTACTGCATATGTCTTCGTTCCCAATGTAACCTTAATATTTATGGTAATTGATTTCGTACTATCTTCGTCGGATCTTCCCGTTACTTTTAACACACTTGTTGGTGATTCATAGGCTCCTATTTTCAGCAATCCAGTTTCAACATCAATTTTTGTATCCGCCGCGGTTCCGCCCTTCACAGTCCATAGAATATCTCCATCTGAGAATTTCTTACCTTCTGCCTGGGCAAGAAACTGAATCTCACTTCCTCGTGTTGCTGTTAATTGAAGTTCTTCACCAAATCCCGATGGCGCTAGCAATGTCATACCGTTTGTAACTGGCTTTCCTTCGTTTCCTGGTTTCTCTGGCTGTTGTTCCTCTTCTAATCCATTTCCACTAACCTTAAAAGTTATTTTTTCTTTTGTAAGGTCTGTTACAGAAATCGTATATCCCCCATAGGTGATAGATTCTCCCTTGCCCCTTGGTGCATCAATTTTCGTGGAATATTGTCCACCAATTGCTGATAATTGAGGAGTTCCACCACTATTACTTGGGAATCTTCGATTCATGTTTACATCACAAATGAGTAATCCTGATTTATTAAGTCCAACGGATTTTACTGGATTACCAAGTGAATTATATAGTTCACGCTTCGATCCATTAAAATCAAATCGGTTTATTTCTTGATCATCTACATATCGATATTCTAGATACAGCCTCTTTTCATTTGGCAGTTCTAGCGTGTATGCTACCGTTCCTGTCTGCTTTTCATCCTGTACTGGTGGAAGTGTATACGTTCCAGCCTTTGTAATAGGTGTAATGTTCCCTGCATTAAGCCATCCAGCCGCTTCTCGCTCACGGGATGTCATAAACTGTACAACTGGTGACAAAGCTTTAGCCATAGATGACATATAGTGGACAGACATATTATTTCCTGAAAACGAATATAAATCTAATAGTCCAAATATATGCCCCATCTCATGTACTACTGTCGATGTATTGAAGAAAAATACATCTCTCTCTGCTTCTTTGTAAATACCCAATGGTGCATTCTGAATCGATGCTTGATAGTATCGCTTACTTGTCAATGTTCCTTTACTTGTTTCAATGTCAAGTGAATAATTTTCTGATTGATATGCCCATAACGGTGAATTCCATTCAGCTGCGTATTTTGCATCGGTAGGTGCAAATAGCAATGTAATGCTATCAATTGACTGATCACCATCTGAATCTAATTTGGCAAAATCGACTTCTTCACCAGCTATATTTTTTAGCGTAGCACCATTGTCAATCGCTTCTTTAAGTTTTGCAGTCCAGTCTCTTACTAACTCTACTTTTCTTAGTTCACCTTCTGTGGTATAACCTTCCGGATTATCCTCTGTTTTTGGCGAATAATAGCCTCTGGAATGATTTAGTTTGATAGAAGTGAAGCCCTCTTCACCTTCTGTAAGATACACTGTCTTTATATTTACAGTGTGATTAGATACTGCCTTATAATATTCCTGTACAGAATATATGGAATTATTATAAGTGTTGTCTATGAGCTGAATATTGGTTATGTTATTCGCTTCTGGAATCTGGTCATTTACATATTCGTCTTCACCGTCAAATCGAATAGGTACTGCCATATTATACATATCCCTTGCTTTATCGGTAGTATGCATTTCCGCTTCTTTTGCATTTGTAATTCCTATATCTACTTGGACTGTCAGAATCAATGCAAGAATAAAGGCTACGTATCTTTTGAAATGTCTCATTTTCATGCTATTCTCCTTATTCTTATAAATTTTGATTGAGCCATCTGTTATATATCGGAATTTTATACATTTTAATTAATTTGCAGTTTTCTAAGAACCAAAAAACTGCCACATTCTAATCAATGTGGCAGTTTAAGTATCATAGTTATGTTATATTCTATTTTACCGTTACTTTAAATGTCTTAGTAACTCCATTTGCCTTAACAGTAATTTTAGCTGTTCCTTTTTTAAGTCCTTTTACAACACCTTTTGCATTGACAGTAGCTACTTTCTTATTGCTTGATTTATACGTGATTTTTGCTGTTGGTGTAGCTGTTGCTTTAATAGTTACGGTTTTGCCTTTCTTAATAGTTGCTGATGCTTTCTTTAATTTAAGAGTAGCTGCTTTCACAGTAATCTTAGCTTTTGTAGTAACTCCATTAGCAGTTGCTTTTAGGTAAGTAGTTCCTGCTTTTTTACCAGTAACAGTTGCAACTCCTTTATCACTTACAGAAATAGTTGCTATACTTGTGTTTTCAATTACATAGGATACATTAGAGAATGTACCAGCAACAGAAGCCTTGAAATTCATACTCTTTCCAGTATAGATTGTTGCACTCGCCTTATTAAGTTTTGTCTGTGCAGATGCAGTTCCAACGCTTAATAAATAGTTCACTGCATCCATTCCGTCATACCATTCCACTAAGCCTTCATCATTTTTGTTTGGCTTAGTGGCATCTGCTTTTGACGCATAGGTATTGCAACTTGTGCCATCATCAAAGTTTGCAAAGAACACTACTTTTTTAGAGGATGTAACTGCAATATCATCACAACCCATAATTCCTGTGTAATCCACACCATCTCCTACTATTGAGATATTAGCTTCCATACCTTTGAATGAAGCCGCTTTTTCTAGATATACAGGATTCTCTACTGGAATTACATAATAATCACCTACGCTCTGCAATACTTTAGCTTCTGTAGCTTTGTAATTATCACCATTATTTTCCCATGTCGCAAGACTGTACTGTAATTTTCCAGAAGCATCTTTTTCAATTCTAGTCTCACCAATACAATTCATCCCCACTACGGTATCCCAGTCAAAATCTTTCCAGCCATCATATACATTAATTTTTTTTGCAGCGTTTACATTCACATTAATGGTTAAACCATTCTTGATTGCTGCTTTATCTAAGTTTGCTTTTGGAATGTATACCAATGCACTTACATTTTGTGTTCCTACTTTTAACTTTAAGGCTGAGTCAAAGAATTTCTTGATGCTCATATTATGTTCTGTTGCTCTAGTATTTCTCCAGCTTTCCTCATCTTTTTCGTCACTTATGTATTTTGCATCAAATTTGCACTCTTCCATAAAAACATTATTGAATTGAGTCTGAGAAGCGTTAAAATTTAAATATGCAGTATTCATTCTATTATCATTGCTGTTTGCTTCTATTCCAAGGACATCTGTCTTATCTTCAAAGTCTAAGGTTGTAATGCATTTTCCTGTTTTATCACTTAATTTTAGATTATCATAAATTAGAAATCCGTCATAAGAAATGTTAACAGCACTCACACTTATATTAAAGGCTACATCTGTTGCTTTAAAATTCGATACCTCATTGTTTGCTTTTACTGGTGATTTTACATGTACCATATAGTAGTTGCCATTTTTTACTAAGTCATTTTCTGTATTATTATCTTTCCCATCAATTCCTTCGAATATTGTATACTTTGTATTACTATAAACTACTGAAGATCCCCAACAATCATCTTGGTTATATAAACCTTGATTTTCCTCATACCATTCATCTTCTTTCGGAGTATTAGTGGCAAAGTCAACCCATCCACCAAATTCCAATCTTGATTTACCTTCCTTAACTTTTGAAATAAGCTCTGCAGGTACTGCAACATCTGCTTCTATGTACATAAACTTTTCCAATGTTACTGTTGTTTTCTGCTGAGGACGAAATACCACATTATTTCTTCTCTCCGCTTTTTCATTATAATTTTTCTCATAATCTCCATTCCAAGTTCCATCAAATGAAATATCTGTTTTTACAGCCACTCCTGATACAGATGGTGTAGCAGCCTTAACGTTTACTGGTACCAATGTGATACCTGCACATAAACTTGCAGATAACGCTATGGTAAGTCCCCCTGATATCATTGTTTTTAAAACTTTCCTCATACTAATAATTCCTCCCTATGTAATGATGATGCAGTCTCTCGTGACTACTTGGTTAATATTGTTTCCATGAAAAAACAAATCAAAGTTCCACTATATCAATTTTGTAATATATTGGATGAACTTTTGATTACTTATTATATCACATAGCTTTCCATTTTAGAAGTAGTTTTTCCCTTTTTATAGTTTCTTATTACATCAGCAACGAATAAATGTAATCCTATATCTTCTTTTGGTAATTTGTTTTATACAAATCGAAACGATTCAGTATCTT
>DBKX01000364.1:0-19760 GCA_002297865.1 Lachnoclostridium sp. UBA739
TTTTCGTTATAATAATCTATTGTTTGATTCATTTTTAAAACACTTCCTCTCCTACTTGTTCAGTTTCCCATCGAAATAAAAGATTATTAATTGCATGTTCATCCATTTTTCTTAAAAAGGCTTGTCTCTCTTCTAGGTTCTCTCCTGTCTGTCGCATCAAAGTTTCTCTAAGAGGATGATGACTACTTATTAGATACTCATTTCTCTTAGATAAGCGTTTTAAATACTTAATTGCTGGTACTTTTGCGAATTTCCCATCAACACCCTTATTACATTTGGGGCAAGCCAATACTAAATTCCAAACTCCATCCATATTAACATTTGGGGTAACTGTTTTCAATGTATGTGGGTAAAAATGATCTACATTACATACATTCCAAGCTCCTTTTTCTAATGAAACATCATCGAAACAATAGAAACATTTTCCCTTTTGATATCCATTTAATGCATCTCTCGCAGAGGTTACATCTTTACGTCTACGATTATTATCCACGAAAAATTCTTTCGTTTTGTCATCATATTCTATATTTAATAAGTTTCTTGATATTCGATTCTCCCACGCCGTCTCAACTAGATTCCACCTAGCCTCTGTTTCCTTCATAAAGCTATTGAACTGTTGGTTCTCTAATAACCCAAAAATTTCATCAGTAAGTATAATTTTCTTGGAACCTTTACTATAATCTTTTATGTAAAAAGAAATCGGTATATCATAACTATTCACAACATGAAATGCATCTATAACATTATTAAATCCTTTTTTCACTGTCACATTTAATAACTGTTCTTTCGTAATTTCACCAGTATTATAACTCTTGCAAGCCTCTAAAAATTGGCTCGAATTACTTGTAGCCTGTCTAGGGGCAGCTGTAATATGTTCACACAAAAATCTCGAAAATGGTTCTGCTAATTCTTCAAGGGTAATTATATTTTTCTGAGTAGGTGCAATTTCTAATAGACTCTTTGCTAATGCAAATTTATAGGAAGCTACGTTTCTACCAAATAAAATGATAGAGCGCCAATACGATTCTGTTGATGGACTTACTTGTTGAAACTCTTCAATACTGGACATTACAATCATATCCTTTCATAAAAATTGATTTAATCATAACAAATTACTCTATAGATTACAAATAATCCAGTTGAAAAAGAACATGTTCCCAAATTTTTCACATACAAAAAAAGAGACCTCTCATTACCGCCCCTTTTCCTTCCTAATACATTATAACATAAAATTTCCACAAAAAACGATAGCCCACCGTTTTTTCCTTCAAAACAGTGAGCTATTATAAAGTTTAGGAATAAATTCCTGCTTCTTCTCCAAATTCATATAAATACTGCACCACATTAATAATAGCATGTTGTACACTTAACTTTCCTGCCTGAAAATAGGTACTCTCTTCCTGTGCCATGTATTTTAAATCATATGCATAATAAGCGCCATTACGAAGTATTTGTGACATCGGCGTCTGTTCTGTCTCCAAATAATAAGATTCATCCAACGTATTTCCTGATATGTAGAAAGAGGTACGATTCTCATCTACATATTTTTCGAAAGCAGAGTGATTGCTATTAATTGCAGTCAAGTTTGATGCGTGATGTGGCTCATTCATATCGGATACATAGTGAGTACCTTTACCGATTAGTACTAAGGCATCTTCCATATTTCCTTCCTGTACTGCTGCTAAGGCATCATTAAAATACCCCATAGCACGTACCATGGCTGTTTTCGATTTGCTTCCAGTCCATGATTTTTCTGTATATGGATTGTAGAAGTGTCCAGCATAGGTTGCACTATCACTTTCATTTCCTACTTTGTCTGGCCAGTCCGTGTAAGTTTTGAGAGTATTTGCATTGGATGACTGGTTGAGCAAAGAATATCCTTTGTCGTGTCGTAAGATTGCTAGTGCCTGGGTTATTATGTACTGATGGGTATGAGTGCTTCCACCGCTTTTAAATTGTGGCTTAACTTGAATGTTGTGAGACTTGATAAACGTTTGAGCAGATGGTCTTAGGTCGATTTGTACTCCTTTTGCCTGTGTTGTAACTGGCTGAATCATACACAGAACCAGTGCACAGCTTAATAAAAGTACTCGCATTTTTTTCATGATATTTTTCATGGCATATCCTCCTCTAAATATAATATATGACTTTATTCCATACAATATATTTCGGCAAAAAAAACTCCACTTATAATCCTTAGAAACATTTTTCCTATACTTACTTGTATAAACAGATTATAAATGGAGTTTTTTTAAGTATTTGTTTCTCTATCTTACTCTAAACGAAGAAAAGTCCAATATGATAAATAATAAATGCTACTACATAGGCTGTCGCCATCTGAAATCCTATAGTTCTAAGAGTCCATTTTAAAGAACCCATCTCACGACGAATGGCACCAACTGCTGCAAAACAAGGCATGCACAATAGATTAAATGCCATATATGCATATGCACTTGCACCATTGAACACATCCTTAATTTGTGGAAGTGCCCTAGTACCTGCCGCTATATTTTCAATTACAGACTCATCTGTAATACCACCAAATAACTGGCCAAATGTTGATACAATGTTTTCTTTGGCAATCCAGCCAGTACAGATACCAACGGAAGCTCTCCAATCACTAAATCCAAGCGGAATGAATATGAACTTAACTGCATTTCCTATGGAAGCTAAGAAACTGTCTTCCATATCACACATTCCACTAAAATTAAAGTTAGATAGCAGCCAGATAAGAATGGTAGAACCAAAAATAATAGTTCCTGCCTTAATTGCAAATCCTTTTATTTTTTCCCATGCATGAATTCCTACGCTCTTCAAAGTTGGGATACGATATTGAGGAAGTTCCATAATAAAGGTAGAAGCTTCGCTCTTAAATACGAATCGATTCAATATTAATGCACCTATTACGGCTACTACCAATCCTAACATATAGATGGAAAACAGAATCAGTGTCTTGTTATATCCTGAAAACAAGGTAGCTGCAAACATACAGTAAATTGGAACTTTTGCCCCACAGGACATGAATGGTGTAATCATCATGGTAATTTTACGGTCTTTGTCACTGTCAAGGGTACGGGATGCCATTAAAGCTGGTACGGAACATCCAAATCCCATAAGCAGAGGGATGAAAGATTTACCAGACAATCCGAATTTTCGGAACATGCGGTCCATTACAAAAGCCACTCTTGCCATATAACCACTGTCCTCTAAGAAGGAAAGCAACAAGAATAACACGAGTACTAATGGTAAGAAACCTACTACGGCTCCGACTCCTGCCATAATACCGTCAATTACTAAAGATAATACCCAATCCGATGCACCTGCATTGGTTAATAGATTGTTAAGCGCATCTGTTAATGCGCCCCAGCCTGTTTCCACTACTCCCGCAAGCCATTGACCTGGACTTGGTAATCCCTCAATAAATAAAAAGTTCTCACTAAATGTACATGCAAAGAGCAGATACATAACGACTGCAAACACTGGCAATGCAAGAAAACGATTGGTTAAAATCTTATCTAACTTATCAGACTTGGTTTCAACGTGTCCCTCATATTTCTTCTTTACAGTACTCTTAACAACTTTGGAAATGTATTGATAACGAAGATCTGCTATTTTTGCTTCTACATCACCATCACATGTTTCATTTAGCGAAGCGACTATTTTGTCAGCTTCTTTTTTGATGTGTTCTGACAGATTCTGTTCTACAAGCTCATCGCCTTCTGCTAATTTAATAGCTGTCCATTCTTTTTCTTCTTCAGAACCTTCTGTTAGGAGTTTCTGAATCTTTTCGATACAAGTTAATATGTTCTGGTCAAATAATTCCAAACGGTTCGGTTTTTGATGGAATTTCGCCACTTTAGAAGCAGCTTCCATCAATTCCTTCAAGCCTTTTCCGTTACGCGCCTGAATTGGAACTACTGGTACGCCAAACTCTTTGCTTAATTTTTTGAAATCGATCCTGTCACCTTTTGCCTCAACTTCATCCATCATATTAATAGCAATAACCGTTGGTATCTGTGTTTCAATTATCTGCAATGTCAGATAAAGATTTCTCTCAATACTTGTTCCATCTACAATATTAATTACTGCATCTGGTCGTTCCTTTACTATGTAGTCTCTAGCTACAATTTCTTCTGCTGAATAAGGAGATAGCGAATACGTACCTGGTAAATCTAGAATTGCAATATTCTTGTCTCCCTTATAAATACCTTCTTTTTTATCGACTGTAACCCCAGGCCAGTTACCAACGTGCTGTTTGGAGCCGGTCAACTCATTGAATAACGTGGTCTTTCCACAGTTTGGATTTCCAGCCAATGCTATTTTTAATGCCATACTTCCTCCCTTTTGTTAGCCTATGCTAACTCGTAACCAAAATCTATTCTTCTTATTTGAGCTCTATTTGTCTAGCTTCTGCTTTTCGTAAGCTCAGTTCATACCCACGAACATTTACTTCCACAGGATCACCTAATGGGGCTACCTTTATTACTTTAACCTGTACCCCTGGCGTAATTCCCATATCCATGATTCTTCTTCGCACAGGTCCTTTTTCACCTAAGGAAGCTACTACACCTTCCTGACCTGGTTTTAAATCTTCTAATGTCATTACAAAACCTCCTCTCTGACATTCCTACTAGCTCCTTTTGTTATGAAACCATAATTTTTGTTGCTAATCCTTTATTCAATGCGATTCTCACGCCTTTTACTAGCAGGATTAAACCGCTTGTATTAGAACCAAGTACCTGCACTGTCTGACCCTTAATAAATCCTAAATCAGTTAAATGCTTCTTTACATCATCTTTTCCTTTAAAATCAATGATTGTTTTTTCTTCTCCCACTGAAGCAAGTGCTAATGGCATAAGATCATCTTCTTTCCTTTATTAATATTTTATTAATATTTTATTGATATTGATTATCATTTTTATAGCTTTATTTTACGTGATCCTTTCTAGAAAGTCAATAATGATTTTGATAATTTTTCTCATTTAATTTTCTTAAACATTATAACGCCGAGGATTTGCTCTTGTTTCGCAAAACCTCGGCGTTTTTTCTATCTCTTACGATTCCTTTATAATAATTCTTTTAAAAGATAATCTGCCAGCTTCGTTATACTAGGATATTCAAAGAATACTGACACAGTAAGATTTAACCCTAATAACTGATTCACCGCTGCATTCATAGAGAATATCATCAGTGAATCTGCTCCCTGTTCACTAAATCCTTCTTGGATCGAGAGCTGTCCTTTGT
This sequence comes from Lachnoclostridium sp. UBA739, assembly GCA_002297865.1. The sequence continues at coordinate 5,245 of DBKX01000364.1, forward strand.
CAAATCCCATAATGTTACCAAAGATGTCCTGCAGTTTTTCACATAAAAGTGCTTTTCTTTCAATACCTGGAAGCGTTTTAAACTTTTCTCTAACCTGTTTTGAATCTTGTTGCTTGCTTTGTGGGGCGATATCAACTTTCTTCGTAATTAGTTCTGATAGAAATTCTTCTTTTCCAATTGCTTGCTTCATGGAATTATTTAACTTATCCCAATCCACATCTGCAAGTAACAAAGTTTTGTATGGTTTCTGGAAAAATTCCTCAATCATCTTTTGTCCCTGTTCTTTGTCGATTGGCTTAATCCCCATTCGTTCAAGATTATTGGAGATAGCACTATTACTTACTGCCATTCCTCCTTCGCTCCAAGGTCCCCAACAGAATGTACATCCTAGAACATTCTGTTTTCTTAGATAAGCGGCAAATGTATTCATAAATCCATTGGCTGCACCATAGTTGGCTTGTCCCATATTTCCTATTAGGCTAGTTATAGAGGAAAGCATCATGAAGAAATCTAATTCTTTCTTTTTTACTGCCTGATATAAATGAACAGTTCCTGCAACTTTTGGCTCCAGCACTGTCTGGAACTCGCTCCATTCTAATTCTACCATCATTTTATCTTGTAGTACACCAGCCGTATGAATAACCCCACGTATTGGAGGCATAGAAGCGCTGCTTTCTTCAATAACCCTCAATATACTTTCGGCATCACACACATCTCCTTGCATACATACAACATTGGCTCCCTGTTCTCTCAATTGTTCTATCTGCTCCTTAGCATTCTCTCCTGGTTTATGACGAGATACTAGAATTAGATTCTTTGCACCTTCATTGATAAGCTGTTTTGCATACACATTTGCTAAAGCTCCCGTTCCTCCTGTTATCAGATAAGAGGCATCTTCTCTAATCTCAATTTTCTTATCACTTTCTTTGTTCTGTTTTAAGTAATCTTTATGGGAGATTAAACGTGCTATGTACCTAGTCTGTCCTCTCACTACAGATTCTTGTGACTCAACGCCTAATAAAGAAGCAAGTAACTTGTCATTTTCCATTGCTGCATCATCCACGTCTACGATTCCACCATAGATTTCTGGATACTCAATGCTTACAGTCTTTGCAAATCCCCATATCATAGAACCTGCTAAATTCTGTTTCTCTCTTAGTTCAAGATCCTGTACATCTTTCGTTACGATTGTAATCTTAGTATTTCGTAAGTACCCCTCTTTTGTTATTACCTGTATTGCGTGGAATAATCCTTTTACTCCTGAGTAGCTTACATCTTCCAATGGACCATTAAAAGGTTGTGCATGTTCATTGCAATATACAATCTGGAATCCGTTGTCTGCTCCCAATCTGGAAAGAGAGTGAAATACTTGTGACCAGTCCGCTTTTTCCTCTGGGCGAATCACAAACGAATTCTCATTTTGCTGTTCAAATAAAGTTCCTGCGAGAATTCCTGCTACATCTGCACCTTGCTGCTTAAACTTTGAAGCTAATAATCTAAGCGTATCTTCCTTCTCTGCAAATACTACGGTTTTCACTTCTTTTAGGTCTTTTCTTGGTTTGACATAACCATCATTTGTTTTCCAATCCATATGATAGTATTGTTTATCAAGTGTTTCCATTTCACGAAGGAGACTTTTGCTGTTGGTTAACTTAATCAGCATATGGTCTACTTTCATTAATACTTCTCCTTTTTCGTTGTAAACCATAATATCCACGTAAATAACATTATTCTTAATTTCCGATTTTGTATGGCACCATAATTTCTCGGATTCTCTATAGTTAAATGTAAGATTCCCTACATAGTAAGGAATAATTGTCTTATTAACAGCTTCCTTTTTGGATGTCTCCATAAGCTGATCTAGAATCAACGCTAGTCCCGACTGGAAGATACTATCAATCAATCCAGGATATAAAATGTAATCCTGATAGCGAGGTACTGTTTTTAGTGGCTCAATAAGGCAAATGCACTCATTTTCCTGTTTATGAAGCTTAGTAATTCTACGGAAACCATCCCCAAGCCAGAAGCCTGTGCTTCGCATATAGTCATATATGGTATCTTCCACATTCTCTTCAAAAGTAAGTTTCTCAAACTTACTAGTATCCACCTTAAGTTCACTGTTCTGGTACTGTTCCATATATGCTGCCTTACCCTGTGCATGTAATAACCACTTATCCTGCTTGTTGTTATAATCTCGGCTTGATATTTTAAATCTTGCCTCTTCTGTTTCTTTCTCTAAGTAAATCTGTACCTGTCTTTCTTCCTCCCCTTTTGCTGCTAATGGTGCACGAAATTCTATGTTTTGTAAGGAACAGCTCATCGGATTACTTGTATCCTGTATTGCAGATAACAACATGGAAGTATGGGCTGCTGCTGGAGATATACTGACATCAAAAATGATGTGTTCACTCATAAAATAAGGTTCTGTTGTAGAGAACTTAGTCTGATAAATAACCGAATCATTCTCTGTTGACAAATCAATTCTCTGTCCTAAGATTGGATGACACTCATCCAAGCTTACATTGGCCGTACTTCTATCATATTTAAGCTCCATCCAGTATTTTTTCTTATTGTACGGATAGTTTGGAAGTGTTACTTTTGTCCAGTTCTTTTTGCCTGTAAACTGAAGATTGTTCCAGTTAATATTCACTCCTGATGCATACACTTGTGCAATCTGCTGCGGAAGATATTCTTTCTCTTCCTGTCTCATACTTAATGTAGATGCAATCATCTGGCTATCACCAAAGGTCATTTTTGCTAAGGCTGCTAATACTCGGTTGGCGCCAACTTCTAAGAATAGATAATTCTGCTTTGTGTCTATACTTGATATTGCTTTATAAAAATCAACTTCTGTTCGAATATGATTGGTCCAGTAGTCTGCATCCAACGTTTGCCCTTGTTCTAATTCTTTTCCATATAAAGAGGAGACAAAACGGATAGCTGGTTCATGAAATGTAACAGCTTTTGCTACCCCATAAAAATCATCTAAGATTGGTTCCATAAGCATAGAATGAAATGCGTGGGATACTACTAGTTCTTTTGCTTGATAACCGGCTTCTTCTGCTTTCTTAACCAGCGCTTCCACATCTTCTGCTACACCTGAGATAACATTATTCTCCTTGGCATTTTTAGCAGCGATACAAACGGAATGTTCATAGCCTTTTAGTAGTTCATTTACAACTTCTTCTTGTGCATATATGGTTGCCATCTTACCATGACCTGGTGCTATATCCATGAGCCGTCCTCTGGCAGATACAAGCATTACTGCATCCTCTAAACTCATAATTCCTGCTGCAACTGCTGCTGCATATTCGCCAATACTATGCCCCATCACAAGCTCTGGTTTCACCCCAAGATCTTTCCACATTTGGTATAGCCCATATTCCACTGAAAAAATCAAAGGCTGGGCAAATACCGTTTTTGATACTGTATCTTCCTCTGCATCTGCTCCATACACTAAATCAAGAATTGATTTTAGAAGATAAGGCCGAAACAGCCTATCACATTGATTCATAGCATCTTGAAAGACTTTACTTGTTTCATACAACAATTTTCCCATTCTCACATACTGAGAACCCTGTCCAGTAAACATAAATACAGACTTTCTATCCTTTTGCAGAGTTTCTTTTACATTACAAACGACTCCCTTTGCATAGCCATTCTCCAGATAGGTTTTCATTCGTTCCATCAGCATTATTCTACTGTTACCGCTTACAAGAAAACGATAGGATAAATCTGCTCTTCCCCGGTTGGCTGTATATACAATATCCGCGATTTTCTCATCCTTTGAGGCTTCCAGCAAGTCATAATATACCTGTATTAACTGGTTAAGGGATGGTTCACTCTGTGCTGTAATTTTCAATACAAAATCCATTCCATCCTGTGTTTCCTCTACTTCTACTGCTTCTTTTGTTTTATACTCCTCTAAGATAACATGTGCATTAGAACCTCCAAATCCAAAACCATTGACTGCTGCCATTCTTGGTTTCTCTTTCTTTTCCCATACCACATTGTGGTCCACTACTTCTAGTTGCGAATGCTCCCAGTCAATTAATGGGTTCGGTTTATGAAAATGCAGGTTTCCAGGAATCATGTTATGCTTAAATGCCAAAAGCACCTTTATAATGGATGCAGTACCAGCCGCAGACTCCAGATGGCCTATATTGGATTTTACAGAACCGATTTTCAATGTGTTCCCTAATGTTCTGTTCGCTCCATAGGTAGATGCGACTGCATTCACTTCAATTGGATCTCCCAATTTGGTTCCTGTACCATGCATCTCTACATAGTCAATGTTATCTGAAGCTACACCTGCACGAGCCATTGTAGTTCTAATCAATTTTTCCTGAGACTCCCCATTGGGAGCAGTCAAACCATTGCTCTTACCATCTTGATTAATTCCTGTTGCCCTGACCACTGCAAGTATTTCATTGTTATCTCGAATTGCATCGGATAATCTTTTAAGTAAAATGACTCCACATCCTTCACCTCGCGCATAACCGTTTGCGGAAGCATCAAATGACTTACAATATCCATCTGGACAGGTCGCTTGTAATTTTGAGAATCCGATTCCTGTAGTTGGAGACTCAATTAAATTGACACCGGCTACGACCTGCATATCTGCCTCTCCCGTCTTTAAAGCAGTACACGCAAAATGCAGAGCGGTTAGAACGGAGGAACAAGCGGTATCCACCGATGCACAAGGTCCTTCAAATCCAAATGTATAAGAAATTCTTCCACACGCAGTACTCCAACTACATCCAGTAAGGGAATACGGATTAATTGTAGTTAGATCGCCTGACTGCGTCTGGGACAAATAATATTCATTGTTACAAATACCTACATAAACACCAGTATTACTTCCATTATATTTCTCAATATTCATATTGGCATTTTCAAATGCCTCCCAAGTGACTTCAAGAAGAATTCTCTGTTGTGGATCAAGTGCATTTGCTTCCTTCGGAGAAATGTTAAAGAATCTGGCATCAAATTCATCGATTCCACAATCCAGATAACCGCCTTTCTTATTACATGCTTTTCCAGCAGCCTGCCTATCCTGATCATAATATTTTTCTACATCCCATCTATCTTTTGGAACATCGGAAATTCCATCTTTTCCTTCTGATAACATCTGCCAGAACTGTTCTATGGAGTTTGCACCGCCAGGAAAACGGCAACTCATTCCTACAATTGCAATTTTTTCATCCTTAGACCTATCAACTTTCACTTTCTCATAAACTGGTACCATATCTTCTCTTTGAAGCATAACAATATGATCTGCTATTTTAGAAAGAGTAAAATATGTAAAGATATCTCCCACTCTCATATTTACATGGAAATACTCATTGATAACATCAATAAAAGCCGGAATATTAATTGAAACAATACCATACTCAAATATTGGAACATCTAAATCCGTAACACTAACCTGAAAATTTTCCTCTATGTACTGTACTAATTTTTCCTCGATAATATGCTTTGAATCTTTCTTCTCTATATGCTTCAACTTTCTGTCACTCTCCTTAAAGATACCTAAAAAGTACTGTTCTGTTAATTTTCTACGAAACGCTTTTCCACTTCCTGTTCTTGGAATCTCTCTCACTGGTATTACTTCTTTAATGATTATGCCTGTTTTTTCAAATACTTCAGCACATATTTTCCGACTTAGATTAACGAATTCTCTTTTTTCCCTTGGGGTATCCAATTGATGATCCGACCTGATAAACACGATTACTTTCTCGCTTTCATTTGATTGTCTTATTCCATTACATACCACACACTGATAATAAGAGGTACCGCTAAGTACCTTTTGAACAATTTCCTCTATTAGGATGCATGCTATTTTCTTTCCATTGGATACAACTAATTCTTTCTCCCTTCCAACAATTACAAGATGATTTCGGTACAAAAATCCTACGTCTCCTGTGTTCAGCCATATTCCATCTTTGAACACTTCCTCGGTTGCCTCTTTATCTTTGTAATAACCGTTACATACGCTTGTTCCACTTACATAAATATAACCCAGTCTTCCATCTACAAGTTCCTTAAAATCGTCATCACGAATACTGACACGAACATGTTCTAACACAGTTCCAGCCTCTACCAGAATATTATTGGCATTCTCCGGCTCTCTTACCTCTTGGCAGAACGTGTCCGTTCCTATTGTGGTTGTACTTTGATTGATTTGATATGTTTTCATAATTTGTCCCAATGAAACAGTCGATACACAAAGTGTGCTTTCCGATAATCCATAAAGTGGAATTATTTTTTCTATCCCCAGACCATATTTTTTCATGCAGGAACAAAATTCCTGACAAAGATTGTAATTAATCTGTTCACCAGCCAGTACTAAATTCTTAACATGAGAGAAATCCCATGTATAATTTTTTTGAGACTTTTGATAAATGTCAATAAAGTGCTTTAGCGCAAACGGTAGTGAAGCTACCCTAGTTGCTTGAAATTTATGTATCATTTCTGCCCAAATAATCGGCTTGTTCATATATAGTTTGGTTGAAATAAGACAAAGTTCTGATTTGGATAGAATTGGAACAAAGTGAAATGCAACTAGACCAAAACAATGTGATAATGGTGATAATGAAAGAAACCTATCTTTTTCATCAGTTTGATAATGCTTTATCATATCGTATGTATTGGCTGTCACATTAACTCCAGTAATGGCTGCTCCTCTAGGTTTATTGGTAGATCCAGAAGTATACTGTACATACATAATAGCATCTTCGTCATACTCTACTTCCTCATCTGTATAATCCTTCGCGTGTTGAATTGCTTCGGAATACTCTTTAATAGGGAAATATCTTAAATCACCCTTTTTCTCACTCTCATTATCACAAATTATGACAGGAGAAGTTAAAGTTTCTAAAATAGAATCAAGCATTGCTTTATTGCATGAATCCTTTGCAGCATCTACTGGTACCGCAATATAGCCTCCTAAAATGCAAGCCCAGAAAGAATATAAAAAGAATTCGTTGTCTTCACATAAAATGATAACTTCTGACCCTCTTTGTACTCCCTCAAACTCCATTTTTTCTCTCACATAAAAACTTCGACTCCATAAGTCACGATATGAGATAAATTTTTTTTGTTCGTCTGCAGTTATTAGTGTAATTCCCTTCTGGGTGCTTGAAAGTTCTTTTAACACTTGCACTACATTGGCTGTTTTATTCATGACACCGCCCCCCCAGATTGTATTTAGCTGTACAAATATGTACAAGGCTATATTAGATAATCTTGTTAAGCGATGTCAACAGATCTTAGAATAATGTCATATTTTTATACTTAGAATGTTATAATAGGATATTAAGTAACATTCCTTTTATCTCATCCAGCCCAATCACCATAAATTCTCCTTCTATAGGCTCTTGGCTACAGGTTGCTACTTGCACATCATCTGCAATTTTGTATACCTGAAACTGATATGTATCACATAACTGTTCCCCAACCTGCAAGTCAATCCCACTATTTTTTATGTCAAAGGAAAAAGAATCAAATGGTATGGATAGTCCTTTTCCTTCCGCCTTTACATAACTCTCTTTCAGTGTCCAATACGTAATGAATAATTCTTTTGCATTATCAGATGCAAGCAATGTGTTATATTCCCTCTCCGAATAGAATCGTTTTGCTATCTCTATATCATGTTCCTTGTTAAGCTCTACATCCACTCCAACGGGATAAGAAGACAATGCACAAATAATCCAGTCTCCTGAATGAGATACATTAAAATGAATATCCTTGTGGTTCTTTAATTCTGGTTTTCCAAACTCATTTTTTTCTATTTCAATATCCTTTCCTTCAATCCCGTAATGCTTCTTTAACGCATAACGTAAAAGCACTGCTGCAAATAACGAACGTATTCTGTCTGCTTCAAAACGATATTTTTGCATTTTTTCATATCGCTCTTTTGAAATGATCTTTTCCAATGCATGAAAAGTATCATCTACCTTTATTTCCTTAATAGAAAATGCATAACGTATCAGCATTTTTCTCATCCTTTCCGTTTCTTAATCGATTCCTCCTATGGAATAATTGTTACTAGCATTCCATAGAATCCATTCCTCGTATCCACTTGCATAAACCGCTTCAATTTGTTTCCTTATTTTTGTTGCATCATAAGTTATATGATCACTAAGCCAAGTTGCAGTAAAATCCTGTAGCCAAGGCCGTACCACAACCTGTGAATTCTCCGCTAGCTTTGTTTGGGAATCCTTCATAGCACGATATACAATCTCATATGGGGAGGCATCCGGATTCTCTACACCATAGCATCCACTGGCAAACTGTGATGGGTACACCATGGGGCAGATGCAATCCAAACTTGCAGACATTTTCGCATAATCCTGCCCAATGATTCTACTATCCTGTTCACTACTTATAATTCCACCAAATACATCTGCTGATACTTTAACTCCTCTACCCCTTAGATAATTTGCTGCACATTGGGTAAACTGTGCAATCAAATCCTGCTTACTTACTAGCTTTTCCTCTACTCCGTAAGTTACATTTTTCATGTTGGGTGCTGTTGGGAACCGTATATAGTCAAATTGAATTTCATCAAAACCAAGTGCCGCTGCTCTGCCTGCTACATTAAGAACGTATTTCCAAACTTCTCGCTTGTAGGGATTGACCCAGGCAAGCCCCTGATTGTCCCTGAATATGCTTCCATCTGTATTTTTAATACTATAGTCTGGTATTTTTTCTGCTAGAATTGGATCTTTGAAAGTAACAATTCTTGCGATTAGATAAATGTCCTTTGCCTTTAATTCCTGTACCAAAGCCTTTATGTCTTTAATGTAATTTTTAGTCGAACCAATTTCATCTGCCACGTCATAATCCATCTTATAAGTGATTTCACCACCATCATTTTTTATATCGATTACCATGGCATTTAAGTTCGTTGTCTCCACCAGTTTTACAAGCTCATTCATTTTCTTGCTGGAACCTGCCACTGGTCCTGTTACATAAATTCCTTTTACCTTTACATTTTGTACGTTATTGCTTATAGACTCTACCGCCTCTTTATCATCTCTAACAGTAGTATTATCTGACTTAGCTGTGCAAGCTACCTGTTCTGCTGATGTCATATCCACTTCTTTTATCTGCTTTTCTTTCCTCGCCTGTTCTGGATACACAAGCAGAATAGCACAACACAGCAATAAGGTTACGGAAACAATACGAAAAAAATTCTTTTGTCTCCTGTCCCCATTCAGTTTAGCCATGGCTTCCCCCAAAACATTCTTTATACTATAGTATTTTCATGTTCACCATTCTATCCTAACTTTTCTTAATTTTTACAATCTTTTTTTAGATCGATACCAGCTTTTCTAAGTTCCTCTAAAATAGCACAGATTGGTAAACCAACTACATTATAGTAATCCCCTCTAATTCCTTTCACATAACCTGCAAACAACCCTTGAATTGCATAGGCTCCTGCTTTATCCATAGGCTCGCCGCTCTTAACATACTCTTTAATCTCATCTTCGTTCATGGAGATAATCTCCACCTTTGTTTCTTCAAATAGTGTAATTATTTCCTGTTTTCCGCCTCTTCTAATAACAAGTGTTACTCCAGTGTATACAGAATGTTCATGTCCCTGTAAAGATTCGATCATAGCACACGCTTCCGCTTCATCCTTTGGTTTTCCAAGTATCACCTCTCCATTGGCAACAATCGTATCTGCCCCTATGATAATACATTCTGTTTCCTTCACTCTCCCTGCTGCTTCTAATGCTTTTACCTCAGACAATTCCATTACAACATCACTGGGCCTGGTCTTCGTAATCACTTCTTCGGTATCGCTTTTTTCGATGCGAAACGTAATCCCGCATTGTTCTAATATTTCTTTTCTTCTAGGTGACCCTGAAGCTAAAATACATTGATACATGTTAGTCCTCTTTTCTCATCATACATTCTGGTCTGCCTTCTAAATGGGCAAAATCATTGAACCGTTCTAGGGTAATGCGCCCTGTCTTTTCATCATATAAGAGTTCTGAAAATCCGCCTCGTTCCATACATTTTCCAAACATTAGTCTGTCTTTTTGGCTTCCCTGTAACAAACCTGCCAATAATACTCGAATTGTACCACCATGAGTGACAACCGCAACATTTTTACAATTGGACCTAACTATTTCATCCATTACCTTCATAGCACGTTCAAAAACTTCTTTCCCGCTTTCTCCACCTGGATATGCCCAGTCATCTTCTACATGATATCTGGATTCCATAAAATCTTTATATTTTACTTTTATCTCATCATCCGTCTGATAAGTCAGTTCACCAAAGTCTGTTTCTCTAAGTTCTTCCCGTATACAGACTTCTAATGGATTTTTCCATTGCTCCGTCATGATGGTTGCAGTCTCAACTGCCCTTGTTAAATCACTTGCATAAACACGATCTATATGATATGTTTCCATTCTTTTTCCTAATAACTTTGCCTGTTCTTTTCCTATCTCACATAAAGACGAATTGTCATTGCAAAGCTTGCTCTCTTGCTTCGCATGACGAATTAAATATATTCTCAAATTACGACCTCCTTTTCTTTATCATAACAAGCTTTTTTTTATTGCACAAGATCACTTTATTCTAAAATGTATTTTCACCTCATAAACTATAAAGATTACATATTCGAGGCAATTATGAAAAAGTATTATAAACTTTTCCTTCCTTTTCTGTGCGTCCTTGCGGTTACTATCGCTGGAGTGCAATTCGTACATAAAAATCAAACGAAAGCGGTCCCTTCTTCTACAACGGAACGGAGCTACATAAAATGGGTAGATTTTACCGTTACATCTAGTGCCATGACTGCCGCTTACAAATATGATGTAGAATCTTATCAAGCCGAAGTTCATCTTGATTGGATTGAACTGCTGGCATATTGTGCAGCACGTACTGGTGGTAATTTTAACAAAAGTTCTCTTGATACTATGAGTAAAGCGGCAAAACTGCTCACAAACAGAGAAGAAACCATAAACTCTCTCACAAAAGATTTAAAATATTATTCGTATTATAAAAAAGCCTATACTGCTGTTCTTGGTGGTCTTGTAGGAGAATATGAAATAGAGCAGGAAGCAGATGAGACTGGTACTAAGACCCAATGGGTAAAAAAATATGGCCTAAAAGGATATTCTCCAATCGCCTGCGGATACTATTACAACGACTTTGATGATTTTGGTGTTTCTAGATCTTATGGATATAAACGACGTCATCTAGGGCATGACATGATGGGCTGCACAGGAACGCCTATTATTGCTGTTGAATCTGGTTATGTAGAAGCACTGGGCTGGAATCAATATGGCGGATGGCGCATTGGAATTCGAAGTTTTGATAAACAAAGATACTATTATTATGCTCATCTGAGAAAAGACTATCCATTTACAAAATCATTAAAAATTGGAAGCATTGTATCTGCTGGTGATGTCATTGGCTATCTTGGAAGAACTGGATACAGTCATAATGAAAATGTCAATAACATAGAAACTCCACATCTGCATTTTGGCTTACAGCTTATATTTGACGAAAAACAAAAAGATGGTAACAATGAAATCTGGGTAGACTGCTATGAATTGATTCGATTTTTATATCAGAACCGATGTCAAACACAAAAAACAGAGGATGGAAATGCCTCAGAACGAATCTACCAAATAAAAGACCCTTCCGTTGAAGAATATAAGAAACGCTTAGAAAAACGTAAAAAAGGATTTATCTTCTCTCTATCCAAATAGAAATTAACTTTTTCGAATAACGTGCATAAAACAATTTTTTTCTCAGATACTAAGATTATAATTCATAAGTTTAAAGGAGGAAAAAAATGAGCTTACTAGACGATCATAATATTCCAATTGGGTTTGGAATGGCCTTAGCACAGGATTTGAATGCGATGAACCATTTTGCGAATATGGATAACGCAACAAAACAAACTGTGATTGAACACGCTCATCATATTCACTCCCGCGAGGAAATGCGTGAATTTGTAACTAACTTAGGTAATCATTCCTCATTTCGTTAAGGATCCTATATATAGTCTCCCTCCTAGCCGAGAATATTTCCGGTATTATAATGAAAGTCTTTCTTGCATCAATGCGAAAGTGATTATCTTTCGCATTGGCTGCACGAAAGTGATTTATTGAAGAGCTTTCTTTATATCGTCAGTAATCCCTCTCTGGTATGCAATCTCGTGTTCCATATTTCTAGAAACATCATTTGCAATATGAGCTGCATCCAAAATCTTATTAAAAATCTCACCTGCATTTACATTTACTTCACTTTGTTCACCTACAAGCTGTTTTAACTCATTCATTTCATGCACCATCTGATCAGTAAATTGCTGTACAGACTGAATGGTATCTTTAATTTCTGCAGAAGATTTTGCTGACTGTCCCGCTAACTCTCCTACTTCTTTGGCTACTACTGAAAAACCACGTCCATGTTCTCCTGCTCTTGCTGCTTCAATAGATGCATTGAGTGCAAGCATATTGGTCTTATTGGCAATTCCAGCAATCACCCCTGCAACTCCCTCAATTTTCTTCGTTAACTTCTCCATATTGGCCATATCTTCAGCTGTTCTTTTCATAACCTGATTCAATATATCAATCTTATCTGATAATTCTTTGATACAATCATTACCCTGTTTTACTAAGTTTAATGTAGTATCTGAAGAATTGATCGCATCAAATGCATTCTGTTCCACTTTTGACTGTGATTCATCTAAGTTATCCATAATTGTTTTTATATTCTGTTCATTCATACTTGTTCTTACCTCTTTTTCTTTTTAACTTATTTAATATAGTGAAGAATTTCCTTGATATTAGTAATACCAATTAGTTTCATTCCATTTGTCTTAATATTTTTACAATTTACTGCTGGCATAATGCAAGTTTCATACCCCATCTTCTCGGCTTCTAAAACTCGCTGCTCTGCCATACTTACCGCACGGACTTCTCCTGTTAACCCTACTTCCCCGAATACAATAGTAGAATCATCAATTACAAGATTACGATAGCTTGATAGAATTGCAACAATAATGGCAAGATCCAGTGCTGGCTCTGTCACTTTCATTCCACCAGCTACATTCACATAGGCATCACATTCAGCCATAGAAATGCCTAAACGTTTTTCCATTACTGCCATTAACAGATTCACTCGATTATAATCAGTCCCTGCTGATGTTCTTCTTGGCATATTAAAATTCGTCCTACAGATTAATGCTTGCGTTTCTATTAGAATCGGCCTGGTTCCTTCCATAGAACAACATACTACAGAGCCTGATTCCCCCTTTGGCTTTCCCTGTAACATGTATTCCGACGGATTCTTCACTTCCACTAATCCGCTCTGTCTCATTTCAAATACACCAATCTCATTGGTTGAACCAAAACGGTTCTTAACTCCTCGTAAAATTCGATAGGATGCTCCAGAATCTCCTTCAAAATATAATACGGTATCTACCATATGTTCTAAGACTCTAGGCCCTGCAACCACGCCTTCTTTTGTAACATGGCCTACAATAAAAATCGAAATTCCATGTGTCTTTGCTAATTTTAGAAATATACCTGTTGACTCTCTTACTTGACTTACACTCCCAGGAGCTGCACTTACTTCCTCGTTAAACATCGTCTGAATAGAGTCAATTATTAATACTGTAGGTTTTATTTTTTGGATTACTTCTTCGATAACTGCTAAATTCGTCTCGCTATATAATAATAGCTCTCCTTTGAATTCTCCGATACGCTCAGCGCGCATTTTTATTTGATGTAAAGATTCTTCACCAGAAATGTATAATACCTTAACTGCTTGATCTGTTAACAGTTTACAGATTTGTAGTAACAATGTTGATTTTCCTATACCAGGATCCCCACCTACCAGTACAAGTGAACCAACCACAATACCTCCACCTAAAACACGGTCAAACTCCTCCATTCCAGTCTTCATTCTGGAATTTTCTGAAAATGATACCTTCGACAGTTCCAGAGGCTCATTGTTCGTAAATGGACTCGTTATTCCACTCCCTCTGGTCACTTTCTTTGCCGCTTTCGGTTCTTCTACAAATGTGTCCCACTGATTACATGCTGGGCATTTGCCTAGCCACTTATTAGATTCAAAGCCACATTCCTTGCAGAAAAATGCCATTTTGCTTTTTGCCATATTACTCTCGTCCTTATTCATGAAGAGGCTATTGCTTGTCCAAACACCGGAATGATCTGCGATGAATAAAAGCAACAGCCTCTTCTATTATTTATAATTGAACTACTTTAACTTTTACACTTTCTGGTTCTTCAAGCTCTACGCTTAAAACTAATTTACCACCAAGATTTGTTTTCATAGTTCCCATATTAACATCATTCATAATAACTGTATATTCTTTTTCAGGTTCTAACTCTAATGTAATCTGTGCATCCTCGTTGCCTTCTACTGTAAACTCTATACCATTCTCAGAAAGAGAAAGGCCTTCCACTGCAGTTCCTGGAACAGACTCATATACAAATAATCCGTTTCTTTCAAGCTTTGTA
>DBKX01000364.1:19772-29669 GCA_002297865.1 Lachnoclostridium sp. UBA739
TTATAAAGATCCCCATTATGCTCAAAATCTGATACTTTAGACTTGTGTGCCAACATGTAGTTTCCGAAGCTTAAAGTTCCCCTCGCATCCTCACGAATTAATTCTTCTATAATAGCCATACTTAGTCCTCCTAATGTTCCCAAATTTACATTTTATCTAGTCACATTATATTATATTTTTATTCAAAATACTAGTAATATTTACATTCATGACTACTTTATTGTAAACTTGATTTCCTTCTCCTTTAATCTCATAGTTACAGTATTTCCATTCTTAACCTTACCTTCCAATACCGCTTCTGCCAGTTTGTCCTCTACGTGATTCTGTATTGCCCTACGAAGTGGTCTTGCACCGTAAGTTGCATCGTAATTTGTCTCTGCAAGAAATTCTAATACAGCATTGCTTGCTTTGATTGTAAGATTCATCTGCTCTTTCGTACGCTTATTCATATTCTCAATCATGATAGCAACTATTTTCTTAACATCCTCTTTTGTCAACGCATGGAACACGATAATTTCATCAATACGATTGATGAATTCCGGTTTAAATAGATGTTTTACCTCGTCCATAACACCTTCTTTCATCTTTTTATAATCCTGTTCTTTATCTTCAAGTGAAGCAAATCCAAGTGTTTTTGGTGATACAATTCTCTGTGCGCCTGCATTAGATGTCATAATAATGATTGTATTCTTGAAGTTCACTTTACGTCCTTGTGCATCTGTGATGTGTCCATCTTCTAATACTTGTAATAATATATTGAAAATGTCTGGATGGGCCTTTTCTATTTCATCAAATAAGATGACGGAATAAGGATTACGACGTACCTTTTCGCTTAATTGTCCGCCCTCATCATATCCAACATATCCTGGAGGGGAACCAATTAATTTAGAGACGCTATGTTTTTCCATGTATTCAGACATGTCAACTCGAATCATAGCACTTTCACTGCCAAACATAGCTTCTGCTAACGCCTTGGATAACTCTGTCTTTCCTACTCCTGTAGGTCCTAAGAATAGGAACGAACCGATTGGTCTATTCGGATCTTTCAGTCCAACACGGCCTCTCCTGATAGCCTTTGCTATGGCTTTTACGGCTTCGTCTTGCCCAACTACACGTTCATGTAAAATATTTTCAAGGTTTTTCAAGCGTTCCGTTTCCTCTTCTTCCAACTTACGAACTGGTATTTTAGTCCAGGACGAAATAATATCTGCAATTTCTGCTTCTCCAACAACCAGCTGTTTTTCTTTCTTTTCTTTTTCCTGTTCAGCTTTCAGACGTTCAATTTCTTTATTGTTAGCAAGCTGTTTCTTCTTTATCTCTCCAGCTTTCTCATAGGCTTCGCTACGAATTGCTTCTTCTTTCTCATCGTCAAGACGACTGTTTTCTTCTTCCAGTTTACGGATTTTTGGAGAATCTACATACGTACTCAAACGTACTTTTGAAGATGCTTCATCAATTAAATCAATAGCTTTATCAGGAAGAAAACGGTCATTAATATAACGCATAGATAATTTCACTGCTGCTACAAGTGCTTCGTCTGTTATCGTAACCTGATGATGTGCTTCATAACTTTCACGAAGTCCCTTTAGAATCAAAACAGATTCCTGTTCTGTTGGTTCATCTACAACTACTGGCTGGAATCTACGTTCAAGTGCTGGATCTTTTTCGATGTACTTTCTATATTCTTCAATTGTAGTAGCACCTACAATCTGAAGCTCTCCTCTTGCTAAGGAAGGTTTTAAAATATTGGATGCATCAATAGCTCCTTCTGCTCCACCTGCTCCAATAATTGTGTGAATTTCATCTATAAATAGCAATACATTGCCATCATTCATTACTTCACTAATGACACGCTTAATTCTTTCTTCGAATTCCCCACGATATTTTGAACCAGCAACCATACCTGATAAATCTAACGTAAGTACTCTCTTATCACGAATTGTATCCGGTACATTTCCCTCCACAATTTTTCTTGCTAATCCTTCTGCAATTGCTGTTTTACCTACACCAGGTTCACCAATTAGACATGGGTTATTCTTTGTTCTTCTACTTAAAATCTGGATGACTCTTTGAATTTCCTCTTCTCTTCCAATGACAGGATCCAAACGCCCTTCTCTTGCATATTCTGTTAGATTTCTGCTGTATTGGTCAAGTGTAGGAGTAGAAGTTCTTTCTTTCCCCTTGCCTTTGCTCGATGTAAATTCATTTTTTGCATTCGCCGTTTCTTGCCCCACAGCTGTTAATATGTCAACAAATATTTTTTGTATTTTAATCCCTAATGTATTTAGAAGACGAACTGCTATACATTCATTCTCTTTTAATAATGCTAGAAGTAAATGTTCCGTACCTACTTGATTGCTTTTTAAACGGACCGCTTCTTTTTGACTCTGTGCAATTATTTTCTTTAACTTTGGTGTCATATTTTCGCGTTCCACTACTTCTACGGTAGATGCTGGCGTAATAAATTCCTCGATCAGCTTAATTAGTCTGGTCTCTTCCACACCGTTTTCAGCTAATACTTTGGAAGCTACGCCTGGCGCTTTCACTAAACCGATAAGCAGATGCTCCGTTCCGATATAGTTATGCGAAAGTTCGTTAGCTATCTCTGATGCATATTGTAATACTTTATTCGCATTCTCTGTAAACTTTTCAAACATGAATAACCTCCTAGTTTCCTATTATTTTAGTCGTTTTGAAGCTCGGGAAGATTTTTATTAATATATTCTGCTCTTAGCCGCTCCCTTGTCATGGACCCAACGTTCTTCCCTATTCTTGCCTGAAGTACGTTGGATTGTACATTCATAATCATTTGATACAGATTTCCATCATCTTTCAACTTAATAATTCCAGTATCGACACCAAGCATAATTCTGGACAATAACGTAATAGCATCTTTTTCATCCATTTGTTTGGTGTATTTTAGCACACCATATGCACGATATACCTGATCTTCAACCATATTATAATTACGAGCTAATACATACTCTCTCCTGACTCGTTCCTGCTTTATTATCTGCGTAACAAGTGTATTGAGGTTCTCTAGTATCTCCTGTTCGGAACATCCTAGTGTTCTTTGGTTCGAAACCATAAACGTATCTCCATAATTCTGGTCTTCCCCACCATAGATTCCTCTAAGCGTTACTCCATATTTTGCAACCTCACTTACAAGAGTATTTATTTTTCCTGCTGCACTTAAGGCCGGAAGAAACAGCATATAGGAAACTCTAAGACCAGTACCTAGATTAGTAGGACTGGACGTTAAGTATCCATATTTCTCATCAAATGCTATTTCAAAGGAATCACTTAACTTATCATCTATCTGATTGGCTTTCTGAAAGGTTTCTACGATATTCATTCCTGCTGCAATTGTTTGTATTCGTAAATGATCTTCTTCATTTATCATAATCTCAGCAGATTCATCTTCTCTCATCAAAAGCGCGGAATACTGCATCTTTTTGACCATTGCCGGACTTAAAATTTGTCTTTCTGCCAAAGCAATACGATTCGTCTCATTCATTTCATGTACTTTACATGACAACGTGTCGCCTTCTAGGATATTGCTTCCTGTACAAACACCAGTCACTTCATCGACAAGTTCTTTTGCCTCTGAATCTTTTAACTTAGTACTAAATGGATACTTTTTTATATTTCGTGCTAACCGCACCTTTGTAGATACAACAACATCGCTGCTATTGCCTCTTTCCTCATACCATTTAGGCATTATTTATCTCCTCCTGCTGGGCAGAACTATTATCTTTTTTTTCTTTACTGCGCAAGTCACGAATGATATCACGAAGTCGCGCTGCCTCTTCAAATTCTTCCTTTTCTATTGCGTATTGCAATTTAAAAGTCAGTTTATCAATTTCTGAAATATTATCAATTGCCTTATCTGCTGAAGTAACAAAGCCCTTTGGCATTTTTCCGTGATGTGTATCACTCCCCTGAATTTGCTTGAGACTCTTATCAAAGATTTTGCCAAATGTCCCATAACATTTTTGACACCCAAATTTACCTGTCTTTAGAAACTCACTATAACTCATGCCACACCCTTCACATCTAGGCATTCCATCAATTTTTTCCTCTTCATTATAACTTTTTGCAAGGAGTCCGGACAATAAACTTCCTGCTGGTATATCCTTTTTTGAAGCTTCCCCATTCATTTGAAATGATGCATATTCTGCCGCACATTGCTCACACAAGTACTGTTCTTTTTTAACCCCATCAATAATCTCAGTACAATATATCTTAGCTTCTCGTTTGTGACATTTATCACATAACATGGCAGAACCCCCTTTCTGCTAGAATTCCTGTTTGTTAGTCATTTATTCCTTACCAATAAAGTCGTCATAAATCTGATCTACTAAATTGTGGACTTCCTCTCTTGTAATATCTTTACATATTCCTTTTGCCAATATAACACGCATTGCATCTAACATTTCTGAAATGGCTGCGTATTTATCAGCATCAATACAAATTACTGCACCCTTTCGTCGATCCAGTTTTAAATATCCTTCCTGTCTCAGAATGCTATAAGCCTTATTGACCGTATGCATATTGATTCCAATATCATTTGCCAATTCACGAACAGACGGAAGATTATCTCCTTCTTGAATAGTTGATGTTGCAATTCCAATTATAATCTGATTACGAAGCTGGATATAGATAGCTTCTTCACTATTAAAGTCAATTTCTACAAACATCGTTACACCTCCGTTTACGTTCCAATTGTTATATAGATAGTATAACAATCCTGCTTACATGTCAATAAATTCTACTTAATCTTTCTCATTTTTATTTTTCATGATTACAACTGCCAAAGCAATTGTTAGAATAATGATTATAACAGCCATGATCCCTGTAATAATTACTGCTGGTTCCATGCTCTGTGCCTTATCTTCTTTTTCGAAACCAGCTTCCTTTTCTGGACTGGTAGGCATGCTGTTCTGCTCGAATCTCTGCAATGTTTTCTCAATTCGATCATATTGGTAAAAGCGTGCTTCACCCTTTTCATTGGCTAGATACAACAATACAAATTCCTTTTCTAAACTTTCACTTTGTGTATAAACGTCCAGTTTTTCTCCATCAATTGTAATACTGGATTTCTCATAACCATCTGGAACCTGATTCTCATCATCTAATTTTGCTATCTTGTAACTATGATGTTCCGTAAGAACTACATTATTATCTTTATCTGTAGAAAGGAAAACGCCTTCTTTTTCTTTTTCCTCTTCCTGAGCCTTATCCGAACTCGCTCCTTCTTCAAGACGGGTTACTTCAATTTGGATATCCTTTTTTGCTCCTGAAGGTGCTGTTACAATTACATGCACATAGTTTTTGCCCACTTTCAGGTTTTCATTTCCTTCAACCGCAACAACTGCATCCTCTTTTTTAGGAACCGCTGAGATAAAAAGCATGTCATTTTCGTAAGGAATTTCAACTTTATAAGCTGTAATATCGTTATCATAAGCCTGATTTAATTCTCCTGGACTTACTAATAACTTAGATAATTGATTATTACTGCTTAATTTCTTTGAACTGGCAACAGATACTTTTAGTTTGTTGCTGGATACAGACAATTCATCTCCATTTTCATTATACACAGCCGGAGCATCACTTGTGTCAAATACACATTCTCCTGTTTTCTTTGCCTTAAATTCAATAGAGTATTTTTTGGTAGTTTCCACATCTGCTGAATCCACATCGTAGATTCTTAACAATCCATCTCCACCATTAACAAAGCTTCCACCCGTGACAAATTCCGCAATGTCAGAATCATAAGACACATACCCTTCAAATCCACCTATTTTCTCATTGGAATCTAAAATAATTACAACTGAAAAGGTATCACCCACTGTTACTGAACGCTTTTCTGTTGAAAAGGTTAACGTTGCACTGGTTGCCTTAAGCACAAGAGGCTGTTGGAAACCTAGCCCGATAAACAGTGCACAAACTAATCCTGCTACTAAATATTGTATCCGTTTTCTCATCTGTTTTAACATAATTTTATCCTTTCTGCCGCAATATGCTATGCCTTTATTACATAAATTATGTAAGTTCTAACATCTCCATTTTGCGCTGTGACTTTAATCTTAAATGTATTCGTTCCATCTTCTAATTCCTTTGTTCCTGTTCCTGTTACACTGGCGAAAGAACTAACACTTGATGCATTAATTTTAACACTTGTTGTTTCACTGTCAACCATAACAGTATAGGACGTATTCTTATCGTTCGTTATTTTAAAAGTTGGAGTCATGGTACACACAGATGAACCCGTAACAGTTAACGATTTAAGCCAGTTATTTGGATTTAAAGCTGTACTTGGAACAGTTGCCGGTTTTGCTGGCATATTGTCATACACTGGAATATAGAATACAACAGGTATATCGGTAAAATTCTGATATGCTGTATATGTTTTCTGTGCTTCTGCTTTTGCAGCCTCTACATTTGCCATGTATTGATGGCTAAATGTACTGTAGGAAGATAGATTAAATTTTTGCAGATACACAGTATTCTGACCTCGGCTTATATAGTTATTACCAATATATTTTGCACCGCCTACGATTGCGTTATACTGACTATTCCATGGTATCAAATATGCTATTTTATTCGCTGCTGATAAGCTGCCTCCTGACTTTGCAAATTTAAGACCATTTATAATAGCTCCGTTTGGTGCCGTACTGTGAGTCGCACCAATGTTGTAGAAATTGTAATAACCTGTATATCCAGAAAATGTTCCAGTAGCGGACGAGCTCAATCCTTTGGAGGTTACAACTTCCTGTTTTACTCTAGTGGCAAGATGAAATGGATTTACTTTTGAATAATCTGCTGCATCTATAAAAGTTTCTCCATAAGTTTTCTCTATCTCATCTCCATCGTCCGCCTCATAAACGTATGACTGTTTATGTAGCACTGTGTTCTTTAAAATGCTTTCTACGCCGGATTCTGTCTGATATTCTGGTTCATATCCAAGATACTCAAACTGGAAAATACCATCTGTAGTTAAAAAATTTCTTGGGTCCATATAGTATTCTATGGCCTGCTTAGAAGCTGTCACCCATGTTGAACCGTCAAATGGAATATAGGAGTCTGTTGACCAGTTATAAGCTCCTTTCTCAAAGGATTTCCAACCTGATGCTTTCGATTTCGTAATCAGATTCTTGCCTACCACACTTTCTTTGGAGATGGCAGTATCCCAGCTATATCCCACTTTATATGTTTTAAACTGCCAAAGGGGATATTTATGATGCAGGTTTCTTAATCCACTTCTATAATCTTCTGGAAATCCCTGTTTTTTCAATTCTTCTTCAAACTGCTTATCTGTTAACGGTGTTTGAGATGCCGCAGGCATTGATGTCTCTACTGGCTCCTTGCTTGGTTTCTGGCTTGGAACAACAGAAGGGCTTGGAACTGGTGTCCCGCCGACCTTAATATAACTTCCACTGACATATCCAATTAATGTCTTCCCTTGATAATTGAAGGAAACCTTATACCAGGTAACGTTATTCACAGGTTCACAATCCAGTATCAAAACTCCCGTTCCTTTTACAATTTGAACCTTAGAAGAATTCCACATTAGATTGCCGTAACTTGTACCTGCACCTGTACGAACATTTAATGCATGAGCGGTTACAACTCCCGTCTTGCCAATCACTGTATTCTCTTTAGATGAAGTTGACGATGGCATTATTGTTGGGGTTGGTGTCTTGGTAACCGCTGGCTTCTTTGTAGCAGTTGGTTTTTCCGTTACATCTGGTGCTTTGGATGGCACTGATGGTTTTGGTGTTGTTTTCACTTCTGTTGCTGCAAAAGTAATACAGTTTGCCGGTATATAACCCTTATATGTTTTTTTATTATAAGAAAAGGCTACATAAAACCACTTTTTATTATTGCATTTGGTTTCTTTTTTTATCTGAATCGTTTTGTCCTTTGCAAGTGTTACAATGTTACCATTTACTTTTAAATATGTATTTTGTCCTGCCTTTGTACGGACTTTCTGTGCTGTAGAACTGATTACTTTCGCCTTAACTGATGTTTCTAGGGTGAGTTGTATGTAATCACTTAGCATATAGCCAGTTAATGATTTTCTATCAAGCTTGAATGAAATACGATACCATTTTTCTCCATCCATAAATGCTTGTCCTTTTATTGTTACTGCGTAATTCTTTCCAAGTTTTACTTCCTTCTGATTGTATATGACCAATTCACCTTTACGACTTGCTTTTTTTCGGACATATACGTTATTGCCTGTTACCTTTGCTGGTATTGATATTTTTGAAGCAGCAGAAACTGCTATGTTACTGATTCCCTGCCAAGTGCAGGTTATCATTATAATTAGAAGCAAAATACTTATAATCCATTTTCTTTTATCTGTTAAGTGCAACATACCGCTTCCTCCCTATTCCTAATTTTTACTTAGATACAAGAAATTTTATTGCAGACATGTGGCAAGTTTATGGCAACGAATTTGTAGACTTTATCCAAATAATGCTCTTTCCCCCTTCCTCCTTCTCATTGGCTTCTTTTGTCAAAACAGATTCTTTCTAGAAATACTGGTAATAGAAATCACTATTCAATTTGAAAATTTATGATATGATTATGACATTGTTACTCTGCATTTTACTTTAGAGTGATTACCAGAAAAGGAGTGGGTAGTATGAATTTCAAAAAGAATAGGGGTTGGGTATACGGCCTAATCATCACTGTTATTTTAATAGCAGGGCTTGTTACGTATTTTTACTCTCATCCCGGATCCATGAGCTTGGAATTAATCGGGAAGATTGTCTTATATATTATCGTTGCTGGTTTTATTGTATTTTTAGTTCGCAATATTATGCAGACAAACGCCAATGGTTCCAAATACAAAATCATAAAATCAACCAATGTCACATTTGACCAGATCGCAGGAATGAACGAAGTAAAACGAGAAGTTCAAATATACATTGACATTATGAAAAATCGTTGTGAATATCTGCAATCTGGAATTCGAATGCCAAAAGGTATCATTTTTGAAGGGAGCCCTGGTAACGGAAAAACCTTACTTGCCAAAGCAATTGCTACAGAAATGAATGTTTCCTTTATACAGGCTAATGCTTGTGATATAGGGGGAATTATTGTAGGGAAGGGCTCACAAGACTTAAGAAAACTGTTTAAAGAAGCTCGTAAAATTGCACCTTGTATTGTATTCCTTGATGAAATTGATGCGATTGGTGGAAAACGTATGGACAACGGCAATGCTACTAATACAGACAGCAACCGTATCGTTACTTCCCTGCTAACCGAATTAGATGGTTTTGATGGAAATGAAGGAATTTTTGTAATTGCTGCAACGAACCGAATCGCCTCTCTAGATGACGCTTTAGTACGTCCAGGTCGTTTTGATCGTAAGATTACCATTAAGAATCCTGATTATCAGACCAGGTATGAACTAATCAAGATGTATGTAAAGGACAAAAAGCTGTCCTCTGATGTGAATCTCAATGAGTTGACTTGGAAATTTGCTGGCATGTGTTGTGCAGATATTGAAAACTGTGTAAACTCCGCTGCGATCCATGCTCTTTTAAACAGACGCACTATAATAGAAGCAAAAGATTTTGAACAGACAATTGTACAACAGAAAATCAAAGGGTATCTTCTAGAAAACGAAGAAGAAATCTATCAAAGAGAACTAACTGCTTATCATGAAGCTGGACATGCGCTGGTAACCCGTCTGCTTACAGATGATGTGATTGATGTGATCTCCATTGTTCCAACCACATCTCATGTAAAAGGATTTACCATGTCCTATAGTAAAAATGACCGTAGTCTTCTAGCCTTACAGGAAATCAGAAACCGTATTTGTATCTTACTGGCAGGGCGTGCTGCTGAATATCTGTATCTTGGTGAAAAGGAAGAAAAGAT